>NZ_CP095740.1:2896875-3215000 GCF_023078455.1 Luteibacter aegosomatis | reverse complement strand
TGACCTGGATGCTCGCCCAGACCGCCACCGGCAAACCTTTCTGGCTGGGGGAGGCCAAGCTCTTCGCTTCCACTGCTGAACTTTGGGCCGCATGGAAGGCCCACCAACTCAGTCTTCATCTTCAGCACCAGCAAGCCCTCCGATTGGTCCGCTACTACCTCCGCCACGAGGAGCAGCACTTCGAGTCCTTTGCGACCTGGCTGGGTTACCGGGCCTCAACCAGGCCGGCGCTGTTCGACGATGTCGACACCGGCCAGTGGCCGTGGACGGCGGCAACGGCTTCCCAGGACCGCCGGGACCGGCTCAACACCCGGGGCTGGCCGTGGAGTGATGCGCCGACCGCCCCGGTCATCCGCCGCTGCATGCGCCGGTCGGATGGAAACGGCTGGGCATCGAGAGCACTCAAGGTCGCCGACTTCGACCGGCAGTCAGCCACCCGTTACACCGCCGCCATTGCCGCGCTCATCAAGTCCGAGCGCCGCCGGATGTTCGAGCGGAAGATGCGGAAAACGGGACTGGCACCTGCACCGCCTGCCCGCCGGCTCTGAGTCCGACCATGGACGACTGACGGACACGGAGGCCCTTTTGAACAGAGAACTCGAACGACAATTGCAGGATGCCGCGTGGGACGGTGACGAGGTCACCGTCGCCCGGCTCCTCCAGCATCCCGACGTGGACCCGGCGGCGCTTCATTCGGCAGCGCTGAAGAACGCCGCGCAACGGGGGCAGTGGCGCTGCGTTGGACTGCTCCTCCTGGTCAGTGACCCGAAGGCCCACAGCAGCGAGGCCTTATGGATGGCTGCACGATTCCGGCATGGACGATGCGTGTCACTGCTTGCGCCTGTGTCTGATGTGAGTGGTTGGGAGGATTGGCAGTGGGAAGAATTGTCCCCAGCGATGCGGAAAAGGCTTGGAAGAGGGCATTTATGAATCCTCGATTTGCAGCCAAGGTGGTGCGAGTCCGGTGTTCTGAAACCGACAGATGGCAGGTCTGCAATCCCATGAGGGCAAAGATGCCAGGCAGTGTAGATGTCTCGTAATCTTGTGGCGCCACGAGAGGGAAAATGATGGGGCCGAAAGACGCTTTTACTGAACGTCAGGAATTGGATGTCGACGTGTACCTGGACGACAAGGTCGTCGGTTCCGGGCGCCTTGTGTATGGCTCAGATGTCACTGCCGTTGTAAGTTTGAGGTTTCCATCCATTTCTGGGGAACTGGAGGAGGGTGTCACGTACACCAGACTCCTTGCGAAGACGCGGGATGGCGGGGACGTGTCCTTGTTCGGCTGTCAGTTCCACGGCACCTATGTTTACGTCGACATGCTTGTGGAAGGCGATGTTGCAGAGGCCTTTTGGAAAATCTGCGTCTGGTACAGCGACGTCACTGAATGGTTCTTCGTCGGACAGCAGATACAAGGCGACGTAGGCGAGTCTTTTACGTGGGTCGGCCGTCCCGAGCCGATTGAGGTTGAGGTGGATATCGGAGGCGAAGCCCTCTCTGTTTCCTCCTGGGTCAAAAGCAGAAGGAGGCATTCTGGCGACGACCTGGTCATCGAGGAGCGGGTTGGCTTCGTTATTGAGAAGAACGCGGGGTGTTTTTCTGCAAAGCAGGCCCAGGAAAAGTGCAAGGAAATGGCCGCCCTCCTGACTCTGCTCATCGGCCATCCTGTAGACATCGAGGGCGTGGGACTCGCTGCCGAGGGTTCCCATGCGCTGCATGATGCATATTTTCACTACTTTCAACGGTCACCAAACAAAGACCGAGAGCGTTCCTGGCCACGATTCCTGATTCAAAAAAACATGCTGGACGGCCGATGGAAGGCGGTCATCGAAAACTACCATGCCTCTTCCCTTCGGACTGTAACCTGGGCTCGAATGGCGGGCATGCTGAGATATGAAGGTTTTTGGGAGTATCGCTTAATCGGTTACATCAGTCTGTTGGATGGTGTGGTCCAGAAGATGGGCGACGGGAAGAGCGTTCCCACTTCAGTGGCTCCTGTCGACCGCTTGGCCCAGTTGCGTAAAAAACTGGGTGAACTGAGCGAGCCGCTGTCTCACGAACAACGGAACCAACTCATCAAGCTTGTCGGTCAGGTGTACGGGGGAGGAAAGATGCCGAAACCGACATTCACCGACCTCTACAGGTATGCATGCTCTGTATCTGATTCTGGCGTGGTGTCGGTCATCGATATTTCCGATGATGACTTCCGGTCCATTACCGATATGAGAAACGAGATTGCCCATGGTGACGAACTGAGTCTTCCGCCCGGTGGCTACACCCGTATTTCCCGTGTCGTAAACAAGGTGGCCTTGCTTCTCAACTACTGGATGTGGTGTGCGCTTGGCTTGCGCCCAGACGAAATTTTGCGCGCCGTGAGTCGAACGCACAACCCTGTTGTCTTGGGGGCCGATATCAACAGGGTTGCGCTTCATCGAATTTTGATGACGGCGAAATTTTATTCGGTGACCGAGGAGCGTTTCGACGAGCTATCGAGCATCAAGGGCATTGGCGTGCACGCATGCTTTGTGCTTGAAGAGGATGGTGAGCTCCAATTCTCGGAACAACACACGAAGATGCTCAAGGAGTGGTTTTCCAACGGCGTGGGAGGGCTCATCAAGCCTGAGGAAATATTTGGGGTAAGTCCTGGGCAGGTAGCATCCTTTGGGACGGCCTATGTGGAGTGCGGAGCGCGGCACATCGAACTTATCCAGCCGTATGTCCTCTACCCTCATAGAAAGGCGCTGGACGACATGTTGGTAGATGAGGACGAATCCATGCCAACCTCGTGACCAAGTACCACAGACGTCTTCCAAAAATTCAAAAAATCCGCGAGGAAGTGGACGTGCAGCACGCAGATGGCCCAAACAGGTTTTCTGAAACGATGGGCGACGACCTTGGCGAGGTCATGGCAGTCCTCGACAACAAGCTGGTTGAACTTCAGGTGGTGTGGCTCCAGTACCGGCAGCTCTTCGGCACGAACGAAGACACGGTCCATCTCCTGAACCGCACGGCAGGGCTTTTTTTCCAGATTATCCAGGACCAGCTATGGGATGGGGTCCTGCTCGGGATTGCGCGGATGACGGACCCGGCGAGAAGCGGGAGCAACAAAAACCTCACCATCCACTCGCTTTCCCCGCTGATTGCCGACACGGTCTTCCGGTCCGAGGTCGATGCGCTGTGTTCAGATGCAATGGCGGAATGCGAGTTCGCCAGGGAACACCGGAACAAGAGAATTGCCCACAGGGACCATCGTCATGCGGTGGACCAGCAGGCCCATCCGCTTTCCGGCATCAGCAGGGCAAAGGTCGAACGCATGCTCGATTCGCTGCGCAAGGCTCTCAACGCCCTCCATCACCACTACCGGGACACCACCGTCCTTTACGAGGACTTCGTCGACCACTCAGGAGCCCAGTTGCTCGTTCACCGGCTGGAGAAACTGGAGCGGCTGCAAAAGCCGAACCCGACCAGTTAGGGAACACTCTTTCCTTGGCGTCCCCATGGACTGGTCACTGGTGTCCGGTCCCCTGTGGTTCTGTGGTCCTGCTAACGGTGGTGGGGTCTGGGATGTTTCTTACCGGTCATTCCCGTCTCCTCCTGGAAGGAGGCTTCAACGTCCGGTCGGAGGAGGCGTGGATGTCTCCTCACGAATCCTTGTGACCGCGCCCCGGCGGCCCTAGATTGAGGTCGTGACGCAAGGATACCTCCATGACGACGACCCCGAAAAAGAAAAAGCCCGCCCAGGAACCCGAAGCGAAGAAGCCTCCCTCGTCCAATTCGGCGGACGCGAAGTGGGGAAAGATGGTCATGGCACGGGGATTCGTCATCATCCCCTCCATCCTGCTCCGGGCCCAAGGGCGACTTGGCCTCTCCGGCACCCAGCTTGCGATTCTTCTCCAGCTCATCGATTGGTGGATGGATGCAAAAAAGCATCCTTGGTCGAAGAAGGAGACCCTGGCCGACCGCATTGGCATCTCCGAACGGCAACTCCAGCGCCAGGTGGCCGAACTGGAGAAGGCGGGGCTGGTGCGGCGGGTGGAAAAAATCACCAACCACGGCAAGCGGCCGAACGGTTATGACCTGTCTGGGCTGGTTGCCCGACTCAAGGCCTTGGCGCCCGAGTTCAAGGCGGCGGCGAAGGCGGCGACGGACGTGGAGAAGAAGGGTGGGGCAGCGGCGAAGAAGGCAGCGTGACTCATTCAGCTTTCGGTCAGCATCGTGACCCCAGCCTTGTTCTTGTTTTTCGAAGTCCCTTCCAAAACGAGAAAAACAAGAACTAAGTAGCATTTTTTTCGCGAAAAATCAAGTCGCTGTCAAGTCTTTACGGGAGACCTTGGCAGGCATAAGGTTCGTGTGAAGGGAATCGGCCGCCGTCACGGGGCAAAAAAAAGGAGGGTTGAGCCTAGGAACTCAACCCTCCGGCGCGCACCCGGAGGCGCGCGGCGCAGCCAGTCTTGGGGACAGGGTGCATCTGCAAATTATTCCTATTGACCATCAATAGGCAATAGCAGGGCATTCCAGACGGGTTGTTGCTTCATGGATTCCGGGACCTCCATCCCAAAAGGAAAACACCATGATTAGCTTTACGACCAGCAATCCCCAGGGGCTTCTCGCCGCGATGAAGAAGGCCATCGACCAGGGCCACGTCACCACGTGGAAGTACGACGCGGACGGCGACTTCACCCACACCCCCGACCAGTGGCGCGGCAAGGCATGGCTCCGTCCGAAGGTTGTGGCTGGAGAACTCCAGCTTGGAATCCTGTTCCCGCGCGGCCATCAGGCGACCAAGGAGGTCTATGCCGTCTACCACGGTCGTTTTATCGAGATGGCGATGGCGCACTTTGACACCTCCTTCGGAAAGGCGGTGGGAACGGCCTTGGCCATGACTCCTGACGTCATCGCTGCATGACCAACCGGCCGCCCTCTTTTACGGGGCGGCCTTTTCTTTGGCGGGCGTCATGCCGCCAGTTGTACCCATGCAACCCATCGAGGGCTTCATATGAAACGGTATGACCTGACGAAGAAAGAGGACGGGTGGGCTTTGACGGGCCAGGGCGCGCAGCGGGCCAGTCTCAAGGCTGACACCAAGGCCGAAGCCATCCACAAGACGCAAGCCTTCATGGCCGACAAGGTCGGCTCGGTCCGTATCCACAAGGAGAACGGCCGAATCCAGGAGGAACGGACCTACCAGCGGAAGAACGACCCCCGTTCCAGCAAGGGGTGAGTTGACGACGAGGGCCGGGGCATCCCGGCCTTCTTTTTACCCGATGAGGCCAGGCGAGGTATTCGGGCGAAAGGGAGACACGCAGGGTCCCTGCCGCGCAACCGGTGCCTGTTTGCCCGCCACCGACCTTCGAAAGGCTGTATCCACCAGAGGAGAGTACCGATGGCATTGCGGCGTCCCCAATTACCTCGTCCTCCACGTCCACCAAAGCCACTTGACCGGCTCCAGAACATGAAGACCCTTCAGCCGCTCGGAAAGACCAAATGGGTGCGGGCCCACTGGCGATGGGACTACAACACCCATCGGTGGGAGTGGGTGTTGGGACACTGGAGCAAGTAGTACGCGCGGCCGAAGGCTGCTTGAAGAGCCGGTCCACTGCGGTCAAAATCGGGTCACACACCAGTACACCGGTTTGGGCCTGAAGGGCATGGGAGGGAAGGGGGAAAGTGTTTCCCACCCTCTCCGCCAGTTTCGCAAAAGGCCCGCTAACGCGGGCTTTTTTGTGCGCGGAGAAAAACCGTCGGATCACGAACCGGGTCACATGCGGCCCCGATGCGCCTACCGAATCATCTGCAACCGGTTGAACTGGTGGGCATGGTGGAAAGAGGACGGGGCGGAAGGTTCACGGGATTCTAAGGTAGGATACTCCCCTATACTATGTGAAACGCCAGGAGTGGGTCGTGTCCCATACCGTGCAAAACAAGAAGGCGCTGATGACACGCGTCCGCCGCATCAGCGGGCAGGTGAGCGCGCTGGAAAAGGCGCTGGAGGCAGACGCAGACTGCGACGGCGTCCTGCAGCAGGCTGCGTCCATCCGGGGGGCCGTGCAGGGGTTGATGAGCCAGTTGCTGGAGGGCCACTTGCGGGAGCATGTCGCCGCCAGCCAGCCAAAGGCCCTCAGGGAGCTCGAGCCCGTGTTCGCCGTTCTCCGAAGCTATCTCCGGTAGATCGCCATGTCCTGGCTCATTACAAAGTATCTGGTCACCGCCGCGGTGGTGGTCGCCGTCTCCGAGGTTGCCAAACGAAGCGACAGGCTCGGAGCGCTTCTGGCCTCATTGCCACTGGTGACCCTGCTGGCGCTCACCTGGCTTTACATCGAGCGCCAGCCGGCCGAAAAGATCGCCAACCATGCCTGGTATACGTTCTGGTACGTGGTGCCGACATTACCCATGTTCCTCGCGTTTCCATGGATCTTCAGCCGTTGGGGGTTCTGGCCGGCCATGGCCATCTGTGCCCTCTTGACCGTCGTCTGCTTTGCCGTGTTCGCCGTGGCCGTCAGGCCCTTCGGAATCCGGTTGCTCTGAGCCATCGCGGGTCCCCACCGCCAGACAAGAACAATCTTGTCGGCCGGTGCCGACTTTCACGGACATCCGGGCAGAGGGCCGACGCTTTCCTCCACATCGTTCCGGACTCGTGCGGGTTGGGAGAAGGCCTCACGAGGCTAACGTACCGATACGATCGAGTGCCGCTTTCAGCGTCGTCGCATCCGACCACGTGCGCGCGGGAAGCTCGAGAAACGCTTTCAGCCGCGCCTTGACGATCGCATGCGCATCGAGAAATGCCTTCCGGCGCTCCTCGTCCGTCCCTTGGACGGCCGCCGGATCGGGAAGCCCCCAATGCGTGCGAACGAAATCGCCGAAGAAGACGGGACAGGGCTCGGCCGCCGCGCTGTCGCATACGGTCACTACCACGTCGATCGGCGTACCTTCGTCGCCGGCGAACTCGTCCCACGATTTGCTTCGAAGCCCATCGGTCGCGATGCTTTCGCCTTGCAGCGTTTCGAGGGCGAGGGGATGGACGGCACCCGCGGGTTTGCTGCCCGCACTGAAGACGTCGAAGCGCGGGCCTGCCCATGCGCGCAAGGTGGCTTCGGCAAGTACGCTGCGCGCGGAATTACCCGTGCAAAGAAAAAGAATGCGGTGGGCCATGGCGAATCCGGGTCAGGAGCGGCAGTCATTCACGCCGCAGCCGTCCAGCGAGCTGTCGGCGCAGCAGTTTTCGGTGAGGTAGCCGATGAGCCCGTTCATCGCGGCGAAATCGGCCTGATAGCAAACGAAGCGTCCTCGCTGCTCGCCTCGGATGAGGCCCGCGTGGACCAGTTCCTTCAGATGAAAGGATAGGGTGGCTCCGGGAATCCCGCCTATGGCAGCGCCCAGGTCGCCGGCCATGCGCCCGGCCGGCCCGGCCTTGACCAGCTCCCGGAACACGGACAGGCGAGTCGCATGGCCGAGGGCGGTCAGCGCGGCGATTGCGGTATTCATTTCCATATAACTAGAATAGTCAAAACGACATGCCGGCGGCAATCCATGAGCGATCTTCCGAATCTTCGACACGACTACCTGCCTCCGACGGCGACGGATCTCCTTCGCGCCGCGTCCGATGCGGGCCATCCCCCGCGCGTCCTTCTGCTCTACGGGTCGCTCAGACCGCAGTCGTTCAGCCGCAAGCTCGCCCTGGAAGCCGAGTGCATCCTTCGTCACCTCGGTGCGGAGACCCGGGTTTTCGATCCGCACGAACTCCCCATCTTCGACTCGGTCGACAAGAGCCATCCGGAAGTGCAGCGGCTGCGCGAATGGTCGCTGTGGTCGGAAGCGCAGGTGTGGGTAAGTCCCGAACGCCACGGAACGATGACGGCGGTGTTCAAGAACCAGATCGACTGGCTGCCTCTGGAAGAGGGCAGCGTGCGTCCCACGCAGGGCCGTACCCTGGCCGTGATGCAGGTCTGCGGCGGCTCGCAATCGTTCAACGTGGTGAATGCGTTGCGCGTGCTGGGCCGGTGGATGCGCATGGTCACGATTCCCAACCAGTCGTCGGTGGCCAAGGCATGGCAGGAGTTCGAAGCGAACGGGCGCATGAAACCAGGACCTTTCTACGACCGGGTGGTCGACGTCATGGAGGAACTGATGAAGTTCACCCATCTCGTGCGTGGGCGGGCCGACTATCTGGTCGATCGGTATTCCGAACGGGTAGGGGCCGCCGAGGCCGAGGCGTTGGCGCGAGCGGCGTCGGCGGTGGAATGATGCGTCGCGCGTCGGTTCATCATGCGGGCGATCTTTTGCGACCCCTTGGGCGGCAAGGGCGTCTCTAATCTAATGCACCCTTGTCGGCGGCGGCCGCTTGCGATGATTTTCCAGCGCACGGCCACGCCAGTTCATGAGTGGCGTGGCGGTCACGCCGTGGACCAGTATGCTGAGGGCAACCACGGTAAGTACGGCATGGGTCACCGCTTTGCCTGCGCTTCCCGATAGGCCATGCGTAAGCGCGAACGCGAGATAGTTGATGCTGCCCAGCCCGCGGATGCCGAACCACCCCAGAAGCAGGCGACGTTGCCATGGCAGGCGCTCGCCCATGGTGGATATCCATACGGCAGCAGGACGAATGACGAAGAGCAGGGCAAGGGCCACCGCGACACCGGCGGCGCTGAACGACGGCCAGGCCGCGATGCCCGCGACGAAGACGAGCGCCCCACCGATCAGGCGCTCCGTGGTATCGCCGAAGGAAAGCGCGTCCGAGACGACCCAGCCCACGGTGTGGGCAGGATGCTTGGCGTCGGCGGTGCTGCGTTCGTTCGGTCGCACGAGAAGTTCCGCGGGCGAGTCGTCGGCCATGCCGTCCTTCTCGCTGCCGGTATGCTGCTCCGTCACGGTGAGTTCGACGCGGCGCAAGCCGACGCCCGCGGCGAATGCGGCAAGGAACCCGGAGGCGTGCAGGAGTTCGGCACCGCCATAAGCCAGGCCCATGATGCCCAGTGCGAGGAAGTCGCTGGGTGCCACGTCCTGCGTCGCATGACGAAGATGGGTTCCCCCATACCCGACGAGCCAACCCACGGCGAGACCGAAACCGAGTCCGGCCACCCACTCCCAGACGAGATCCCGCGTGAACCAGTGAAGCCATGCGCCAGGCTCCATGTGTGGCGTGGCGAGAAGCATCAACGCGAGCAAGAGAAACGGAAGCGCCGTTCCGTCGTTGAGGCCGGCCTCCCCCGACAGCGCCACTCGCATGGCGTCGTCGTCACGGGCGTCGTCCACGGAGACCAGGCTGGACAGGACCGGATCGGTCGGCGACAGCATGGCGGCGATCGCCAACGCGATCGGCCACGGCCATCCCACGAACGCATGAACCAGCCAGGTCACGCCGGCGATGGTCAAGAGCATGCCTGGGACGGCGAGCCGAAGCGACGTGAGCCATGCGCGGTGCCGAAGGGGAAGGCGTAGTTTCAGCCCGGTGATGAAGAGGGATACCACCAGACCGGCTTCGGTCATCCCACGCAACCAGGACGCGTTATCCCCGATATCGAGCCGTACCAGGTCGAGCACCGCAGGGCCGACGACCACACCCATGACCAGATAGATGGCGAACGAGGTGATCGGGCCACGGCGAATCCATCCGGCGGCCGTCGAGGTGACCGCCAGCAGGACGCTGATGAAAACGATCCAGCCGAGTATTCCCATGGACGGCATCACCGCCACGTCATGGCGTGAGGACGACCTTGCGGCAGTTGTCCTCCTTCTTGTCGAAGATCTCGTAGCCCTTGGCCGCGTCGGCGAGTTTCATGCGATGGGAAATGATGATATCCGGCTGCAGCTTGCCGTCTTCGATGAATTCGAGCAGCTCCGGAAGGAATTTCTGAACGTGGGTCTGGCCCATGGCGAGGGTGAGGCCCTTGTCGAAGGCATCGCCGATCAGGAACGCGTGGATGAAGCCAGCGTACACGCCGGGGATGCTCACCACGCCGCCGCGCCGGGTCGCCGTGATGCATTGGCGAAGCACTTCTCCCGAGCTGGTCTCCAGCTTCAGCGTGCTGAGCACGGTTTCCGTGGTGCTGCCTTTCGCCTCGAAGCCGACGGCATCGATCGACGCGTCGACACCGCGTCCGCCGGTCCGTTCCAGGATGAACTCGGACGAGTCGACCTCGCTGAAATCCACGGGTACGACATCGAACGCGGAAACGGCGAAATCCAGTCGGTAGCGTTCCGAATCGACCATGAAAATACGTTCGGCGCCGAGCATGCGGCAACACGCGGCCGCCATCAGGCCGACCGGGCCGGCACCGAAGATGGCAACGCTGGAGCCTTGCCTGACCTTGGCATTGAGCACCGCCTGGTAGCCGGTGGGCAGGATGTCCGAAAGAAACAGGACGCGTTCGTCGTCCAGACTTCCCGGTATCCGGAAGGGTCCGACGTTGGCTTTCGGCACGCGTACGAATTCGGCCTGTCCGCCGGGTACGCCGCCGTAGAGGTGCGAGTAGCCGAACAAGGCAGCGGGAGGCGTCATGCCGTTCCGTTTCCGCAGGCTGGCACCTTGGTCCGGATTGGTGGTTTCGCAGGCGGCGAACAGGTCGTTTTCACAGAAGAAACACTTTCCGCAGGCGATCACGAAGGGAATCACCACCCGGTCGCCGACCGCGACGTTCGTCACGTCGGGGCCTGCTTCTTCGACGACGCCCATGAACTCGTGTCCGAAGATATCGCCGTGTTTGGTTTCGGGAATCTTGCCGTGATAGAGGTGAAGATCGGACCCGCAGATCGCCGTCGCGGTAACGCGCAAGATCACGTCGTCGCCCGATAGGAGAGTCGGGTCCGGCATCGTTTCGACGCGCACGTCTTTCGAGCCGTGATAGGTCAGTGCCTTCATGTCGGCCTCCCGTCTTAAAACGCTATCTTGGAAAAACGAAGTTGAAGGGCAGGTTGGCGATTGCCGAGGTGGTCTTCACGCCACCGTGTGTATGGCGACGTGTCACGGCCGCGACATCCTCGTCACCGGCGTGACCGGACGCTTCAGGCTCCCAGCCAACGCCAGGAGACGTCCATGGATGCCATCGCACTGCTTAAAGAAGACCACAAGCTCGTCAAGAACCTCCTCGGGGAACTGGCGGAGTCGACCACGCGCGCGGTGAAGAAGCGCACCGAACTCCTGCAGCAGATCCACATGAACCTCAAGGCGCATACGACCATCGAGGAAGAGATCTTCTATCCGGCATTCAAATCCGCCGGGAAGAAGGAAGAAGAGAAGATGTACTTCGAGGCGCTGGAAGAGCACCGCGCCGCCGAGGACCTCGTGCTGCCCGACCTGATGAAGACCGATCCCGCCACCGAGCAGTTCTCCGGACGGGCCAAGGTGCTCAAGGAACTGATCGAGCATCACATCGAGGAAGAAGAAGGCGAGATGTTCAAGGACGCGAGGAAGCTGCTCGACAAGGCGCAGCTCGAGGAGCTCGGCGCGCGTATGGAAGCGCGGAAAAAGGAACTCCTGCAGCAGCTGAAGGCCGCTGCTTGATGGGTCGTTCTCAGTGGGCGCGACGCGTGGACACCTGAATCTGCGAAACGCCCAGCAGCCCGGCCAGCGGCACGTCGACGGCCGTCTGGTACGGGCTGACCGCCATCCCTTCCTTGCGCAGGACGTCGAGGAGCATGTCCGCCAGCGGCATCACCATGTGCCGTCCCCAGCAACGTTCGGAGCGATGGCCGAAGGGCAGGTACGCCGGATGATCGTCGGGATCGATGTCGTTCCATCGCTCCGGCCGGAACGCGTCGGGCGCGTCCCAGATCGCCGGGTCACGCTGGCTGAGCAGCGGCAGGATCAGGATGTCGTCCTTGGGCCCGATGCGGGAATCGATGGCGGGGTATTCGGGCGATGCGTTGCGCAGGATGTTCCAGGACGGCGGCAACAGGCGCATCGCCTCGTAAAGGATATGGCTGTTCGGCATGCCCTCGTCGAAGGGTGAGCCGAGCCACAGCGCGTTGGCGACGAGCGTGGAGATGGTGAAGCACACCGGCGCCACCGTTCGACGGTACAGGCCCATGGCATAGCGTCGGTCATGATAGCCACGGGTATTCGCGGGCATCCCGGCGACCACCGAGGCATCTTCCCCAAGGCGGAACGGACGCAACGCGCCCACGGCGATAACGGCCCACGTCAGCTTGGGCGTCAGTTCGAGCACGCGGCTCATCAGCATGCGCAGGCGTTGGGGATCGTTGCGCAGGAGCAGGTCGCGCAGGTAGTTGTGGCCCGTCTGGGGCCATTCACCGGACAGATCGGTATCTTCGGGTATCGGCTTCTTCAGCGCCGTGCGCACGTCGCGACCGATGGCCTGCATCCATTGGATCGCGTCGGCGCGCTGGATGGACCGGCCGTGCAGCGGCTTAAAGGTAGGGCGTTCGGTTTCGGTGGCGTAGCGCGCGGACAGGATGCGGTGCATCAACTCGGGGCCGGCGACGCCCACGGTATCGTCATCGAGCCGGAAAAGATCCTTGCCGCGATGTTCATCCAGCAGCGCCTGGAGCCGGGGGGCGAATACCGTCTGTCGGGCTTGTCCGCCGGTGGAGATCATGAAATGCGTTCCCTGAAGACATGAAAGCCGCGCCAGGGCTTGGCCCGGCGCGGCCGAATCGATCACGGTTACCGTCGTACCGACGGCATGCCGAGGTGCCTGTTCAGTACCAGAGGTACCACGCGTACGCCTTGAGGCTCTTCTTCGGGGACAGCTTGTTCTTCAGGGAAAAAAGCATCTTCATGATCGGCACTTCCTCCGAGGGTTGGGAACGAGGGGCGGAAACGTCGGGATGGCATGACGTTTCGCTTTCCATACTAGTCAGGTATCGAAGACGCCGACACGGTAGGACGATTCGATAAGTGTGATTGGCTTCGCACGTAGCATCCCCGCCCGGAACTCCTGCCGAATACGCGCCGTTCGAGAGCGACGCCCTTTTCCCCGCTCGCAGGCGGCATCGCGCTTGTCGGCGTTCGGGCGACGGGACTGGTGGACCGGGTGATGTGCCATGTATAGTATGTTATAACATAACATGTTGACGGCATCGCTCCGTGCGCAGGCATTTCATGGTGTTCCCGTTTCTTTTTGCGACCCTCTCGACCGTGGTTGGTGCACAGGAGCGGCATGTGGGGCCCCACGTGCACGGGCAGGCCACCGTGAACGTTTCGGTGGAAGGCGTCCAGGTCGAGGTGGAGGCGATTCTTCCCGGCCACGATGTCGTGGGTTTCGAGCGGGCTCCCGCAACGATGGCGGAGAACAAGGCCGTCGCCGCGGCGATCGGCGTGCTCAGGAGCGGCTCGTGGTTGATTCCGGCGAAAGCGGCCGGTTGCCGCGTGAACCGGGTAACGGTGGAGGCGCCCGATCCGGAGGTTCGCGCGTTGGACGGTCACGCCGATTACGTGGCGCGGGGCTGGCTCACATGCCATGACATGGGCCAACTCGACGGTATCGACATCGGATTGCCGAAAGCCTTTCCCTCGGTGCACGAGATGGTGGTCGACGTCATCACCGCGTCGGGTAGCACGCGGCAGACGCTCGACGCCCCGGCCGTCCATGTCGATCTCTCGCCATGATTCCCTACGGCGAAGACGCGCCGCTGCTGCGTACGCGTGGCCTGCGCTATGCATGGCGGGGTAGCGAAAATGCGCTCGCCTTCGACGACCTCGTCGTGGGGCGGGGGGATCGACTGTTCCTGTGCGGCCCCAGCGGCAGCGGAAAGAGCACCTTGCTGGGATTGCTCGCGGGCGTACTCTCGCCGACCGAAGGCGACGTGTCCGTGCTGGGCACGTCGTTTGCGGCATCGACACCGGCCGCGCGCGACGGCTTTCGCGCGAACCACCTCGGCTACGTGTTCCAGCAGTTCAATCTCCTGCCGTTTCTCGACCCGATGCAGAACGTCCTGCTCGGCTGCGCGTGGTCTCGGGAGAGGGCGGCACGGGCCGGGTCGACCCGTGCCTCGGTGCGTAGCGAGGCGAAACGCCTGCTCCTTGCGCTGGGCCTGGATGCACGGACGATCTTGCATGCGCATACCGGGGAGCTGAGCGTGGGTCAGCAACAGCGCGTCGCCGCGGCTCGCGCGATGATCGGCGGTCCGGCGCTGCTGCTGGCCGACGAGCCGACCTCGGCGCTGGATTCGACCAGTCGCAATGCCTTTCTGCGCCTGTTGCTCGAGGAATGCCGTCGCCACGGCACGGGCGTGGTCTTCGTGAGCCACGACCTGTCGCTGGCGCGCCACTTCGACCGTTCCGTATCCCTGTGGCCTTTTGCGGCGCACGTGCGGGCGGGCGCGGCATCATGAGCCTGCTCTATGTGACGCTCAGGAGCCTGAGCCAACGCAAGGCGGGCGTCGCGCTGAGCCTGCTGACCATCGCCCTGAGCGTTTTCCTGCTGCTCGGCGTCGAGCGCGTGCGCGCCGATGCGCGGCAGGGCTTCGCCGGCAGCGTATCCGGCGTGGACCTGCTGGTGGGTGCGAGGACCGGACCGGTAAGCCTGCTTCTCTACGCGGTGTTCCATGTGGGCGAGGCCACCAACAACATCACGTGGAAGAGCTACAAGGACATCGCCGCCATGCCGGAGGTGGCATGGACGGTGCCGTTGTCGCTGGGCGACTCGCACCGCGGCTTCCGCGTGACCGGCACCACCGCCGACTTCTTCCGGCATTACCGTTACGGCCGGGCGAACCGGCTGAGCTTCGCCGACGGAAAACCGTTCGACGATCTCTACGACGCCGTCATCGGTTCGCAGGTCGCGAGACGGCTTCACTACGAGGTGGGCGATACCATCGTGCTCTCGCATGGCCTGGGCGGTGCCTTGCTGGCGCAGCACGCCGACAAGCCGTTCCGGATCGGCGGCGTGCTGGCGCCCACGGGTACGCCGGTCGATGCCTCGATCCTAGTGAGCCTGCCGGCGATCGAAGCCATCCATCTCGACTGGCGCTCCGGCGTGCCTTTGCCGGGTACCGCCACCACGGCGGAGCAGGCCAGGCATGCGGATCTCGAGCCCAAGGCGATCACCGCGGCGCTCGTGGGCTTGCGCTCGCGCTTGTCCGCCTTCGCGGTGCAGCGGGCTATCGACGAATACCCGGAAGAACCGTTGCTCGCCGTGCTGCCTGGCGTGGCGTTGGGCGAACTCTGGCACCTGGTCGGTGCCGCCGAAAACGCGTTGCGCGTCGTCAGCGCGATGGTGCTTCTCGCCGGCATGTCGGGAATGCTCGCCACGTTGGTCGGCATGCTCAACGAGCGGCGCCGCGAGATGGCGGTGTTGCGCTCGGTGGGAGCGTCCGCTCGCGCGATCTTCGCGCTGCTGGTCATCGAAAGCACGGTACTCACGTTGGCGGGCATGATCGCGGGATGGCTGCTGCTGGCGCTGGTGACGGCGGCCGCACACGATTACCTCCTCGTGAACGCGGGCCTCGTCGTCGACCAGGCCCCCGCGCCGGGCGAATGGCCGCTGCTGGGAGCGGTCTTCGCCGTCGGCGTGCTGGCGGGGTGCATACCCGGATGGATGGCGTATCGGCGCTCGCTCGCGGACGGCTTGCAGGTGCGCCTGTGATACGCGCACTCCCGCTCCTGCTGGCATGTGCCGTTCTCGCCGGATGCCAGGGCGGCGATGGCGAACCGCGATCCGCTCCGGCGTCGGCATTGGCCCGTGCGCAGGCCGAAGCGGATGCGGGACGTGCGGCGCTGGCGAAGGCACGGGCCGAAGGCATCGCGGCCGCGCGTGCCTATGCGGCGGCGCATGGCGTCGCGAAAGCGGCCGTGCCGCCCGGCGTGTCGCTACTGGGTGAGCCCGATGAGGAAGGTTTCGCCGATCTCGACTGGAGCCGCATGGTGCCACCCGAGGATATCGCGCTGCTCCGGGACGCGCCGCCGGTGCTGCACGTGGGCAACCGGCGGACGAAGCAGATCGGCACCCTGCATACGGTGGCGGCGTTGGACGGCAGGAAAGTGAAGCTGTCGGGCTACGTCGTGCCACTGGAGTCCGACGACGACGGGAAGACGGTCGAATTCTTCTTCGTGCCGTTCTACGGCGCATGCATCCATGTGCCGCCGCCACCGCCCAACATGCTCGTTCACGTGCGCCTGGCGCACGGCGTCGATACCCCGAGCCTTTACGACCCCTTGACCCTCAAGGGCGTGTTGCACACGGAGGTGACCCGAAACGCGATGGCCTCGTCCGCCTACGCCATGAGCGACGCGGTCATCGAGCCCTACCACGACGACGATGCGAAACGCCTCCGCGAGGCGTTCGAATGACGCCGTCCAGACCACGAGGCCATCCATGCGAACCCTTCCTGCTCGTCGGCGTCCGTTGCCCGTCACCGTCCTTTCCGGATTCCTCGGCGCGGGCAAGACCACCTTGCTCAACCACGTGCTGCGTAATCGGCAGGGGCTGCGCGTGGCGGTCATCGTCAACGACATGAGCGAAATCAATATCGACGCCGCACTCGTTCGCGACGGCGGCGCGGCCTTGAGCCGAACCGACGAGAAGCTCGTCGAGTTCTCCAACGGCTGCATCTGCTGCACGCTTCGCGACGATCTCATGCAGGAAGTCACGCGGCTGGCCGCCGAAGAACGCTTCGATTACCTCCTCATCGAATCGACGGGCATTTCCGAGCCCATGCCGGTTGCCGCGACGTTCCACGTGCGCGACGAGGCCGGTTTCTCGCTATCCGACGTGGCCCGCCTGGACACCATGGTGACCGTGGTCGACGGCGTCGGCTTCCTCGCCGACTACTGTTCGGCCGATTCGCTGGCGGCACGCGGCGAAAGCAACGGTGACGGCGACGGCCGGTCGCTGGTGAACCTGTTGACCGAACAGGTCGAGTTCGCCGACGTCATCGTCGTCAACAAGTGCGACCGGCTGGATGAAGGCCGGCGCCACGAGCTGCATCGGGTGCTGCGCGCCCTCAACCGGGACGCGCGCCTGGTCGATGCGACCTTCGGCGATGTCGATCTTTCCGCGGTGCTCGACACCGGCCTGTTCGACTACGAGAGGGCGCAGACCGCTCCGGGTTGGGTCAAGGAGTTGATGGGCCAGCACACGCCGGAAACCGAGGAATACGGCATTACGAGTTTCGTCTATCGCAGCGGCAGGCCGCTCCATCCCGTTCGGTTCCATTCGCTGTTGGCGCGTGGCATCCCGGGTGTGCTGCGCGCCAAAGGCTACTTCTGGCTCGCCAGCCGGATGGATTGGGTAGGCAGCCTCGCCGTCGCGGGCGGTGCGACGGAAACAGCCGCGGCGGGACATTGGTGGGCCAGTCGCAAACGTGTGCGTAAAGGCCTCGGCCGGCCCTTCGCGAACGGCGATCTCCATGTCCGGCCTCCCACGGCGGTAGAGCTGCCGAGCATCGAGCAACGGCGGGCTCTGGCCGAGGTATGGCATCCACGCTATGGCGACCGCCGCCAGGAATTGGTGATGATCGGCGTCGACCTGCCGGAGGCGCAGGTGCGCCGCGCGCTGGACGCGTGCCTCCTCACCGAGGCCGAGATGGCGCAAGGTCCCGTTGCCTGGCAGCGGTTGCCCGATACGTTTCCCGGGTGGTCTTCCGCGGCGTGATGAAAACCGTGGCCTGGTTATGTGCGGTGGGCGTTTTCGTCGCGCTGGCCGTCGGCGTCGCGCATCGACGGTCGCATGGCGAACCGGTGACGAGGCCGTCGCCGTCGGTCGGGTCCGCCGCGGTGGTGCTGGCCGGTGCCGAGGCGCAGACGGTGGGACGTCGGATGCAGGTGGACGGCGACGTGGCCGACGACGTGATCTTCCTCATCGTGGCGGCGTTGCAGGCCCGTTGCGCGTCGTCGCAGGCGCACGATCTGCCGAGGATGGCGGTGGTCGCGGGTCTCCCGGTGCTCAAGGCGATCGCCGACACGACGCGGAAGGCCACGGCCGATCTCGTCAGGGAGGCGGTAAGGAACGCCCCGTGCGGTGCACCCTTCGCTTTGCATGTGGGCCCGTACGTTCGCGAACTCGATCCGGCAAGATATATGGCGGCATTTCCGGACAGCTATTTCGACCCGGACATGGATGTCGTTCCCGACGAATTGGCGAAGGCCTCCCTCCATGCGCGCGCCGTCGACGAGTGCAGCCGCGTGGCCTACGCCACCTTGCCGTTGGATGCGCTGCGCGAATGGCAGTGCTCGGGAGTGCGGGCAGATGCGAGAAGCCGGATCAGGGCGCTCTGCAACACGGAGGGCGTCGAAGCCGCGCATGCGGCGGTGGCGATCCGGAGCATGGTCGATGGGCTTCCGCCGACGTGCCGGTGAGCCGCCGAAGCGCCCATCCCCTGCATGCCTGGGGCGTTCAGGCCTCCAGGGGATCGGAATGCAGTTCGTCCATCCAGCCCTTGCGGCGGTGGAACACCCATTCGACATGCTGGGCGAACATCACGTCGATATCGCCGCCGTGGTCCATGGAGGCCAGGCGGCCCTCGGTGATGTTGCCCAGGTAGGCGGCCTGCTCGGCATATCCGGCGACGCCTTCGGCCTCCAATTGGGTAAGGAGGGTTCGCAGGTTGGCGTGGCGGGCAGTCTGGACGGGCATGGGCTCGGTATCGAAACGCTTGATGCACTTGATGCAGGGATCGGCCGACGGCGGCGAATCTTTAGCGGCAGGGTCGTCGCGCTAGAAGCGTTCATGACCGGCGCATCGAGGCCATGCCATGCTGGCCGACCCCGTCCCAGGCCGAGATCGATGCCATGAGTTTGCAGGAGACCAAGGACCATGACAGCCAGTCGGTGTATTCGCCGGCGACGCTGGCCATCTACGACACCCTCGTGCTGCGGATTTCCAATCCGGCGATATGGCGTTGTCCCACGCCGCGAATCCTGGCCCTGTACGACCGTCACGTCAGCGACCATCACCTCGACGTGGGCGTGGGTACGGGTTGGTATCTGGATCGGTGCCGGTTCCCGGCCGGCGTACGCCTGGGCCTGATGGACCTGAACCGCAACGCGTTGCGGAGCGCGGCGAAGCGCGTGGAACGTTACTCCCCCGTTAGCCACGTGGCCGACGTGCTCCAGCCTATCCGGGGCGTCGATCGCACGTACGCGTCCATCAGCCTGGTCTACTTGCTCCATTGCCTGCCCGGCGACATCGCGGAGAAGGCCATCGTGTTCGATCACCTGGTATCGCTGTTGGCGCCGGGCGGCACGATGTTCGGCGCGACGATCCTGGCCGAGGGCGTGGTCCGTTCGGGCATGGCGACGAAGCTGATGGCGTTCTACAACCGGAAGGGGATCTTCGGTAATGCCGGAGACCGCCTGGACGACCTGCGTCGTGAACTCGACGTACGCTTCGGAAAGGTGACCATCGAGGTAGTGGGTTGCGTGGCGTTGTTTTCGGTATCGGAACCCAAGCGCCTGCCGGTGGTTTGAAGTCGCTCGTCGCGAGCATCGGGCCGTTCGTCGTGGACGCCGTGCCGCGCGGGTACGACGAAGGCTCGTCGTACCCGCGCAGCCCTGTGCCTAACGCCGTGTGCTGGGTGTTCGCGCAACGTTCATGCGGTTGCTCAGAACACCACCTGCGCCCGCATGCCGATGGAGTTGCCCGTGTCCGGTCCCTGGAAGCTGCCCACCTTGTTGTCGGTGTCCCAGTGGATGTAGTTGAGCATCAGGCGTGACCAGTCATTGAGGTACCAGTTGAGGCCGAGGGTGTAACTCTTGCCCTTGCCGCCGCGCGGGGCGTCGGCGTAGTCGTAATGGTCGACACGGCCCGCCAACTCGAAGGCGCCCCAGCCGCCGGAGGTGACCGGATGGTTCACCTTCACCGCTTTCCAGCTGCCCGAGCGCGACGAGAATCCCGGCGCCTCGCCGGTGATCATCCAGCCCGCGGCGAACGACGAACCATGGCGGCTCACCGAATCGGCCGTGCTCGAATCGATGGTGCGCTTGCCGTACTCGTTCATCATCCAGAAGTTACGGAACACGCCCCCCAGCTCGAAACCCTTGCCGCGATCCTGCGTGGGATTGGCGATGGAGCTGGCCGAGACCGCGAGGTTGTCGTTGTAGTCGAGCGCGATGGCCGGGGTGTTGTTGATGCTGGTGACGCCGTCACTGATCTTCTCGTAGTAATACCAGGAGCCCACGTGCAGGAAGCCGTCGGAGGTCTTGATCGGGTTCCAGTGCGCACGGGTGAGGTAGGTGGTGGAGTCGGTGTTCTTGCCCGACGTGGAACTGTTCGGCGCGTTGCCGTTCACCGACAGGCTGTAGTGCCAGTTGTCGCCGTACACGCGCATCTGCGCGCCCATGCCGAAGTAGCTCACCACCGGCTGGCCCACCGCCGTGGCGGCGTTGCGCAGCATGAAGGGCACGCGGGCGGATTCGGATGAGCCTTCCGTGCCGAGGTCCTTCAGGAAGTTGCCCAGGTAGAACTTCGCCGTATGGCCGAACAGCTTCGTGGCATAGGTGAGGTAGGTCTGGCGCAGGGCGACTTCGTTGTCCGCGAAGTCGGCTTCGACGTGGTAACCCAGGGCGCCGATGGTACCTTCGCCGCCCAATCGCGCGCTGGTGATCTGCGCACCGCTGATGTTGCGCGTGTCGTAGCTCGATCCCCCGGTGCGGGTGAAGTCGATGAGCAGGCGGCCGTTGGGCTTGAAGCTGAAATAGCCGTCGTCGCTGCGGAAGGTGGGCCCGGCTTCACCGCCGCGCCCCCAGCGCACGCTGTTGCTGCTCGATCCACCGCCGCCTGTGCCACGGGCGAGGGCCACGGCCAGTTCGCTTTCGCGCGTGTCGGCGATGGCGGCTTCCACCTGCGCATCGTGGTTCGGGGGTGGCGTGGCTGGCGTGACCGAGGCGACGGACGGCGCGGTAGCGGTGGGTTGCCGCTCGTGTTCGACGGCGGCGAGGCGTTTCTTCAGGTCGCTGATCTCGGCGGCCTGGGCCTTGATGAGCTTGAGCAGTTCCGCGTTGCTGACGGTGTCGGCGGCGAACGTGGGACCGGCGAGAAGCACGGCGGCGATCGCCACGTAGAGGCGTGGTGTGTTGCGCATGTTGGATTCCCCTTCGATCGCGTTCAGTTGTCGTCGAGCGCGTTGTCGTCGTCAGTGCTTGTGGGCGTGGCGGCCTTGCTCGGCATGCGCGCGAAGGGCGTATCGTCCACGGCCGAGAAGAAGCCGTTGCGACGGGCCCAGGCGGCGAACAGGCGCGGCCAGGAGGCCACTGCCGTACCCGGATCACCGAGGCCCCAGCCATGGCCGCCCTTGTCGAAGACGTGCATCTCCACGTCCACGCCGTTCTTCTTCAGCGCGTCGAACATCACCAGGCTGTTGCCGATATCGGCGATGGGATCGTCGGCGGCCTGGGCGAGAAAGGTCGGCGGCGTGTCGTGGGACACATGCAGTTCCACGGAGTAGGCTTGCACCGAGTCCTTCTGGGTGGCCAGCTCGCGGCTGGAGCGCGTCGTATTGAACGGCGGCTGCAACGACACCACGGGATAGATCAGGCCGGCGAAGTCCGGACGGGCGGAGACGTCGTCGGTCGTGTCCACGCGCGGATAAAACGCGTTCGTCGAGCGCGTTTCGGCGATACCTGCGAGGTTGCCGCCGGCCGAGAAGCCGAGCACGCCGATGCGCTTCGGATCGATGCCCAGCTCCTGCGCGCGGGCGCGCACGATGCGGATCGCGCGTTGGGCGTCCTGGAACGGTGCCACGGCCGGCCAGCGGTCGGCAGGCAGGCGGTAGTAGAGCACCACGGGCGTGACGCCGAGCGCGGCGAGCCACCTGGCCGTGGGCATCACCTCGTGACCGATGCCGATGCGGAAGTAACCGCCGCCCCCGACGAGGATCACCGCAGCGCCGTTCGGGCGAGCCGGCTTGTATACCTCGATGCGCGGGCGGCTGACGTTGGACACCGCGCCCACGCCGGTGCCCGTGCGACCGATGCGTTCCGGACCGCTCGGACCGCCGCCGCCGGGCGGCGTGCCCGGCCACAGGTCGATGGACAGCGGCTTGCCCGCGTCGGGCGCGGACTGGGCGATGGCTTGCCCGGTGCAGGCGAGGGCGACCGTCGCGACGAGGATCGCGGTACGGAAGAGTCTCATGGTGTATTCCCCTGGTTTACGGTGAGCGGACGCGCGTCGCGACCGGCGGCGCGGTGGTCGAGGGCATCGTCGAGGGCCTGGCGGTCGAGCGCGCCTTCCCAGCGCGCCACGACGACGCAGGCCACCGCGTTGCCGATGAAGTTGGTGAGCGAGCGGCACTCGCTCATGAAACGGTCCACGCCGAGGATCAGCGCCATGCCCGCGACGGGCAATGAGGGCACCACCGACAACGTGGCGGCGAGGGTCACGAAGCCCGCGCCGGTGACGCCCGCGGCGCCCTTGGAACTGACCATCGCCACCAGCAGCAGCGCGATCTGTTCGCCGAGCGACAGGTGCGTGTTGGTCGCCTGCGCGATGAACAGCGCGGCCAGCGTCATGTAGATGTTGGTGCCGTCGAGGTTGAACGAATAGCCGGTGGGTACCACGAGCCCCACCACGGACTTGTCGCAGCCGGCCTGTTCCATCTTCTGCATCAGCGAGGGCAGGGCGGCTTCCGACGACGACGTGCCCAGCACGAGCAGCAGTTCGGCCTTGAGGTAGCGGATGAGCTTGAGGATGGAGAAGCCGGTGAGGCGCGACACGGCGCCGAGCACCACCAGCACGAAGAGCAGCGAGGTGCCGTAGAAGGTCGCCACCAGCATGAGCAGGTTCGACAGCGAACCGATGCCGTAGCGGCCGATGGTGAACGCGATGGCACCGAACGCGCCGATGGGCGCGGCCTTCATCAGCAGGTGCACGAGCTTGAACACGGGCTCGGTCATCGCCTCGAAGAACGCCACCACGGGCCGGGCGCGCTCGCCGGCCAGCGTGAGCGAGATGCCGAAGAGCACGGCGAAGAGCAGCACCTGGAGGATGTTGCCCGAGGTGAAGGCACCCACGACGGTGTCGGGAATGATGTCGAGCAGGAAGCCGGTAAGGGAGATGTCGTGCGCTTTCGAGGCGTACGTGGCGATTTCCTTCGTCGACAGGGTGGTCGGATCGATGTTCAGCCCCGCGCCCGGCTGCACGACGTTCGCCACCACGAGGCCGACCACCAGCGCGAGCGTGGAGAACACCAGGAAATACACCATGGCCTTCAGCACCACGCGCCCCACCGCGTTCAGGTGCGGCATGCCGGCGATGCCGGTGACCACGGTGAGGAAGATCACCGGGGCGATCACCATCTTCACCAGCTTGATGAACGCGTCGCCCAGCGGCTTCAGCGCCTCGCCCCAGGTAGGCCAGAAGTGGCCGAGCACGGCGCCGAGCAGGATGGCCACGAGTACCTGCACGTAGGTCTGGCGGTAGAAAGGCTGCGGGGTGGCTGCGTTGGAAGAGGAAGCGAGCATGATCGGCCGACGGCATCGCCCGGGGTGGGCGCCGGCCTTTGTAACGCGTCGGGGGCGGATGACCCATAACACATTCTGGCTAGGGGCCAGGCCGGTGGCTCGCTTTCGGTCTCGCGCGAGGACGCACCGATCTTCGTGGCAGGCGCTGTTCGCCGATGCGATCGGCTTCCCCCCCTCGGTAGGGAGGAGCCTCGGGCAGGTGGTGTGAGAGTATTCGTGGATGCGAAACATCCGGCCGCTACACGTGTTCTGGCTCGTCCTGTTGCTGTCCGCCATGGCCGGGAGCGCCATGCTCGGCGGATGGCTGGCGTGGCGTAAGGGGCTGGAGGGTATCGCGGCGCAGTCGGCCGACCGGCTTACCCTGCATGCGCTGGCGGTGCAGCGCCTGATCGACCGGTTTCGCGTGCTGCCCACGGTACTGGCGCTCGATCCCGAGTTGCGGGCCATCCTCGCGGGGCCGCCGGAGGCGATCGATGCCGCGGCGTTGAACGCGCGTCTGCAACGCGCCAACGGCGCGGTGCACTCGTCGACGTTGACCCTGCTCGACCGGCACGGGCACGCCATCGCCGCGAACAACTGGAATACGCCGGAAAGCAACGTGGGACTGGATTACGGATTTCGTCCGTATTTCCGCGACGCCATGCGCGACGGTCACGCCACGTTCTACGCGCTGGGCGTGTCGACCAACGTGGCGGGCTACTTCATCGCGCAGGCCATCGACGACGATGCCGGGCGGCACGTGGGCGCGATCGTGCTGAAGATCACGCTGGAGGCCCTTCCACGCGACTGGGCGCACGGCGACGACATCGTGCTGCTGGCCGACGACCACGGCGTGGTGTTTCTCGACAACCGTGACGGTACCTGGATGTATCGCACCCTGCACCCGCTGGATCCCCGCGAGAGCGCCGCGATCGATGCCACGCGCCAGTACGGCGACCGGCGTCTGCCCCCGATCGCCCGTGCGTCGCTGGGCGATGCGGGCGACGGCGCGACTCGCGTGCGCGTCACGTCGCCGCCGCTGGAGCACGAGGTGGTCTGGCGTTCGCTGGCGATGCCGCAACAGGCATGGACGCTGCACCTGCTGGCCGATGCGCGGCCCGCGCTCACCGCCGGACGCAACGCGGCGCTGGTGGTGCTCGCGGGATGGCTGCCGTTGATCCTCGTGGGCCTGGTCGTGCAGCAGCGGGTGCGCCTGGCCCGCCTGCGCCAGCGCAGCCGCGAGGAACTGGAACGGATGGTGGCGCACCACGCGGCGGCCTTGCGCTCGGCGCAGGACAGCATCGTGGCCGCCGCGCACGAAGCCGCCCAGGGCGGCCACGGCAATCTCGAACACCTGCCCCAGGGCGTGAGCGTGGTGGACGCCGACTTGCGCCTGGTGGCGTGGAATGCGCGATACCAGCAGATCTTCGGTTTTCCCGACGAGTACATGCGCGTCGGTCGGCCCATCGAGGATATTTTCCGCTTCAACGCGCGGCGCGGCCTGCTCGGTCCGGGCAACGTCGAAGAGGCCATCGAGCGACGGCTGGCCTACCTGAGGCAGGGCAGTCCCCACATGTACGAGCGCGAGCGTCCGGACGGCACCACGCTGGAGATCCGCGGCAATCCGCTGCCCGGAGGTGGCTTCGTCACCAGCTATGCGGACATCACGGCGTACAAGGCCGCCGCGCGCGAACTGCGCACGCTGGCGACGACGCTGGAGCATCGCGTCGAGGAGCGCACGCGCGACCTCAACGAGGCCAAGGCGGACGCCGAGCGGGTGAGCCGGTCGAAGACGCGCTTCATCGCCGCCGCGGTGCATGATCTGCTGCAACCGCTCAACGCCGCGCGCATGTTCGTCGGCGCGCTGGCCGAGCGGCAGGACGAGGAAGGACGGCAACTGATCGAGCGCGTGCGCAGCGCGTTGGAAACACAGGACGAGATGCTGGCGAGCCTGCTCGACGTGTCGCGCCTGGAAGGCGGGGCGGTGGAGCCGCGTTTCGGCGTCGTCGCGCTGGGCCCGATGCTGGGCGACCTGGCGCGCCAGTTCGGTGTGTTGGCGGGAGCAAGGGGATTGGACCTGCACTGGGTGGATACACGAATCCACGTGCGCAGCGATGCCCTGTTGCTGCGGCGCGTGGTGCAGAATTTCCTGTCCAACGCGATCCACTACACGCTGCGTGGACGCGTGCTGGTGGGCGTGCGTCGCGACGGCGATCTGGCGCGCGTCGAGGTGTGGGATACGGGCCTGGGCATTCCCGAAGCGAAGACGCGTGCGATCTTCGATGAATTTCTCCGTCTGGATAGCGGTGTGGATCGCGATCGACGCAGCGCGGGATTGGGTCTATCCATCGTCGAGCGCATCGCGCGGCTGCTCGGTGCGCCCGTGACGGTGCGCTCGTGGCCAGGGCGGGGGAGCGTCTTCTCCATCGCGGTACCGGTGGTGGCCGCGCCCGGGGTGGAGACGTTCGACGAACGCGCGGCCGACGACGAATCGCCGCTGTCGGGGCGGCGCGTGATGCTGGTGGATTCCGACGGCGCCACGCGCGCCGAGGTGGCCGCCTTGCTGGCGTCATGGGGCTGCGATGTGGCGGCCGTGGGCGACGCGGAGGCGGCGATGCGGCATGCGGAGCTCGACGATCCGCCGGACGTGCTGTTGCTGGAACAGCCGTTGCGTGAGGGCTTGCGGGCGGCGTTGAATGCGCGTTGGGGCGTTTCGCCGCCGACGGTGCTGATGGCCGTGTCGCCTTCGCAGGAAGAGGTTCGGCGGGCGGGGGAAGAGGGCCTGCGTTATCTCACCAAGCCGCTGGCGCCGGCGCGGCTGCGGGCGGTGTTGACGCGCTTGCTGATGGTTTCGGGCTGACGGTGCCGTTCGCTTCGTAGGATTCGCCGATACGATCGGCTCCCACTCCTCCGGTAGATGGCTTGCGAAGGACTGCTACCGAAGGAGTGGGAGCCGATCGCATCGGCGAATCAAAGGTGCGAGCCGTCCACGCCCTCGTCGAGATCCAGCGACTTCACCAGCACGGCCGCCTGCGTGCGCGAACGGCAATCGAGCTTCTGCAGCACGGCGGTAACGTGGATCTTCACCGTGTTCTCGGCCAGCCCCAGCTCCGCGGCGATCTGCTTGTTGAGCAGGCCTTCCGCCATCAGCATCAGTACGCGGAACTGCTGGGGCGTGAGGCTCGACAGCCTGGCGGCGAGGCGCGCATCGTCGTCGCTTCGCTCGGCGCGCGCGCCGACGAAGGCCGTGTCGCCGCGCATCACCGCGGTCACCGCGTCGCGAAGCACGTCGGCCGGCGTGGACTTGGAAACGAATCCCGCCGCGCCGAATTGCTGGGCGCGCCGGACGTTGCGCGGATGATCGTTGGATGACACCACCAGCACGGGAATGTCCGGATGTTCGCCGCGTAGCCACAACAGCGACGAAAAACCCATCGCGCCCGGCATGGTCAGGTCGAGGAGGACGAGATCGACGCTCTCGCACTCGGCGAGCACGGCCTCCATCGCGCTGTGGCTGCCCGCTTCCAGTGCGCGACCGTCACGTAGCAGGTCGGCCAGGGCGAGCAGCAGCGCGCCGCGGAACATCGGGTGGTCGTCGGCGATGAGCAGGGTGAGGGCCATGCCGTCGATTCTAGCGGGTCAATGTGGCGGTGGATGATCCAGGCCCATGACGGTGCGCAAGGCGAACCGGCGCAGTACGGGCAGGTGCGCGGCCGTGGGCAGGATGGCGCGTCGCAGGCCGCGCAGCGCCGCGTTGCCGCCCCGGGCCAGCGACGTGACCATCCGGATGCGTCGCACCACCGCTTCATGCACGGGATGGCGCTCCCGCTGGTAGCGGGCGAGGGCGCCGATGGGATCGTCGGCTTGCGCCGCCAGGTACATGGCAAAGGCCGAGGCATCCTCCACGCCCAGGTTCAGGCCGCGCGCGCCGACGGGCGAGTGGATGTGAGCGGCGTCGCCGCCGAGGGCCACCCGGCCCACCGCGCAGCGTTCGGCGACGCGATGGGCAACGCGGAACGACGATGTCCAGGTCGGTTCGCCCACCGCCGTGCCCGGAGGCAGACGCGAAAGCGGATCGGGCAGGTTCGAGATGATCCGCCAATGCGTGGGGTCGAAGGCGAGCAGGAAGATCATGCCGTCGGGGAAGAGCATCACGTGCGCGTGGTCGACATCGAGCGGCGTATCCATCGGCAGGTCGAACAACGGCCAGGTTTCCGGGTAGGCCTCGCCGGGAAATTCGATGTCCAGCGCGTCGCGAAACGCGCTGTGCGCGCCGTCGGCGGCGAAGACGACATCGAAGGAACCCACGCCCACGCCGTCGTCGTCGAGGCAGACGCGTGCCGCGTCCGGGTCCTGCGCCAGCAGCTTCGCCTTGCGGCCGCGTTCCACGGCAATGCCGCGCTCGGCCAGGGCGTCGGTGAGCAACGCCTCGCTGCGGACTTGCGAAAGCACCGTGAGACCGTAGCGTGGATGGATGCGTTCCGCCTCGATGCGGGCGAGCGGCTTGCCGCCTTCGTGGAAGATGACGCCGCGCGCGCGACGCCCCTCCGCGACCATGCGTTCGCTGACGCCGGTGGCTTCGAGCAGTTCGAGCGTCCGCGGGTTTACCGCCAGGGCGCGCGAATGCGGCGCGGGTTCGCTTCGTTCGTCGACGATGCGTACGCGTATGCCGCGCACCGAGAGCAGGAGGGCGGCGGCGAGGCCGGTGGGACCGGCGCCGGCGATCAGGACCGAAGGAGGGCTCATGGCGGGGGCTCCGTTGCGGGCGACGTGCGGAGCTTAGCGCGATCGGCCGTGACGAAAACTGCTAACCTCCCGCTCCCGACCGCGTGGAGATCCCTCATGAGCCTGATCCAGACCCCCGTCTCGTACGGCGAGCTGATCGACAAGATGACCATCCTTCAGATCAAGCTCCAGGAGATCAAGGACGACGCGAAGCTGGCCAACGTCCGCAACGAACTCGAACTGCTCGACGCCACGTGGAAGAACGACGCGGCATCGCAGACCGACATCGCCGACGAGACGAACCGCCTGCTCGCGGTGAACCAGCGGCTTTGGAAAATCGAGGACGACATCCGCCTGAAGGAAAAGGCCCAGGCGTTCGACGACGAGTTCATCCGGCTCGCCCGGTCGGTGTACATCGAGAACGACGAACGCGCGGCGATCAAGCGCGAGATCAACCTGAAGCTGGGTTCGACGCTGGTGGAAGAGAAGTCGTATCAGGATTACCGCGCGAAGTGACGCCGGATCGCGGAGGGTCGGCTCCCACCCCTCGGCAGGACAGCCTGCTACCGAAGGGTGGGAGCGGACCCTGTCCGCGATAGCCGCCGAAGCGGCGTAACCGGAAGCTAGATTCCGAGCGGCAACTTCAGGAACGAAGCGCACGCCTCGAACCGTTCCACCATCTCCCCGACCTCGACCAGGTCCATCACCCCCGGCTTCTCGATCTTGGTGCCCCACGGGATTTCCGATGCGGGCTTGCCCAGATACTTCCGCGACGCGGCATCGTACTTGTCGACGCACCAGCGCCGGTCGGAGTAAGGCCCCGAGCGATGGGGATTGCTCGCCGCGTGTAGCCCCAACACCTTCACGCCGGCCGCGTTGGCCATGTGCATCGGCCCGGAGTCCGGCGTCAGGATCATCGCCGTGCGGGCGAGCAGCGCCATGAAACGCTTGAGGGTGTCTTTCCCGGTCAGGTCGAGCGGTGCCCGTTCCACCCGGGCCAGGATGGCGTCGGCGAGCGCCCGTTCGCCCTCGGAAGGACCGCCGACCAGCGCCACGCGCATGCCGCGGGCCATCGCATGGTCGATCAGTGCGGCGTAGCGCTCCACGCGCCAGTTGCGCACCGCGTGGCTGGACATCGGACTGACCAGCAGGGTGGGCGCGTCACCGGGGAGTTGTTCCGCAGCCCAGGCCCGGTCGTCGGCCGATACGGGGATATCCCAGCGGACCTCCTTCTGCCGCAGGCCCAGAGGCTCGATGAAGCTCGCCATGGCATCGAGCACGTGGTCGCCGCTGCGGGCGGGGATGCGTTCGTTGACGAACAGGCCGTGCAGGTCTTTCGAGCGCGCCTTGTCGTAGCCGATGCGCCTGTCGGCCTTCACGGCCAGGCTGAGCAGGTTGGAGCGCAGGGCCACCTGCATGTGCAGGAGCGCGTCGAAGCGGCGGCCGGCCAGTGCCTCGCGCACGTCGCGCAGGCCCTGCCGCCCCTTGCCCTTGTCGAAGGTGACGAATTCCACGCCGGGAAGGTCGCCGACCAGGCGGCGCTCCAGCTTGCCTACGATCCAGGTCAGGCGGGTGGCCGGCGCCTCCGTCTGGAGCGTGCGGACCAGGGGCACCACGTGGGTGACGTCGCCGATGGCCGAGGTGCGCAGGATGCACAGGCTCGAATCTCCCGACGGGAGCGGATGGCTTGATAGACTGGGCAAGATCGGATTACCGGAACGGGAGGCTGCCAACGTGGGCGGCCCGACAATGACAGACCATCGCGTCACCGAGGCCGCGGACGGAACGATTCTGTTCGACGCGGCCCGTACAGCTCAAGTCGACCACGACTGGTTCTCGCCCGGGTACTGGGAGGACCGCGGCCTGCTGCGTTCGCAGGCGGGCGGGCGGGGCGGCGTGTCCCTCATCGACACGCCGGCCGGCGAGGCCGTGCTGCGCCATTACCGGCGGGGCGGGATGGTCGCCGCCCTGTTGGGCGACCGCTACCTCTTCACCGGCAAGGCGCGCACGCGGAGCCAGCGCGAGTTTCGCCTGCTGATGGAACTGCAGCGCCGTGGCCTGCCCGTGGCACCGCCCCTCGCGGCGCGTTACGTGCGTAGCGGGCTGCGTTATTCCGCCGACCTGGTCACCTTGCGCATTCCCGATGCCGTGACCTTGGCCGAGCGCGTGGGCGACGCCGCCTTCAACGAGGCCCTGGCCGGGCGGGTGGGCGAACTGGTAGCCCGATTCCACCGCGAAGGGGCCTGGCACGCCGACCTCAACGCGCACAACATCCTGGTCAACGGCGACGGTCTGCACCTCATCGATTTCGACAAGGGTCGGCTGCGTTCGCCCTCGGCGGGCTGGCGCAAGGCCAACCTCGCGCGCTTGAAGCGCTCGCTGGTGAAGGTGGGCGTGCGCGAGGGCGGCGATACCTTCGACGCCGTGCTGTGGCCGACGCTGCTGGCCGCCTATGAGCGGAGCTACGCGCGATGAGCTGGCAACTCAACTTCCTCGGCACCGGGGCCGCCCATGCGGTGGAGCTGGGCTCGTCGGCCGTGGTGCTCGAGCGCGACGGACGGCCCTCGCTGCTCGTCGATTGCGGCCCGGACACGCTCGATCGTTACCTCGCGGCCTATGGTGAGGTGCCGTCCGCGCTCTACGTCACCCACACGCACATGGACCACGTGGCGGGCATGGAGCGCCTGTTCTTTCGCCTGTGGTTCGACGAAGCCCTGCGCGGCCGCACGAAGGTCTATCTGCATGCGGCGTTGCTGCCCTGGTTGCAGGGCAGGGTGGCCGACTATCCCGGCGCGCTGGCCGAGGGTGGCGTGAATTACTGGGAGGCGTTCCGGCTCGTGCCGTGCACCCGGGGTTTCTGGCACGAAGGCCTCTGGTTCGACGTGTTTCCCACCCGGCACCACGTGCAGGGCACGTCGTTCGGCGTGGCCTTGCGCGGCAGCTTCGTCTTTACCGGCGACACGCGGCCCGTGCCCGAGGCGTTGGCGATCCATGCCGCGCAGGGCGAACGGGTGGCCCACGATTGCGGTGTGGTGGGCAATCCGTCGCACACGGGCGTGGACGACCTGGAGCGGGAATACCCCGCCGAGGTTCGCGAGCGCATGACGCTCTACCATTACGGCAGTGTCGCCGAGGGTGAGACGCTGGTGTCGCGGGGGTACCGCATCGCCCGTCCGGGCGACCGCGTCCTCCTGCCGGATCCGCATCCCGTGAGGCCTACGGCGGGCTGATTCGCCGATCGTAGCGGCGAATGGGAGCTTGTGTCGCCGCAACGCTCCCGTTATCCTTCCGCTTCTTTGTCGGGACGGATGCCCGGTGAGGAAGAAGCTGTACCGGTGTGGAGAGGTGTCCGAGTGGTTTAAGGAGCACGCCTGGAAAGTGTGTATACGTTAATAGCGTATCGCGGGTTCGAATCCCGCCCTCTCCGCCACGGTAAAGACTGAGGTAACCCATGTGCTGTGACTTCGATGAACGGAGACGGGGCGTGGGGGCGGGATTTGAACCCGCGCGGGTTCGACGAATTCGTCTGGAACGAATTCGGTCAGCCGAAGGCTGACCCCGGAGCGAAGCGGAGGGGCGAGGGCAGGACAGCCCGAGCAATCCCGCCCGGCGCTCAGGGTCGAAGTAACCTGTTTCTGGCAAAGCGAAGCGAGCCAGGCCCAGCGATGCGCAGCGAGCAGTAGAAAACTATCTTTATGGTGGCCCTGTCGGTCCCCCCGCGACGATAGTCCGTAAATCCCGCCAGGTCCGGAAGGAAGCAACGGTAGCGGACGATTCGGGTGCCGGGGTGTGGCTGGCAGGGTCATCGCCTTTCACGGGTCGAGCTTTCGCCCGCCCCCCGACCTTGGCACAATCGACTGTCGTCCCAAGGTAGCCCGCATGTCCTATCAGGTACTCGCACGCAAGTGGCGCCCGCGCAAGTTCGCCGAACTCGTGGGACAGGAACATGTCGTCCGGGCGCTCACCAATGCGCTGGATTCGGGCCGCATGCACCATGCCTACCTCTTCACGGGCACGCGTGGCGTGGGCAAGACCACCATCGCGCGCATCTTCGCCAAGTCGCTCAACTGCGAACGCGGCGAATCGGCCGATCCCTGCGGTGAGTGCGCCGTCTGCACGGCGGTGGACGCGGGGCGCTTCGTCGACCTGCTCGAGATCGACGCGGCCAGCAACACCGGCGTCGACGACGTTCGCGAGGTGATCGAAAACGCCCAGTACGCCCCCTCGCGCGGCCGTTTCAAGGTGTACCTCGTCGACGAGGTGCACATGCTGTCCAAGCCGGCGTTCAACGCGCTGCTGAAGACGCTCGAGGAGCCGCCGCCGCACGTCAAGTTCCTGCTCGCCACCACCGACCCGCAGAAGCTGCCGGTCACCGTGCTGTCGCGCTGCCTCAAGTTCAACCTCAAACGCCTGCTGCCGGAACAGATCTCCGGGCAGATGCGCCACATCCTCGGGGCCGAGGCCATCGAGTTCGAGGACGAGGCCGTCGGCGAACTGTCCCACGCGGCCGACGGGTCGCTGCGCGACGGTCTGTCGTTGCTCGACCAGGCCATCGCCTATGGCGGCGGCAGCCTGCGCGCCGCCGACGTGCGCGCCATGCTCGGCAGCGTGGAACGTGGCCAGGTGCTCGGCGTGCTCGGTGCGTTGGCCAGCGGGGACGGCGCCGCCCTGATGGCCGAATCCGACCGCATCGCCTCGTTCTCGCCCGACTTCGGCGGCGTGCTGGACGACCTCGCCACCGTGCTGCATCGCGTGCAGTTGCTTCAGCTCGTGCCCGGCTATCGCGGCGAGGAAAGCGACGCCGGCCTGGCCGACATCGCCGAGCGCATGGCCCCCGAAGACGTGCAGCTCTACTACCAGATCGCCACGGCCGGCCGCCGCGAACTGCCGATGGCACCCGACGCGCGCATCGGCTTCGAGATGGTGCTGCTGCGCATGTTCGCGTTCCGTCCGTCGGAGCCGGGACAGGCCGCCTCCGCGCCGCCCGCGCGAGCCGCCGCCCCGGTGGCCGCCCGCGTCGCGCCGTCGCCCAGCGTATCGTCGCCGGCGCCGCGCGGCGCGCCGCCGATCGCCGCACCTGCACCCGCGCCCGCACCCGCACCCGCACCGAGCGCACCGCGTCCGATCGCCACCGACGCGAACGGCCTGCCGGACTGGCACGACATCGTGGAACGCGCGAACCTGCGCGGTCCCATCGGCCAGCTGGCGCAGAACTCGTCGTTGCGAGGCGTGGACGGCGAGGCCATGGTGCTCGCGCTGCAGCCCCAGCACATGCACCTGGCGGTGGAGCCGCTCACCAGCCAGATGGAAGAAAAAGTCTCGCAGGCGCTCGGCCGTCGCGTGCGTTTCCGTTTCGTGGCCGAAGCCGGCAACGCGGGCGGCAGCCTCGGCACGCCCGCCGAGCGCCGGGCGCAGGCGGCCAGCGATGCGCAGGCCAACGCCGAAGCCTCGATGGAGACCGATCCGCTCGTCCAGGCGCTCAAGCGCGACTTCGACGCGCGCGTCATCCCGCAATCGATCAAACCCGTGGAGCAGTAAGCAATGAAAGGTCAAATCGGTCAGCTCATGCAGCAGGCCCAGCGCATGCAGGACGAAATGAAGCGCGCGCAGGAAGAACTGGCGAAGACCGAGATCACCGGCAGCGCCGGTGGCGGCCTGGTCACCGTGACGATGACCGGCGGCCACGAGGTGCGCGGCGTACACATCGATCGCCAGACCTTCGCCGACGATCCGGAAATGGCCGAAGACCTCGTCGCCGCCGCGATCAACGACGCCGTGAACAAGATCGCCGAACTCAGCCGCACTCGCCTGGGCGGCGTCACCTCCGGGCTGAACCTGCCGCCCGGCTTCAAGATGCCGTTCTGATTCGCCGATGAGCCACGGTTCACGCCTGCTCGGCGAACTGATCGACGCCTTGCGCTGCCTGCCTGGCGTCGGGGCGAAGAGCGCCCAGCGCATGGCCTTCCACCTGCTCGAACGCGAGCGGCAGGGCGGCGTGCGCCTGGCCGCCGCGCTGGAGTCGGCCATGCGCGACGTCGGCAACTGCACGCGCTGCCGCAATTTCAGCGAAACGCCCGTGTGCACGCTATGCGCCAGCACCGGCCGCGACCGGCACGTGCTTTGCGTGGTGGAATCGCCGTCGGATCTGGCCGCCATCGAACAGGCGACGGGCTACCGCGGCCATTACTTCGTGCTGCTCGGTCGTCTTTCGCCGCTCGACGGGCTTGGCCCGGACGAGCTCGGCCTGCCGCTGCTGGCCGAACGCCTGGGCGAGGGCGAAGTGGAGGAAATGATCATCGCCACCAATCCCACGGTGGAAGGCGAAGCCACCGCGCATTATCTCGGCCAGCTCGCCAAGGCGGCGGGCATTCGTGCCACCCGCCTCGCCCACGGCGTCCCCCTGGGCGGTGAACTCGAATTCGTCGACCGCGGAACGCTGGCGCATGCGTTCGGCAGCCGGCAGTCGCTAGGCTCCTGAGGAATTCCATGACCGACACCATCTTCGCCAAGATCGTCCGCCGCGAGATCCCCGCCGACATCGTCTTCGAGGACGACGACGTGCTCGGTTTTCGTGACCTGAATCCGCAGGCGCCGGTGCACGTGCTGTTCATTCCCAAGCGCGCCATCGCCACGCTGGACGACGCGGTGCCGGGCGACGCGGCGTTGCTCGGCAAGCTGTTGCTGGCGGCGGCGGCTTATGCGCGTGCGCAGGGTTTCGCGAAGGACGGCTATCGCACCGTGGTCAACACCAACACCCATGGCGGGCAGACGGTGTTCCACATCCACGTGCACCTGCTGGCCGGTCGCCAGATGCATTGGCCGCCGGGCTGATAGGACAGGCGGACTGAAACCCTCACGCTGCTCCTGCGAACGCAGGAGCGCAGCGCCATGCATTGGGCGTTGCCCCAACGCCTCATCGGCTTCTGGGTCGTGCAAAAAAACGCATGGCTGAATTCGCGGAACCGGCAACCGCGTACGCAGGAACGACGGGCTAGCTTCGGGAGACCCGATACACCCTCGGCGACTGCCCACTCGCCCGCTTGAACGCGTTACTGAACGCGCTCTCCGACGTATACCCCAGCGACTGCGCGATGACGGAGACCGGCGTGCTCTCATCCCGCAACGCCCGCTCGGCAAGCCGCATCCGCCATTCGGTGAGATAGGTCAGCGGTGCAACGCCGGCGATCGTCCTGAAGTGGAACGCGAAGGTCGTTCGCGACATGGCGCAGGCCCTGGCGAGTTCCTCCAGGTGCCATGCGCGCGCCGGATCGCCATGCATCAATCGCAATGCGGGCGCGAGTCGCGCATCGCCCAGCAGGCGCAGCCAGCTGGCGGGCATGGCCTCGGTCGTCTTCAGGTGGGCGCGCAGGATCTCGATGAAGAGAAGCTGGCCCAGTTGCGCCGATGCGAGCTGCGTGCCGGGCTCATCGCCCGCGCGTTCTTCCACGAGCCGCTCGAGCAGCCAGCGGAACGCCGTGGCGTGCGGCGACGCCGCCGGAACGTGGATCCACGGTGGCAGCACGTCGGCGAGGAGCCGTCCACTGGTCGGATCGAGCAGCACGTGTCCGCCGATGTGGGCGAAATCGTTGCCGTCGCCGAGCACGGCCGTTCCCCCGGAAAACACGCTCATCGCATCCAGCGGCGCGATGCCGGGACGGCTGGACAGCACGAACGAGCGCTTCGCGCTCAGTAACCCGACGTCGCCGGTATCGAAGTACACCGGCTCGGCCTCGCCGTCGATGTCGACCCAGCATGCACCCTCGACCACGGCGAAGAACTTGATCTTGTCCGGCGCCGGGAAGCGGATGGCCCACTCGCCGCCAGCGCGGAAGCCACCCGTCACCAGGGATTCGGCTTGGGTGAGACGGAGGATGTCCGAGAAAGGATCGAGGCTCATGTTCGTACTCTCGCGCAAGTAAATCGCACGATCAAGTATTAACAGTCCGGGGTGCCGGGCCTAATCTTCCCGCAACTTGAAGCGGCTGAGCTCCCATGAACGACGCATTGGTATTGGTGACCGGTGGTACCGGCTTTATCGCGCAGCATTGCATGCTGGCATTGTTGAACGGCGGATACCGCGTTCGGACCAAGATCCGCACCGCATCGCGCGAGATGGAGGTCCGCCGTTACCTAAAGGCGGGGGGCGTGGAGGCGGGCGATCGCCTGTCGTTCGTCATCGCCGACCTGGGTGCCGACGAGGGTTGGGACCGAGCCGTCGCCGGATGCACTTACGTGATGCACGGTGCGTCGCCGACGCCGTCCGGCCATTACGCGAGCGAGGAAGATTGGATTCGGCCCGCCGTCGACGGGAACCTGCGAGTGCTCCGTGCGGCGCGTGACGCCGGGGTCAAACGCGTGGTCTTGACCTCTGCCTTCGGTGCGATCGGCGTCGGGCACGCCGCGAGCCATCGGCGGCCGTTCGACGAAACGGATTGGAGCGACCTGACCGGTAACGTCGCGCCTTACCAGAAGTCGAAGACCCTTTCTGAAAAGGCGGCGTGGGATTTCATCGCCCGCGAAGGGAAGGGTCTCGAGCTGTCCGCGGTGAACCCGGTGGCCGTCCTCGGCCCCGCGCTGGGTCCGGATTACTCGCACTCCATCAAGATCGTGGAGAACCTGCTGGGCAACTGGACGGGTTGTCCGAAGATCCATTCGTGCTTCGTCGACGTACGCGACGTGGCTGACCTGCACCTGCGTGCGATGACCCATCCGGCGGCCAACGGCGAGCGCTTTCTCGCGACGTCCGGCGAGGGCATGTGGCTGGCCGACGTCGCGAAGGTCCTGCGTCGACGCATGGGGACGATCGGCAAGCATGCGACGACGCGGGTTCTGCCGAACTGGTTCGTGCGCCTCGCGTCGCGAAGGAATCCACGGCTGAAGGGCCTGGTGCCGATGCTCGGCGTGGACATGAGTGCCACGGGCGGGAAGGCCATGCGCCTGCTCGGATGGTCGCCGCGTTCGCCGGAAGAGGCCATCGTCGCGACGGCAGAGAGCCTGGTCAGGCTCGGCATCGTCAAACGATAGCTGCGCGTCATCGCCGAGGCCCGCTCCCACCCCTTCGGCAGGGCGGCGAAAAAAAGCCGGCTTTCGCCGGCTTTTTCGTTGCGCTTACTTGTGCGGCCTCACCGGTACCGTACGCGGCACGATGATGGTGCGCGGGCGGTACCAGAACGGATCGCCCCACGGGCCGTAGCCGTACGGGCCCCAGCCGCCGCCCCAGCCCGGACCCCAGAACGGGTCGTAGAAGCCAGGCGGGTAGCGGTTCACCGGAACGCGCTTCGGCCACAGGTAGACCACGTCGGCCTCGACGCGCGGGTAGGCGTAGTCGAAATCGCCGACCTTCTGCGAGACCGCGCCGTGCAGCGTGCCGGTGACGGTGATCTCGCGACCCCGGGTGAACACCTCGGGATCGTAGAAGCCGTCGCGACAGGCCACGAAGCGGCCCTGGCTTTCCTGCTTGCTCGCCGTGGGACGGGCCTCGCTGTCCAACGGTTCGGACAGGACGAAGAAGCAGGTCTGCTGCGGACCCGGTTCGGTCTTGATGATTTCGCCACCCCAGCGCACCTTCGCGCCGGGGGCTCCGCCCTGTTGGGCACCGGCCGTGGATACGTCGTTGAACTGACCCTGCAGCGGCTGCGGCACGGTGGCGCACGCGCCAAGTGCCAGAGTCGCGGCGACGATGGCCAGCGGTTTGTACATGGACATGTCACTTCTCCCAGGGGCACCGGGCACAACCGGCGCCATGCGCTATTTGACCACGCGGCGCGCCGTTAATTCCCTCACGGCCCGACCGAATTCACTGATTGATTCAGGCGGTGGTTCGTCATGGGCGTAGCGCGATCGCAAGTAAAGCTCACTCAACCTTTCCAGTGCATTTCGCTGCGCCGGCATGGCACGGGCCGCACGGGCAAGGAAATGCTTCGGTCCCTCACCGGTTCGACGGACGACGCCGGCCCGTGAGAGCTTGCGCTCCAGACGTCGCATCCACGCATCCAGCGCGTCGCCTTCACGCCGCTGGAACACCGCCCAGCCCAAGGCGATCGCCACCAGCAGCGAGCAACCGACGGCCAGTACCACGGCCAGGTCGGTGACGTCGGCGTGGTCCACTCCGAACGGACGGAGCAAGCCCTGCTGACGCAAGCTGTCGAAGCCGATAACGCCGCGGCTCCACCATTGGTTGACCACATCCCAGCGGTTGCGCAGCTCGCGCAACCAGGCCGGTCCCAGCCAGCCTTCGCCGCCGCTGGCTTCCGCGGCGGCGGCCGCACCGAGTTCCACCCGCTCGGGGCGCACGGCGGCCGTCGGATCGAAGCGAACCCATCCCTGGCCTTCGAGCCACACCTCCGACCATGCGTGGGCATCGGAGCGCCGTACGAGCAGGTAGTGGGCACCGCCGTTCCAGTAGCCGCCCTGATAGCCGGTCACGACGCGGGCGGGCAAGCCGGCGGCGCGCATGAGGAAGGTGAAGCTGGACGCGAAGTGCTCGCAGTAGCCCTGCTTCGTCTGGAAAAGGAAATCGTCGATGCGGTCGCGATCGAGCGGTTCGGGGGCGAGGGTGTAGGAGAAATCGGCATGGAACATCGCCAGCGCCGCGCGGACGATCGCCGCATGGTCGTCGCCGTAGCGCTGCGCCCATGATTGGGCCAGCGCGCGGGCGCGCGGGCCGACGCCCATGGGCAGTTGCAGGTTGTCGTGCCGTACGCCGTCGTCCAGCGTGGGTTCGAGGCGGTAGCGCGTGGCCGCGAACGCGGTGAAGTTCACCGTATCGTCGATGCGACGGTTGGCCTGCACCGTGCGGTCGGGACGAAGCGTGGTGTCCTGCGGCGCGGTGGTCGGCAGGTCGAGCATCGGCACGATGCGGTCGTGGGTGGGTTCGATCGATGCGTGGTAGCCGATGCGCTGCGCGTATTGCACGTCGGACGGCGGGCGGCGCGTGCTGTGCGAGCCGGGGGTCCACGCGGTGCCGTCGAACAGCTGCATGACGTAGGCGCGGAAGTAGCGGAGGCTGTTGGGCGGGGGCGGCCCGTCGAACGTGACCCGCATGGCCGGCGTGTCGTCGGTCATGAGGTCGAGCATGCCGCCCGGCGAGAGCTGCGGCGAAAGGCCCGTCGCGGCCTGTCCGCTGTCGGGCGTGCCCCAGAGGGGACTGGAGAGGCGGGGTATGAAGAGAAAGGCGAACACCGACAGCGGTACCGACGCCAGCAGCGCCAGCAGCACGGGCTTCCACTGCATCGACCAGCGGCGCTGCTCGGCGTCGGGGTCTTCGACGGCGCACAGGGTGGTCAGGGCCGGGAGCAATCCCAGGCTGACGAAGATGCTGGCGACGAGACTCTGGTCGAAGAGCAGCGCACTCATCAAGGCGAAACAGGCGAAGGCCACGCCGACGCGGGCATCGCGTGCCTCGTCGGTTTCCAGCAGCTTGAGCACGAGCAGGCCGACGGCGAAGGCGCTGCCCGGTTCGCGCCCGAACATCGTGCCGTAGCGCAGGATCACGGCAGCGAGCAATAGGGCGAGCAGCGGCAGTCGGATCAGTGCGGCCACCTTGCGCCCGCCGTGACGGCGATGCCACCAGCGTCCGCCCGCCACCGCGGCCAGCGCCGCCGTGAGCCACCATGGCAAATGCAGGGCATGCACCAGCACCACGAAGCCCATGGTGAGCGTGAGCAGGTCGAACGCGCGACGGCCCAACGGAAGACCCGTCGAAACGCGTTTGCGGAGGGAGGGACGAAAGCCGGTCATGGGCGCAGCGCGAGGGCGGTCATGCAGCGGTGGTAATGCTCGTCGCCCTGGGCGATGTCGAAATACCCGTCGGGCAGGCGCAAGCTCCAACGCCTGCCGCCTTCATGGGCTTCGTCCACCCAGCGGGCCAGGCGGGAAATGCGCGTTTCGTCGTCGAGCCCATGGATCGCGTCCCAATCCAGCCGCCAGTCTTCCTGGGGTGCGGGTTGTTCGAGATCCTTCACGAGCAGTCCGTCATGGCGCGCACTGAGTTTCCACGCGATCTGCCGGCGCGGATCGCCCGGCCGGTAGTCGCGCAGCGAGGCCAGCTCGTCGCCCGCGCGCGGCCTGCCGCGATCGGCGTCGCCATCCGGTACCAGGGGCGGTGGGCCGAAGGCTTCGATGCGCGGATAGACCAGCACCTTGCCGTCGGGATGAAGCCAGCTCCATACGCGAAACAGCCCCATCGGCCAGCGGCTGTGCAGACGCATGCGCGGCAAGTCGAGCCAGCCGCGATGCGCGGCATCGAGATGGAACTCGACGGTCGACGGCGTGCCCGGCTGGACGCCGAAGACCTGCTCGCGTGCGTCGGCATCCAGCCGTATGGCCGTCCGCGCGTAGCGTGGCCCGGAAACGTCGAGCGAGACGCGCACCTGTTCGCCCGCCCGCGCGGTGTCGGAGCGCAGGCCGCCGATGACGAGGCCGTTGAGCGTGCGGAAGGCCACGAGCATGCTGCCGACGGCGGCGGCGCCGAGCAGGCAGGTGAGCCCCAGCGCGGCGTTGTTCGAATAGTTGAGCGCACCGACGAGCATGACGACGAGCAGGATCGACAGTCCCAGGCCGAACCCGGTCGGAAGGATGTAGATGCGTCGCCGGTGGAGCACGATCGGCAGCGGCTCGCGGGGCCGCAGGCGGGTAAGCGAGGGAAGGCGGCGCTCCGCCCATGCGAGCAGCCTGGCCCCGCGCGAGGCCATCAGGGCACCGCGGTATCGGCGAGGATGGCGCGGGCGATCGCTTCGCGGTGACCGCCGCGTCCCGGCACGAGCCGATGAGCCGCCGTGGGCACGAACACGGCCTGTACGTCTTCGGGAATCACGTACGCGCGCCCGCTCAGGAGGGCCCATGCGCGCGCGGCGGCGAGCAGGGCGAGACCGGCGCGTGGCGAGAGCCCGACGCGCAGGTCGTTATGCCGGCGACTCGCGGTGAGCAGGGCCTGCAGGTAATCGAGCAGGCTGCCGCTGGCCGTCACGGCCTGCGCCGCGGCATGCAATTGCCCGATGGCGGCGACGTCCAGGCGCGGCGCGAGGTGTTCCATCATGTCGCGGCGGCTTTCCCCGGTGAGCAGGGCGCGTTCGGCGGCGGGATCCGGATAATCCAGGCTGAGCCGGAGCATGAAGCGGTCCAGCTGCGAATCGGGCAGCGGAAACGTGCCGGCCAGATCGAGCGGATTCTGCGTGGCCACCACGAAGAACGGGCGGGGCAGCACGTGGGTGGTGCCGTCCACCGTGGCCTGGCCTTCGGCCATGGCTTCCAGCAGCGCGCTCTGCGACTTGGGCGTGGCGCGGTTGATTTCGTCGGCGAGCAGCAGGCGGGTGAAGATGGGCCCCGGATGGAAACGGAACTCGCCCGTCTCGCGCTCGTAGACGCTCACCCCGATAATGTCCGACGGAAGCAGGTCGCTGGTGAACTGGATACGTTGGAAGTCCAGGTCGAAGGTGGCGGCGAGGGCATGCGCCAGCGTGGTCTTTCCCACGCCGGGCACGTCTTCCAGCAGCAGGTGTCCACCGGCCACGAGGCAGGTGAAGGCCAACTTCACCTGGCGCGGCTTGCCGAGCAACACGCCGTTGACCTGCGTGAGGGCGGCGTCGAGGCGGTGCCGGAGCATTTCATCGTTGAGCGGAGTGGTCGCTGACATGATTCAAACGTGCGCCCCTGGGGCGGATCCCGTCGATGGATGATCGGTCGAGTGTAGCGGCGCGCCTGCGCGCGTGGCGAGGCATGTTCCTCATCCTTTTCGCCGTGACGTTCGGCCTGCGCGTCGTCATCGCATGCACGCTGTCGCCCTTCGGTGACGAAGCCTTCTATTGGCAGGAAAGCCTCGCGCCGGCGTGGGGCTACAGCGATCTGCCACCCCTCACGGCATGGCTGATCGGGGCATCCGAGGCCGTATTCGGGCATGGCCTGTTGCCCATGCGTTTGCCGTTCCTCCTCATCGGCGCGGCGATTCCCTTCCAGGTCCGCGCCATCGCGCGCCGCCATGCCGACGACGCGGCGGGTTGGCAGGCGGGTACGCTGGCCCAGTGCCTGCCGCTGGCGGGTAGCCTGGGCGTGCTCGCCGTGCCCGACGTGCCGCTGACCTTCGCCGTCCTGCTCGCGATGCAGGGGCTGCTTGGTGCGCTCGACGACGGATGTTGGCGCGACTGGTGCCTGCTCGGCGTCGGGCTCGCGCTGGCATGGGCCACGCATTACCGCGCGGCGATGCCGATGCTGGGCGGGCTCGTCTTCCTGCTGGCGACGCCTCGCGGTCGTGCGCAATGGCGCAAGCCCGGGCTATGGATCGCGATGGGCATCGCCGCGTTGGGCTTGCTGCCCATCGTGATCTACAACCTGCAGGCCGATGGCGCCGGGGTGGCGTTCCAACTGGTGGAGCGCAATCCCTGGCGATTCCACGCCGATGCCCTGGCGCAGCCACTGGAGCAGGCCGCGACCTGCACGCCGGTCGCTTACGTGGCACTGCTGTGGATGGCGTGGAGGGCGTGGCGCCGTCGCGGCGAGGCGCCGTTCGATGCGATCGCGTCGATCGCGGGGACGTTCATCGTCGCGTATTTCCTGCTGGGGCTGTTCGCCGACGACGTGCGTTTTCGCGTGCATTGGCCGCTGCCGGGTTACCTGCTGCTCTGTGCCGCGTGGCCGTCGTTGCCGTCGTCTTCCGCATGGCGGCGCATCGTGCACGCGGGTTTCGCGCTGGCCCTCGCCGGGTTGCTGGCGGGCTTCGGATGGCTCGGGTTGGCCGCATCGGGCGACGGTGCGCGCGTGCTTGCGAACCTCAAGGCCTTTCCGTCGAATTTCACCGGCTGGCGCGAAAGCGCGGCGGTGCTGCAGGGCGAGCTGCTGCACGACAGCGGTGCGCTCGTGGTGGCCGACAATTTCATGCTGGCGGCGGAGTTGCGTTTTGCCCTGGGCGGTCCGCGCACGGTGTATTCGCTCGACAGCCCGTTGAACGCGAAGCACGGCCGCGCGCCGCAGTTGGCCGCATGGCGCATCGACGAAGCGGGTCTGGCGATGCATGCCGGCCAGCGCGTGATCCTGGTCGTGGACGAGACGTCGTTGCGCGAACGCGAGACACGCGACTGGCTCGGCTCGATATGCGCACGGGTGGATATCGTCAGGCCGCTGTCGCGCCTCGATCTCTTCGACGGCCGCCGGCGCATCGCGTTCTACGATGCCGTGGCGCGTGCGGCGCCCGACGTCCCGCGGAATACGGACCAGTGCGTGATCTGGATGGCGGCCTATCGCGCCATGCCGCGTTGACGTCGCCACCGAAGCGAAGGGTGGGTGGGAGTGGAGCCTGTCCGCGAACTCTCACCGCATTTACGGCGAATGAGGCTTTGCGATGATTCGGGCGAGCGTTTGAAAGCTCGCACGATGGCCGCGCGGCCTCACTCGTTCTCTGGTCAGCCTGAGGATTCGCGGACAGGGTCCGCTCCCACCCACCCTTCGGTAGCGAGGCCTGGGAGTCGACCGCTCAGGGCAGGACGACGCCTGCCTTGCGCAGCAGGCGGGCGGTGGCGATCAGCGGCAGGCCGACGAGGGCGGTGGGGTCTTCGTTGGCGATGCGCTCGAAAAGGGTGATGCCCAGGCCTTCGCACTTGAAGCTGCCCGCGCAATCGAGCGGACGTTCGCGCTCGACGTAGCGTTCGATGTCCGCTCCGGAAAGCTCCCGAAAACGCACGCGCGTCTCGTCGACGTGGGTCAGCGCATCGCCGTGGGCATCGATCACGCACACCGCCGTGTGAAAGACCACGTCGCGTCCCGAACTGGCGACCAGTTGGCGGTGCGCCGCATGCACGGTGCCGGGCTTGTCGAGCACGGTGCCGTCGAGGTCGGCGACCTGGTCGGAACCGATGACGATCGCGCCGGGGTGGCCTTCGGCGACGTCGCGGGCCTTGGCCTCGGCCAGGCGTGCGGCGCGCCGGGCGGGGGCCTCGCCGGGCAGGTGATCCTCGGCGGTGCCTGGCGCGGCCTGTTCGAAGTGTTCCAGCAGGCGGCGCAGGAGGCCGGCGCGATAGCGGGACGTGGAGGCGAGGATGACGGTCGGTTCGGTCATGTGGCTAGAACCCTTTGTGGATCTGCTCGCGCACGGCGGTATCCAGCGCCGTCTGGGCGTCGTCCAGGTCGCGCAGGCGCGGTTCGAGCTGGTGGCGGGCGCGGAGCAGGGCATCGACGGCCTCGTCCAGCTCGCGTTGGCTGGCCGAAGGCGCCTTGTCGCGAATCCATATGCGCTGGCGGAGCAGGGCCTTCAGGCCCGAATCCACCGCATGACGGGCCTCGATCTCACCCGCCGCCGGCTGTTCGGGATGGGAGGACATCACCGCGTGCGCCCGCTGGAGGCGCTCGCGGCAGTCCTTCAGATCGACCTCGAGGCGGTCGGCGTGGTCGTGCAGGTCTTGCAGTGCGCCGAGGCGGCGGCGGCGGCGCTGGAGCGACATCGCCCAGCCGCAGAACGCCACCGCGACGACGATGGTCGCGGCAAGTGCATAATACGCAACGGAAAACACGCTGGACCTTCCCCCTCGCGGGCCGGCTGAGGCAAACTGCTGCACGGCCTGCGAGTCTGCCCGAAAGGGGGTGGTGTGCGCAAAATGGCTGCCGGGCATCTAACCGGTTGACTTCAGAGGCGTTGGTGCCTACCATTTCGCGATTATGTCCGTGACTTTGCCATCGTCCGTGGACGCTTGGCGCGAGGTTCGTGCGCGGCGTTCGTTTCAGGGTCGTCTCCCCGTGTCGGCGTTTTCCCGCCTCGGCGAGGTGGTCGCGTCACCCGAAGGTGACGTAACCTACGAACTCGACTTCGGCCGCGACGACCTCGGCATCGCCTACGTGGCGGTCCGTGCAAAGGCTTCGTTGATGCTGGTCTGCCAGCGTTCGCTCGAGCCGTTCGCGCTGCCGGTGGAGGTCGATGCCCGTCTCGGACTGATCGTCGAAGAACGCGAGGAAGCCGCGCTTCCGCCCGGGTACGAGCCGCTTCTCCTCGAGGAGGACGGCAAGCTGGATCCGATCGCGACGATCGAAGATGAATTGCTGTTGGCGCTGCCCCTGGTTCCGGTCAATCCGGATCACGAGTTGCCCGAAGAGATCACCGGCACGGAAGAGGATATCCCCTCCGACGAGCCCCCCGACAACCCGTTCGCGGCACTCCGCGAACTCATGAAGAAGTAATCGCTGGAGATTTGCCATGGCCGTTGCCAAGAGCCGCAAGACCCCGTCCACCCGCGGCATGCGTCGTTCGCACGATGCGCTGAAGACCGTTCAGCTGTCGACCGACCCGACCAGCGGTGAAGTGCACCTGCGTCACCACGTGACCAAGGATGGCTACTACCGCGGCAAGAAGGTCATCGACACCCGCGGTGCGGTCGAAGTCGAGGACTGATCTCCTCGCGGGGACAATCACCACGCAAACGGCGCGGAAACGCGCCGTTTTGCGTTTATGGATACCGGTTTCATCCTGAGCACGGGAATACCGTTCTGAAATACGCCCGCATCATCGGCACCGGCAGCGCACTTCCCGAGAAGGTGCTGACCAATGCCGACCTCGAGAAAATCGTCGACACGAGCGACGAGTGGATCCGCACCCGCACGGGCATCACGCAACGCCATGTCGCGGCCGACGGCGAGACCACTGGCGACCTCGGTTTCCTCGCGGCGACCCGCGCCCTGGAAGCCGCCGGCGTACGGGCCGAAGACCTTGACATGATCGTGGTCGGCACGACCACGCCCGATCTCGTCTTTCCCTCCACCGCCTGCCTGATCCAGCATCGGCTGGGTGCCAACGGCTGCGCGGCGTTCGACGTCAACGCGGCTTGTTCCGGCTTCGTCTATGCGCTGGGCGTGGCCAATGCCTTCATCCGCAGCGGCCAGAAGAAAAAGGTGTTGGTGATCGGCGCCGAAACGTTGACCCGCATGGTCGACTGGACCGAGCGCGAAAGCTGCGTGCTGTTCGGCGACGGAGCGGGGGCCGTGGTGCTCGAAGCCTCCGACGAGCCGGGCATCCTCGCGACCCGCCAGCACGCCGACGGCGGCTACAAGCACTTGCTGTTCAGTCCGGTCGGCGTGTCCGTGGGTTTCAGCGATGCACCCAACCACGGCGTGAAAATCACCATGGCGGGCCGTGAGGTGTTCAAGGTGGCCGTGAAGACCCTCGATTCGCTGGTGGGCGAGACCCTCGCGGACGCGGGCATGACCGAAGACCAGGTGGACTGGCTCATACCCCACCAGGCCAACCTGCGCATCATCGAGGCCACCGCCAAGCGCCTGAACATGTCGATGGATCGCGTGATCGTCACGGTGGACAAGCACGCCAACACCTCGTCGGGTTCGGTGCCGCTGGCGCTGGATCACGCCGTGCGCTCGGGCAAGGTGAAGCGCGGGCAGAACCTTCTGCTGGAGGCGTTCGGCGGCGGGTTTACCTGGGCATCGGCCCTGATCCGTTACTGAGGCTCGGTGCGTCGCGGGCCGGGGCCGCGATAGAAGTGGCCAATACCCCCGCGAATGGTGCATTCGCCCCTGGGTTGCTGGCACCATTCCCGTTTTGACGTCGCCGGAATCGATACGCAATGACTCAAGCCAGTGCCTCGCTCGCCATCGTCTTCCCGGGCCAGGGCTCGCAGTCCGTCGGCATGCTCGCCGACCTTGCGGCCGCCCATCCCGAGGTGAAGGCCACCTTCGACGAAGCCTCCGAAGGCGCGGGCGTCGACCTGTGGGACATCAGCCAGAACGGTCCCGAGGAGAAGCTCAACAGCACCGAGAACACCCAGCCGGCCCTGCTGGCGGCCAGCGTGGCGGTATGGCGTGTCTACCTCAAGCAGGGCGGCAAGCAGCCCGCTTACCTCTCCGGCCATAGCCTGGGCGAATACAGTGCCCTGGTGGCCGCCGGTGCCCTGTCCCTGAAAGACGCCGCCGGGCTGGTCGCCGAGCGCGGCCGCCTGATGCAGGCCGCGGTACCGGCCGGCGTCGGTGCCATGGCCGCCATCCTCGGCGGCGACGACGCCCAGATCGCGCAGGTGTGCGAAGAGGTGGCGCAGGGCCAGGTCGTGGCGCCCGCCAACTACAACTCGCCCGGCCAGCTCGTCATCGCGGGCCACGCCGAGGCGGTGGATCGGGCGCTCGCGCGCCTTGCCGAGCTGGGCGTGAAGAAGGCCGTGAAACTTGCCGTTTCGGTCCCCTCGCATTGCATGCTGATGCGCGACGCCGCCGACCGTTTGGGCGAGAGGATGGCTTCCGTCCAGTGGACCCTGCCGTCGATTCCCGTCGTGCAGAATGCCGACGCGAAGGTGCACGCCAGTCTCGACGACATCCGCGGCGCATTGCAGCGTCAACTCTATTTGCCGGTGCGCTGGACCGAATGCGTGCAGGCGCTGGCCGCCGGCGGCATCACCCAGGTCCTGGAGTGCGGCCCCGGCAAGGTGCTGGCGGGGCTGGTCAAGCGCATCGACAAATCGGTCGAGGCGAAGGCGATCGGTACGCCCGCCGAGCTCGACGCGGCCGTCGTGGCCTGAATTCCCACGTCCCCCCTTCCGCAAGGAATCCCCACCATGACCCATTCCCTCAAGGGTGAAGTCGCCCTGGTCACCGGCGCCAGCCGTGGCATCGGTGCCGCCATCGCCGATCGACTCGCCGCGCTCGGCGCCACCGTGTACGGCACCGCCACCAGCGAATCCGGCGCGAAGGCCATCGGCGACCGCCTCGCCGCCCATGGTGGCCATGGGCGAGTGCTCGACGTCACCGACGGTGCCTCCATCGAAGCCCTGATCGAGGCGATCGGCAAGGAAACCGGCGCGGTTTCCATTCTCGTCAACAATGCGGGCATCACGCGCGACCAACTCCTCATGCGCATGAAGGAAGACGACTGGAGCGCGATCATGGACACCAACCTCACGTCGGTGTTTCGCGCGTCCAAGGCCGTGATGCGCGGCATGATGAAGGCGCGCAAGGGCCGCATCATCAGCATCGCCTCGGTCGTGGGCGTGACCGGCAACCCGGGTCAGGCCAACTACGCGGCCGCCAAGGCGGGCATCATCGCGTTCTCCAAGTCGCTGGCGCGTGAGATCGGTTCGCGCGGCATCACGGTCAACGTGGTGGCGCCGGGCTTCATCGACACCGACATGACCCGCGCCCTGCCGGAAGAGCAGCGTCAGGCACTGCTCGCGGGCATCGCCCTGGGGCACCTGGGCGAGAGCGACGACATCGCCGAAGCCGTGGCTTTCCTGGCCTCGCCGGCCGCCAAGTACATCACGGGCGAGACGCTGCACGTCAACGGCGGCATGTACATGCCCTGAGCAAGGTCGCATCCGGGCCGGGGGAGTCGCCACCGGCCCGATTTTGAGAGACAATCGTCATTTCGCGTCCGGATAGAAGCCCGGGCGTCATCCACGTCACGGCGGCGTGTTGGCGGGCCGAGGCCCAAGCCACTACAATGCCGCCGGATTTTTCCCTCGGGAGGTTAAGGCAACATGAGCACCATCGAAGAGCGCGTCAAGAAGATCGTCGTTGAGCAGTTGGGCGTCAAGGAAGATGAAGTCACCGCGAACGCCTCGTTCGTGGACGATCTCGGTGCCGACTCGCTCGATACCGTCGAGCTCGTGATGGCCCTCGAAGAAGAATTCGAGTGCGAGATCCCGGACGAAGAAGCCGAGAAGATCACGACGGTTCAGCAGGCCGTCGACTACGTCAAGGCTCACGTCAAGGACTGATCGTACGTAGGCCGTCGATCGGAGGCGTCGCCTCCCGTCGATCTCCGAGCGACACGGAAGCTGCGCCGTCATGGCGCAGTTTTCGTTTCTGCAAACCGTAACCTGCGCGCGCGTATGGTGGCGGAGGAAACCGTTGAAGGATGAGAACGCATGAGTAAGCGACGTGTGGTAGTGACCGGCATGGGCATCCTGTCGCCAGTCGGCAACGATCTCGCCACCGCCTGGAAGAATGTCGTCGAGGGTGTGAGTGGCATTGCCGAAATCACCCCCATCGAGGGTGTGGACTGGAGCAAGTACGCCACGCACATCGCCGGCGAAGTTCGTGACTTCGACGCCGTGGATGCCTATTTCGCCGGCACGGATGCGCCGGACGACGAAAAGCGCTCCATCGCCAAGGACTTCAAGCGGATGGATCCGTTCATCCACTACGGTATCGTCGCGGGCGTGCATGCGTTTCGTCAGTCGGGCCTGAAGGTCACCGACGAAAACGCCGGTCGCATCGGCGTCGCCGCGGGCGCGGGTATCGGCGGCCTGCACACGATCGAAGCCACGGCGCTCGAACTGAACGAGAAGGGCCCGCGCAAGGTGTCGCCCTTCTTCGTCCCCAGCTCCATCATCAACATGGTGGCCGGTAACCTGTCGATCTACCTCGGCATGAAGGGTCCGAACATCGCCCTCGTGTCGGCCTGCACCACGGCCGCGCACAACATCGGCATGGCCATGCGCCTCATCCAGTACGGCGACGCCGACGCGATGCTCGCCGGCGGCGCGGAGTTCGCCACCACGCCGACGGCGATGGCGGGCTTCTGCTCGGCCAAGGCGATGTCCACGCGCAACGACGATCCGACGCATGCCAGCCGTCCGTGGGATACCGGTCGCGACGGTTTCCTGTTGTCCAACGGTGCGGGCATGCTCATGCTCGAGGAATACGAGTTCGCCAAGGCGCGCGGCGCGACCATCCTGGCCGAGCTGGTCGGCTTCGGCATGAGCGGCGACGCCTATCACATCACCGCGCCCAGCGGCGACGGCGCCGAGCTGGCCATGCGCAACGCGCTGCACGATGCGGGCCTGAAGCCCGAAGAGGTGCAGTACGTCAACGCGCACGGCACCTCCACGCCGGTGGGTGACCTGGGCGAGGCCAAGGCCATCCGCAACGTGTTCGGCGAGCACGCCACGAAGAAAGGCCAGTTCGCGGTGAGCTCCACCAAGTCGGTCACCGGTCACCTGCTCGGCGCGGCCGGCGGCGTGGAGGCGATCTTCTCGGTGCTGGCACTGCGCGACGGCATCATCCCGCCGACCATGAACCTGGAAAACGTCGATCCGGAAGTCGCCGGGCTCGGCATGGACCTCGTGCCGAACGAGGCCAAGAAGGCCGAACTGAACGTCGTCATGTCCAACTCGTTCGGCTTCGGCGGTACCAACGGAACGCTCGTCTTCCGTCGCGTCTGACGCCCGTTGGCCTTCGTCACGCGAACCCTGGCCGGCCGGCGCGATCTCCTCGCGCCGGCCGCGTCGTTTCCCGAGCGCTATCCGGCCTTGCTGGCGAGCGCCGTCACCGGCACGCCGCAATCGCGCTTCGACATCCTGTTCGCCGCGGGTGGCGAATCGCTCACCCTGCACGCCGACGGCCGGTTGCTCGACGAAAAGGGTCGTCCCGTCGAGGGGCCTTTCCTCGACGCGCTGGATCGCGCGTGGGCGCGAGGTCATCGCGCACGCGTCGACGACGGCCTGCCGTTTCATGGCGGCTGGTTCGTCTACCTCGCCTACGAACTGGTGGCGCAGATCGAACCCTCGCTGCGCCTGCCTGCTGCCCGTGGTCCGGTACCCGTGGCTTACGCCTTGCGCGTGCCCGCGGCGGCCATCGTCGATCACGTCGAAGGGCGCACCGTGCTCCTCGCGGAAGAGGGTAACGAACACTGGCTCGACCGGCTGGAGGCCGACGTCGGCGTCGCGCTGGGCGACCATCCGCTGGCCGCGCCCGTTGCCGTCGACGAGGACGAGCCGCAGCGCTTCCTCGACGGCGTGGCGCGCATCCACGAGCACCTGCGCGCAGGCGACGTGTTCCAGGTCAACCTCTCCCGTCGCTGGACGGCCCGGTTCGCCGATGCCCCCCTGCCTGCCGCCTTGATGCAGGCCTTGCGCCATGCGAACCCCGCGCCGTTCGCAGGCATGTTGCAGCGACCGGGCTGGGCCATCGTGAGCTCGTCGCCCGAGCGCCTCGTCGAGTCGCGCGACGGCGTACTGCAGACGCGCCCCATCGCGGGTACGCGTCCGCGCCTCGCGGGCGACGACGATGCGGCGCGCATCCGCGAACTGACCGCGCATCCGAAGGAGCGCGCGGAACACGTGATGCTCATCGACCTGGAGCGCAACGACCTGGGACGCGTCTGCGTGCCGGGCAGCGTGAAAGTGGACGAACTCATGGTGGTGGAGAGCTACGCGCACGTGCATCACATCGTGTCGAACGTGCGAGGCCGTGCGCGCGAAGGCGTGACGCCGGGCCAGGTCATCGCCGCGACCTTTCCCGGCGGGACCATCACCGGTTGTCCGAAGGTCCGCTGCATGCAGATCATCGGCGACATCGAGCGGGAGCCCCGCGGCGCGTACACCGGCGCGTTCGGCTACCTCGACCACAACGGCGACATGGACCTCAACATCCTGATCCGCACGCTCACCGCCGAAGGCGGCACGGTATCGCTGCGCGCGGGCGCGGGCATCGTCACCGATTCGGTGCCCGAGAAAGAGCTGGACGAAACCCGTGCGAAGGCCCGTGGGCTGTTGCGCGTGTTCGGTGCGGCATGAACGCCCGCTTGTCCGTGAACTTCGTCGACGGCGCCACGGTGTCCGCCGCCGATCGCGGCTTCACCTACGGCGATGGCCTGTTCGAAACCCTGCGCGTCGTCGCGGGTAGGGTGCCCTTGTGGGACCGTCACATGGCGCGGCTGCGAGCCGGTTGCGAGCGCCTGCGCCTGCCGTTGCCGGACGTCGACGCGCTTCGTCTGGAGGCGTCGCGGCTTTGCGAAGGTCTCGACGATGCCGTGGTGCGCATCACGTGGAGTCGCGGCGAAGGCGAACGGGGTTATGCCTTGCCTTCACGACCGCATCCCACGCTGGTGTTGAGCGCGGCGCCGCTCGCGCTGGACGCGTCGGCCTATGATGAGGGCATCGCGGTTCGGCTGTGCGAAACGCGGCTGGCGACGCAGCCTTTGCTGGCGGGGATGAAGCACCTCAATCGCCTGGAGCAGGTGATGGCGCGCGCGGAATGGTCGGATGCGGCGTATGGCGAAGGCCTCGTGCGCGACATGGCGGGCCACGTCGTTTGCGCCACCGCGGCGAACCTGTTCGCGGTGTTCGGCGACCGGTGGGCGACGCCGCCCGTGGAAGCGTGCGGCGTGGCGGGCGTGGCGCGGGCCGAAGTGCTGGCCTGGCGCGAGGTCGCCGTCGAGGCGATCACGCCCGGGCGGCTGATGGCGGCCGACGAGGTCTTCCTCACGTCGGCGGTTCGCGGCATCCTCCCCGTTCGGGCATGTGCCGGGCGGTCTTGGACCCCCGGTCCGGCCACCCGCGCCCTGCAGGCGCATTGGCGGACCCTCGGCTTGCCGCTGCCAACGATGGAAGGATTTCCCAAGTGATGAAGGTGCGTGGCCTCGCCCGGTGGCGAGTCATCCTGCTCGCGGTGGTGGTCGCGGCGATCGCGGCAGGGGCATGGGCCTGGTATGACTGGGCCCGTTTCGCCCGCACGCCGCTGGCGATCCCCGCGGCGGGCCAGAGTATCGACGTGGCGCGCGGCACCTCCTTCAAGGATATCGTTCGCGACCTGCGCCGTCGTGGCGTCAGTGCCGCGTCGCCGTTGTACTGGCGCGTGCTGGCGACCGAGATGCATGCATCCGGCCGGTTGCATGCGGGCGAGTACGCGTTGCGGCCGGGCATGACGCCGCGCGACCTCATCGGCGACATGGCTTCGGGCAGGGTGGTGCAACGTTACTTCACCATCGTCGAGGGCTGGTCGTTCGCCGAGTTCCGCCGCGTGCTGGCCACCGTGCCCACGCTGACGCACGACCTGGCCGACGTGGACGACGCCGAACTGATGAAACGCCTCGGTGCGGAAGGCGAAGAGCCCGAGGGGCGATTCCTTCCCGAGACCTATGCCTACGTCAAGGGCGATCCGGAATCGGCCATCGTCAAGCGTGCCCATGCCTCGATGACGAAGCTGCTCGATGCCGCATGGCCGGCGCGTGCGCCGGATCTTCCGCTGGCCTCGCCCTACGAGGCGCTGATCCTGGCCTCCATCGTGGAGAAGGAGACGGGCAGGGCGGACGAGCGCCCGCGCATCGCGGGCGTGTTCGTGCGCCGGCTGGAGCAGCACATGCTGTTGCAGACCGACCCCAGCGTCATCTACGGCATGGGTGCCGCCTATACCGGCAACATCCACAAGAGCGACCTCACCACCGACACGCCCTACAACACGTACACGCGGGTCGGCCTGCCGCCCACGCCCATCGCGCTGCCGGGACGCGCCGCCATCCTGGCGGCCTTGCATCCGGAAGGCGGCAAGGCGCTCTATTTCGTCGCGCGTGGCGACGGAAGCCATGTGTTTTCCGATACCCTCGACGAACACAATCGGGCCGTGGCCTGCTACCAGTTGAAACGATGCAAGTGATCCAGCGTCAGCCTATCCGAGGTGCCTTCGCATGAGCCTGCGGCCGTGGCACGCCGACGCCTGGGCGCGCCTGCAGGCGCGCCGGGAGCGCGACGCGTTGCCCCACGCCTTGTTGCTGGCCGGGCCCGTGGGCCTGGGCAAGCGCGATTTCCTGGCGGCGTTCGTCAAGGGGTTGCTATGCCAGCATCCGGTCGACGGCGTGGCGTGCGGTACCTGTCGCAGTTGCCAACTGGTCGACGCCGGAACGCATCCCGACGTGATCGCCCTGTCGTTCGGGTTGCGCAAGGACGGCGTGACCCGTAGCGAGATCGTGGTGGACCAGATCCGCGAATTGTCGCAGCGACTGGCCATGGCCAGCCAATTCGGCGGCTGGCAGGTCGTCAGCATCGATCCGGCCGACGCGATGAACGCCGCCGCGGCGAACGCCCTGCTGAAAACCCTCGAGGAACCTACGCCCGGCACGCTGCTGATCCTCGTGGCCGACGAACCGGCGAGGCTGCCCGCCACCATCCGCAGCCGTTGCCAGCGCATCGACTTCCTCGTGCCCGCGCGCGACGAATCCCTCGCCTGGCTGCGCGCCACGGGCGTGCCCGATCCGGTGGCCGCGCTCGATGCGGCCGGCGGCAATCCGGGCATGGCGAGCACATGGGCTACCGACGGCGCGCTGAAGCAGCGTGGCGAGGTGCGCAACGATCTCAAATCCCTGGCCGCCGGGCGCGGCGATGCCATGGAGGTGATCAAGCGCTGGCAGGCCGCCGATCCGCAGCGCTACCTGTGGTTCGCCGCCCAGGCCGTGACCGACGAACTGCGTGCCCGCGCCGCCGGCACCGCCGCTCCGCTGGAAAGCCGGCTCGACGACGAGTCGCTGGATGCCTGGTATGCGAAGGCCAATCGTGCGCGCGACGCGCTGCGCGGGCCCTTGCGTGCCGACCTGGTCTTGCTCGAACTCGTCGCCGCCTGGCGTTGACGCGACCTTTCCGGCCGATCGGCGCTAATCGAGACGCCCTTGAGCCAAGGATCTCCCTGCCATCGTGTTTTCCATGCCCGCTATCGACGGACAGACCCGCCTGCTGGTCGTCGCGCCCCATCCCGATGACGAAACCCTCGGCGGCGGCCTGCTGATCCAGCGCGTGCTCCGGGTTGGGGGGCGGGTGGACGTGTTGCTGCTCACCGACGGCGACGACAATCCCTGGCCGCAGCGCTGGATCGAGCGGCGCCTCTTCATCGGCAAGGCGGGGCGGGTCCGCTGGGGCGCGCGCCGCCGGGGCGAAGCGATCGCGGCGCTCGCCCGCCTGGGCGTCGGGGAGGACCGGCTGCATCCGCTGGGCTGGCATGACATGCAGGTCACCGATGCGCTTCGTTGCCATCACGGCGCCGCCGTGGCCGAGGTCGGCGGGGTGATCCAGGCCGTGCGGCCCACGTTGGTGCTGGCCCCTTCGCTTGGGGATACCCACCCCGATCATGGGGCGGCCCACGTGCTGGTGCGCCTGGCGCTATGGGAAACGAAAACCGTCGCCCCCGTGCTGACCTATACCGTGCATGGCGCCACGCCGACGAACGGCGAGCCCATCGATACGGACGCCGGGCACCAGGCGGCCAAGACCGCCGCGATGAAGGAACACCGCACGCAACTGGCCCTGAGTCGTGAACGCATGCTGGCGTACGCGCGCCGCCCGGAGGTTTTCGTGGCCGCGCCGTCCGCCGACGCCCAGGACGCGCTCCGCTTGCCGTGGCATCCCGGCCCGCTCGCCAGGACGCGCCTTCGGGTGCTGCTGTCCGACGGGCAGGGCAGCGTGGTCTGGCCGTGGCGCCGGGCACCGCTCGATTTCCAGGACGGACACTGGCGGCTGGCGTTGCGCGGCGCGTCGGGTCCCGCCTTCGTCAAGCTCACGGCCGACCTCTCCACCCCGTGGATCCACGACCGCTACGGCTGGACCTGCCACGGTCCGGCTCGCTAGGATGCCTCGTCACCGAAGGGACCGCCTCCATGAATGCCAACGCCCCCGCGCCGCGCCAGCAGGGCATCCTGTCCCTGAAGATCAAGGACGTGAATTCCCTGTACATCTCGTACATGCCTTTCCTCAAGAATGGCGGCCTGTTCGCGCCTACGGCCCAGCGGTACAGCCTGGGCGACGAGGTGGCCCTCCTGGTGACCCTGCTCGACGAGGGCGAACGCCTCTCGGTGGCCGGCAAGGTGGTCTGGATTACCCCCGTGGGAGCCCAGGGCAACCGCACGGCGGGGGTCGGCATCCAGTTCAACGAGTCGTCCGAGAGCGAGGCGGCCCGTCAGCGCATCGAGGGCCTGCTGGCCGGCACGCTCACGTCCGAGCGTCCTACCCAGACCATGTGACGTGACGGCGGCGGGAAGGGGCGGCGCAAGACTTTGCACCATTCCGATGCAGTTTTCCTTCTATTAATACTTGTCGTCTTACCTGCACGCGCTGGTACAATAGTTCGGTTCCCCAACGTGAGATTGTGGATATCCGGAGTCGTTGGCGTGCCTGGCGCGTCGACTCGGATGGGTCCATTTGGATCGATTCGATAAAAGCTCCGGCGTTCTAGCCGGACCGCTCGTCCCCGCCGACGGTCACTGATGCGCCCAGTGAGGCGCGGAGGTACGCAGCATCGTGCTCGCCCAATATTGGCCCGTCCTGTTGTTCATCGCCGTGGCCGTCGGCCTAGGCATCGTGCTCATGGTGCTCGGCATGCTCGCCGGACCGCGCCGTCCCGACGCCGAAAAGCTCTCGCCCTACGAGTGCGGCTTCGAGGCATTCGAGGACGCGCGCATGAAGTTCGACGTGCGCTACTACCTGATCGCCATCCTCTTCATCATTTTCGACCTCGAAATCGCCTTCCTGTTTCCGTGGGCAGTGGTGTTCGACAAGATCGGCGCGATCGCGCTGATCGAGATGGCGCTGTTCCTGGCGCTGCTCGTGGTCGGTTTCGCTTACGTCTGGAAGAAGGGAGCACTCGAATGGGAGTGATGACCACCATCGACCGGGTGATGCACAACCCGGCGCCGCTGAACCTCGTCGACGACATCATCCGTCCGAACGGCGACGCCCCGGTGCCGCAGCGCGGCTTCGGCGTCACCAGCGTCGACGCCCTGATGAACTGGGCCCGCACCGGCTCCATGTGGCCGATGACCTTCGGCCTGGCGTGCTGCGCGGTGGAAATGATGCATGCCGGCGCGGCGCGTCTCGACCTCGACCGCTTCGGCGTCGTGTTCCGTCCCAGCCCGCGCCAGTCCGACGTGATGATCGTGGCCGGCACGCTGGTCAACAAGATGGCCCCTGCGCTGCGCAAGGTCTACGACCAGATGCCCGAGCCGAAGTGGGTCATCTCGATGGGCTCGTGCGCCAACGGCGGCGGCTATTACCACTATTCGTATTCGGTCGTTCGCGGCTGCGATCGCATCGTGCCGGTCGACATCTACGTGCCGGGTTGCCCGCCGACGGCCGAAGCGCTGATCCACGGCATCCTGCAGTTGCAGAAGAAGATCCGCCGTACCCACACGATCGCGCGCTAAGGGCTGCCTCATGAGCGTTAACAACGAGACCTCGCTGGTCGAACGCCTCGCCGCGCGTTTCGGCGACATGCTGACCGTGAAGGTCGAGCGTAACGAAGTCACCGCCGAAGTCGCCGCGCGCGACCTCACGGCCGTGGCGACGGCGCTGCGCGACGAAGCGGGCTTCCGTTTCACCGTTTTCATCGACGCCTGCGGCGTCGACTACCTCAGCTACGGCAAGACCGAGTGGGACACCGACACCGCGCAGGGCGAAAGCTTCTCGCGTGGCGTCGAGGCGCAGGCCGTCGGTCGCTTCACCTGGGAAGAGCGCCCGCGCGAGGTCGAGCAGGCCCGCCGCTTCGCCGCCGTCTACCACCTGCTGTCGATCGAGCTGAACCAGCGCATTCGCGTGCGCGTGTTCTGCGACGACGACGCGTTCCCGGTGGTGCCCTCCGTGGTGTCGATCTGGCCGGGAGCCGACTGGTTCGAGCGCGAGGCGTTCGATCTCTTCGGCATCATCTTCGACGGTCATCCCGACCTTCGCCGCATCCTTACCGACTACGGTTTCGTGGGGCATCCGTTCCGCAAGGATTTCCCCCTCATCGGCAACGTCGAAGTCCGCTACGACGCCGAGCAGAAACGCGTGGTGTACGAACCGGTCTCGATCGAGCCGCGCGTGCTGGTGCCGCGCACGATCCGCAACGATGCCGACCTCGATCAGGCCAGGGCGGAAGCCGCCGACCGCTGGCGGGAGAATTAAGCCGTGGAAGAAATCCGCAATTACACGATGAACTTCGGTCCGCAGCATCCTGCCGCGCACGGCGTGCTGCGCCTGGTGCTGGAGATGGACGGTGAAACCATCGTCCGCGCCGATCCGCATATCGGCCTGCTGCACCGTGGCACCGAAAAGCTGGCCGAATCCAAGCCGTTCAACCAGTCCATCGGTTACATGGATCGCCTCGACTACGTGTCGATGATGTGCAACGAGCACGCCTACGTGCGCGCCATCGAAAACCTCCTGGGCATCGAGGCCCCGGTGCGTGCGCAGTACATCCGCACGATGTTCGACGAGATCACCCGCATCCTCAACCACCTCATGTGGGTGGGTTCGAACGCGCTCGATCTCGGCGCCATGGCCGTGTTCCTCTATGCGTTCCGCGAGCGCGAAGAACTGATGGACGTCTACGAGGCGGTGTCGGGCGCGCGCATGCACGCCACGTACTATCGCCCCGGCGGCGTGTACCGCGACCTTCCCGAGCAGATGTCGAAGTACCGCGAGTCGCCGTGGCACAAGGGCAACGATCTCAAGCGCCTGAACGCGTGGCGCGAGGGCTCGATGCTCGACTACCTCACCGAATTCACCAACGATTTCCCGGCTCGCGTCGACGAATACGAGGCGCTGCTCACCAACAACCGCATCTGGAAACAGCGCACGGTCGGCATCGGCGTGGTCGATCCGGACAAGGCGCAGGCCTGGGGCATGACCGGCGCGATGCTGCGCGGCTCGGGCATCGCCTGGGACCTGCGCAAGAAGCAGCCGTACGCCGCCTACGACGCGATGGACTTCGACATCCCCGTCGGCGTCAACGGCGACTGCTACGACCGTTACCTCGTGCGTGTCGAGGAAATGCGCCAGTCCAACCGCATCATCCGCCAGTGCGTGGAATGGCTGAAGGCCAACCCGGGCCCGGTGATGGTGCAGAACTACAAGGTCGCTCCGCCCAGCCGTGTCGAAATGAAGAACGACATGGAAGCGTTGATCCACCACTTCAAGCTCTTCACCGAGGGCTACGGCGTACCCGCCGGCGAAACCTACGCCGCCGTGGAAGCGCCCAAGGGTGAATTCGGCTGCTACCTGGTGTCCGACGGTGCCAACAAGCCGTTCCGCGTGCACCTGCGCGCGCCGGGCTTCGCCCACCTGTCTTCGATGGACGCGTTCGTGCGGGGCCACATGCTCGCCGACGTCGTCGCGATGATCGGCACCTACGATCTCGTCTTCGGCGAAGTCGACCGCTAAGTCGACGGAGTAAAGAATCATGAAAGCCACCGGTCATTTCGAGCAGGTGAAGGACATCGATCCTCTCGTCGTGCTCAACGATCACACCCGTGCCCACATCGATCACTGGGTGGGCAAGTTCCCGCCGGATCGCAAGCGCTCGGCGCTGATCCAGGGCCTGATGGGTGCCCAGGAGCAGAACCAGGGCTACCTCACCGACGAGCTGATCACCGCCGTCGCCAAGTACCTCGATCTGCCGCCGATCTGGGCCTACGAAGTCGCGAGCTTCTACTCGATGTTCGAGACCTCGCCCGTGGGCCGCAACAACGTCGCCATCTGCACCAACATCTCGTGCTGGCTCAACGGTGCCGAGGGCATCGTGCGCCATTGCGAGAGGAAACTGGGCATCAAGACCGGCGAAAGCACCGCCGACGGCCGCATCTACCTCAAGCAGGAAGAGGAATGCCTGGCCGCGTGCGCGGGCGGTCCGATGATGGTCGTCAACGGTCATTACCACGAGAAGCTGACGACCGAAAAGGTCGACGCGATCCTCGACGGTCTGAAGTGAGGTAAGGGCAATGGCTAGCACCACCGGTCCGGTCGGACCCGCTCCCAAGGAACACCAGGTCGTCTACACGACCCTGCATTTCGAAAAGCCCTGGTCGCTCGAAAGCTACGAGAAGGTCGACGGCTGGAAGGCGTGGCGCAAGATCCTCGCCGAGAAGCCCGATCCGGCGGCCCTGATCGAAGAGATCAAGAAGAGCTCGCTGCGCGGTCGCGGCGGCGCCGGCTTCCCCACGGGCCTGAAGTGGAGCTTCATGCCGCGCACCGCGCCCGGCCAGAAGTACATCCTCTGCAACTCCGACGAATCCGAGCCGGGCACCTGCAAGGATCGCGACATCCTGCGCTTCAACCCGCACGCGGTGCTCGAGGGCCTGGCGATCGCGTGCTACTGCACGGGTTCGACGGTCGCCTACAACTATCTGCGCGGCGAGTTCCACCACGAGCCGTTCGAGCACATCGAAGAAGCCCTGAAGGAAGCCTACGCGGCCGGACTGCTCGGCAAGAACATCGACGGCTCCGGCATCGACGTGGACATCCACAACGCGCTGGGCGCGGGCGCGTACATCTGCGGCGAAGAAACCGCGCTGATGGAATCGCTCGAAGGCAAGAAGGGCCAGCCGCGCTTCAAGCCGCCGTTCCCGGCCGGGTTCGGCCTGTACGGCCGTCCCACCACGATCAACAACACCGAAACCTACGCCTCGGTGCCGGCCATCCTGCGCAACGGCGCGGAGTGGTTCCTCAACATCGGCAAGCCGAACAACGGCGGCCCGAAGATCTTCTCGGTCTCCGGTCACGTGAACAACCCGGGCAACTTCGAGATCAAGCTCGGCACGCCGTTCTCCGAACTGCTGGAGATGGCGGGTGGCGTGCGCAACGGCCACAAGCTGAAGGCCGTGATCCCGGGCGGCTCGTCGATGAAGGTGCTCCCGGCCGACAAGATGATGGAATGCACCATGGACTACGACTCGCTGCAGAAGGCGGGTTCGGGCCTGGGATCGGGTGCCGTCATCGTGATGGACGAAAAAACCTGCATGGTGCGCGCCTGCCATCGCATCTCGCGCTTCTACAAGGCGGAGTCGTGCGGCCAGTGCACGCCGTGCCGCGAAGGCACCGGCTGGATGTACCGCGTGCTCTCGCGCATCGTCGAAGGCAAGGGCACCACGGACGACCTGCATCGCCTGAAGGCCGTCGCCGGCCAGATCGAGGGCCACACCATCTGCGCCTTCGGCGAAGCCGCCGCATGGCCGGTGCAGGGCTTCCTGTACCACTTCTGGCACGAATTCGAATACTACGTGGAGCATGGCCGGTCGATCGTCGACGGTCCGGCTGACACGGTCACCACTGGAGTCGCTGCATGAGTGCGCAGCCCGTAGCCAACGCCGCGCCGGACCTCGTCAACGTCGAGATCGACGGCGTTCCGGTGCAGGTAGCCAAGGGGTCGATGATCATCCAGGCGGCCGACGCCGTCGGTATTCCCATCCCGCGCTTCTGCTACCACCGCAAGCTCCCGATCGCCGCCAACTGCCGCATGTGCCTGGTGGAAATCGAGAAGATGCCCAAGCCGGCCCCGGCCTGCGCCACGCCGGTGGGCGAGGGCATGAAGGTCTTCACGCGTTCGGACAAGGCGCTCAAGTCGCAGCGCAACGTGATGGAGTTCCTGCTCATCAACCATCCGCTCGACTGCCCCATCTGCGACCAGGGCGGCGAATGCGAACTGCAGGACGTCTCGCTCGGTTACGGCCGTTCGGTGTCCCGCTACAACGAACGCAAGCGTTCGGTGGCCGACGAGAACATCGGTCCCCTGATCGCCACCGAGATGACCCGCTGCATCCAGTGCACGCGTTGCGTCCGCTTCACCAGCGAGATCGCCGGCACTTACGAACTGGGCGGCATGAGCCGCGGCGAAACCCTCGAGATCGGCACGTACATCGGCAAGACGATCGAGAGCGAACTGTCGGGCAACATCATCGACGTCTGCCCGGTCGGTGCACTCACCAACAAGCCGTTCCAGTTCCAGGCCCGCGCCTGGGAACTGATCGCGCGCCCGTCCGTCGCCTACCACGACGCGCTGGGTTCCAACCTGTGGATGCACACCCGTCGTGGCGAAGTGCTGCGCAACGTGCCGCGCGACAACGAAACGATCAACGAGTGCTGGCTCTCCGACCGTGACCGCTACAGCCACCAGGGCCTGTACGCGGCCGATCGCGTCAAGTCGCCGATGGTCAAGCGCAACGGCCAGTGGTCGGCCACGACCTGGGACGACGCGCTGTCGGTCGCCAAGGAAGCCCTGAAGAGCGTCGCCGGCTCCGACCTCGGCGTGCTGGTGCATGGCGCCACGTCGAACGAGGAGGGCGAGCTGATCGTCCGTCTCGCGCGCGGCCTCGGCAGTGCCCACGTCGATCATCGCCTGCGTCAGCTCGACTTCGCCGACAACGCGTTCGCCAAGCCCTTCGCCTCGACGATCGCCTCGTTCGACAAGGTGAAGTCGGCGCTGCTGGTCGGCTCCGACCTGCGTCACGAAGTGCCGCTGCTCAACCACCGCATCCGCCAGGCGGTGAAGAAGGGCGCGAAGGTGTACGCGGTCAACCCGGCCCACTTCAACTTCAACTACGCGCTGGCCGGAGAAGCCGTGGCCGCGCCGCACGCCTTCGTCGACGAGCTGCTGGTGCTGGCCAAGGCCGCCGCCGAGAACGGCGCGACCGTGCCGGCATCGATCGCCGCGGCCGTCGACGGCGCGCAGGCGACCGATGCGCATCGCGACGCGGTGAAGTCGCTCTCGTCCGACGGTGCCGTGGTGATCCTCGGTCACGCCGCGGTCACCCATCCGGAAGCCTCGTGGCTGCGTGCCATCGCGCGCTTCATCGCGCAGGCCACCGGTGCGGCCTTCAACGAACTGCCGGTCGGCGCGAACGCCATCGGCCTGGCCTCGGTCGGCGTGCTGCCGACCGCCGGCGGCCTCGACGCCCGCGCCATGCTGGCGCAGCCGCGCAAGGGCTACGTGCTGTACAACGTCGAACCGCCGCACGACTTCGCCGACGGCGCGCTCGCGCAGCAGGCGATGCACTCGGCGCAGACCGTGGTCGCTTTCGCCGCCTACGCCAGCGACGCGCTGAAGGATTCGGCCGACGTGATCCTGCCGATCGCGCTCACGCCGGAGATCGACGGCACGCTGGTCAACGTCGAAGGCACGGCGCAGGCCGTGGCCGCCGGTGCCAAGGCACCCGGCGATGCGCGTCCGGGCTGGAAGGTGCTGCGCGCGCTGGGCGGCATGCTCGGCGTGGCCGGCTTCGAGTTCGACGACCTGGCCGGCCTGCGCGACGGCATGACCGAACGCGCCACCGAGGCGCGTTCGCAGCTCGCCACGCGCATCTCGGGCGTCTCCTTCTCGCGCTTGGCCACCACGCCGATCTACCGCGTCGACGCGGTGCTTCGTCGTGCCGGTGCGCTCAACTCGCACCCGCTGAACCGTCCGGCCGCCATCCGCATCAACGCGGACGACGCCGGCAAGCTCGGTCTCGCCGAGGGCGGCAACGCCCGCGTGGGCGATGCCGTGTTGCCGGTGGCGATCGATGCCTCGGTGCCCGCGGGCGCCGCGTGGATCGAGGCCGCGCTTCCCGAAACCGCGATGCTGCCCCCGTACGGCGCGGCCATCACCCTGAGCAAGGCGTAAACCATGGCCGATCAACTCTTCGACCACCTCTTGCTGCCGGTGCTCTTCATCCTGGCGATCGTGCTGCCGCTCGTCGTCGGCGTGGCGATGTACGTCTGGTGGGAGCGCAAGGTGCTGGGCTGGATGCACGTGCGCATGGGGCCCAACAAGGTCGGCCCCGCCGGCCTGCTGCAGGCCTTCGCCGACGTCGTCAAGCTGCTGCTGAAGGAAGTGGTGCTGCCGACCAACGCGAACAAGGCGCTCTACTACCTCGCACCGCTGCTGGCCCTCGTGCCGGCGCTGTGCGCCTGGGCCGTGGTGCCGTTCTCCCCGGGCGTGGTACTCGCCAACGTCAACGCCGGCGTGCTCTACCTGTTGGCCATGACCTCGATGGGCGTGTACGGCATCATCCTCGCCGGCTGGTCGTCCAACTCGCGCTACGCGATGCTCGGCGCCATGCGCGCCGCGGCGCAGGTGATCTCGTACGAACTGGCGATGGGCATGTCCATCGTCTGCGTGCTGGTGCTCACGGGCAGCCTGAACCTGACGGCGATCGTCGACGCGCAGCGGGGCAGCTTCCTGAGCTGGTATTGGCTGCCGCTGCTGCCGGTGTTCGTCATCTACTTCGTCTCGGGCGTGGCCGAAACCAACCGCGCGCCGTTCGACGTGGCCGAGGGCGAGTCGGAAATCGTCGCCGGTTTCCACGTGGAGTACTCCGGCTCGCCGTTCGCGCTGTTCTTCCTGGCCGAATACGCCAACATGATCCTGGTGAGCTTCCTCACCTCGATCCTGTTCATGGGCGGCTGGCTGTCGCCGTTCCCGGAATCGTGGGGCCTCATCGGCCACGGCGGCTTCCACTGGCTGTTCATCAAGGCCTTCATCTTCGCCTTCCTCTTCCTGTGGTTCCGCGCGAGCTTCCCGCGTTACCGCTACGACCAGATCATGCGTCTGGGCTGGAAGGTCTTCATCCCCATCACCATCGTCTGGGTCCTCGTTGCCGGCTGCATGAAATATTTCGGCTGGGTCCACATCGGAACGGGAGCCTAAAGAGCCATGTCCCGCGTTACCCATTACTTCAAGAGCCTGCTGCTCATCGAGCTGTTCAAGGGCATGGGCCTGACCATGCGCTACATGTTCAGCCCCAAGTACACGATGCGCTACCCGATGGAGCACATCCCCAAGTCGAACCGCTTCCGCGGCCTGCACGCGCTGCGCCGCTACGCCAACGGCGAAGAACGCTGCATCGCCTGCAAGCTGTGCGAGGCGGTGTGCCCGGCGCTGGCGATCACCATCGACTCGGCCCCGCGCGCGGAAGACGGCCAGCGCCGTACCACGCGTTACGACATCGACCTGTTCAAGTGCATCTTCTGCGGCTTCTGCGAAGAGAGCTGCCCGGTCGACTCCATCGTGGAGACGCACGTGCACGAATACCACATGGAACATCGTGGCGAGAACGTGGTGACCAAGGCCCAGTTGCTGGCCATCGGTGACCGCTTCGAGCAGGACATCGCATCCGCCCGCGCGCAGGACGCGGCTTACCGCTGAGCGCCCGGAGACCTACGCGATGAATACCGATCTGCTTCAACTCATCTGTTTCTACCTCTTCGGCGGCGTGGCGGTCATCGCCGGGCTGATGGTCATTTCCGTGCGCAACTCGGTGCATGCCGTGCTGTCGCTGGTGCTGGCCTTCTTCAGCATGGCCTGCGTCTGGCTGCTGGCCGAGGCGGAGTTCCTCGCCATCGCCCTCGTCGTGGTCTACGTCGGCGCGGTGATGGTGCTGTTCCTGTTCGTGGTGATGATGCTCGACATCAAGCAGGAGGCCGTCCGCGAGGGCTTCATGCGCTACCTGCCGGTGGGCATCGTGGTCGCGGTGGTCATGCTGGTGGAAATGCTGGCGATGATCGGCGTGAAGGCCATGCACGCGCACACGCTCGGTCCCAACCCGGCCGGCGAGTCGAACGTGGCCTGGCTGGGCCATGCCCTGTACACCGAGTTCCTGCTGCCGTTCGAGATCGCGGCACTGATCCTCACCGTGGGCGTCGTCGCCGCCGTGGCGCTGACCCTGCGCCAGCGCCTGGGCGTGCGCCACCAGTCGGCCTCGCAGCAGGTGTCCGTCAAGGCCACCGAGCGCGTCCGCGTGGTGAAGCTCGCCAGCGAAACGATGGCATCCGTCAGCCCGGCGCCCGCGCCGGTCGTGGAACCGACGCAGGAGAACGCCAAGTGATCACGCTTTCCCATTACATCGTGCTCGGCGCGATCCTGTTCTGCATCGCCGTCGCCGGCGTCTTCATCAACCGCAAGAACGTGATCGTGCTGCTCATGGCGATCGAGCTGATGCTCCTCGCGGTGAACACCAACTTCGTGGCCTTCTCGCGCTTCTTCGGCGACGTGTCGGGCCAGGTGTTCGTGTTCTTCATCCTCACCGTGGCCGCGGCGGAATCCGCCATCGGCCTGGCGATCCTCGTGCTGCTGTTCCGCAACCGCAGCACGATCAACGTCGCCGAAATCGACAGCATGAAGGGTTGATCCGATGAGTCTCTCGCTTTCAATCCTGCTGACGATCGCACTCGCGCCGCTCGCGGGTTCGATCCTGGCCGGCCTCTTCGGCAAGCTGATCGGCCGGGCAGGGGCGCATACCGCCACCCTCCTGGGCGTGGCGATCGCCTGCGGCCTGTCGTTCTACGTGCTCTACCAGCTGGTCTGGGGCGGCGCCGACAACTTCAACCAGAACGTCTACACCTGGTTCGAGATCGGCCGCTTCCACGCCTCGGTGGGCTTCATGGTCGACCGTCTCACCGCCATGATGATGGTGGTGGTTACCTTCGTGTCGCTGCTGGTGCACCTGTACACCATCGGCTACATGGCGGAAGACCCGGGCTACCAGCGCTTCTTCAGCTACATTTCCCTGTTCACCTTCTCGATGTTGATGCTCGTGATGAGCAACAACTTCATGCAGCTGTTCTTCGGCTGGGAAGCGGTGGGCCTGGTGTCGTACCTGCTGATCGGCTTCTGGTACAAGCGCCCGACGGCGATCTTCGCGAACCTCAAGGCCTTCCTGGTCAACCGCGTGGGCGACTTCGGTTTCCTGCTGGGCATCTCGGCGATCCTCTACTTCCTGGGGACGCTCGACTACCAGACCGCGTTCGACCATGCGCCCGAGCTGGTGGGCAAGACGTTGCAGATCACCCAGAACCATGCCTGGGACGCCGCCACCGTGATCGGCATCCTGCTGTTCATCGGTGCCATGGGCAAGTCGGCCCAGGTGCCGCTGCACGTGTGGCTGCCCGACTCGATGGAAGGCCCCACGCCGATCTCGGCGCTGATCCACGCGGCCACCATGGTGACCGCGGGGATCTTCATGGTCGCCCGCATGTCGCCCATCTTCGAGCTGACCGACGCCGCGCTGTCGTTCATCCTCGTGATCGGCTCCACCACGGCGCTGTTCACGGGCCTGATCGGCATCGTGCAGAACGACATCAAGCGCGTCATCGCGTACTCCACGCTCTCGCAGCTGGGCTACATGACCGTCGCGCTGGGCGTGTCGGCCTACAGCGGCGCCGTGTTCCACCTGATGACCCACGCCTTCTTCAAGGCGCTGCTGTTCCTCGGCGCCGGCTCGGTCATCATGGGCATGCATCACGAGCAGGACATGCGCTACATGGGCGGCCTGCGCAAGTACATGCCGGTCACCTGGATCACGATGTGGATCGGCTCGCTGGCCCTGGCCGGTACGCCGTTCTTCTCGGGCTTCTACTCGAAGGACGCCATCATCGAGGCCGTGGGCGAGTCGCATCGCTGGGGCGCGAGCTACGCGTACTTCTGCGTGCTGGCCGGCGTGTTCGTGACTTCGTTCTACAGCTTCCGCCTGCTCTACATGACCTTCCACGGCAAGGAGCGCTTCACCGTCGCCCATGGGCACGCCCATGATGCGCACGGCAAGCACGACCAGCCGCATGGCCACGATGCGCATGCCGAAGCGCACCAGGAAGATCATGCGGACACGCATAAGGAAGATCCGCACCACACCCCGGGCGTACTCGAACACGCCCCCCACGAGTCGCCGTGGGTGGTGACGGTGCCCCTGGTGCTGCTCGCGATCCCGTCCATCGTGATCGGCTGGTTCACCGTCAAGCCGATGCTGTTCGACGGCTGGTTCGGCAAGGCCATCCACGTCAACGAAGAGAACAACGTGCTGGGCGAGCTCGCGCACGAGTTCCACGGCGTGGTGGCGGCGGGCCTTCACGGCTTCACGGCCGCCCCGTTCTGGATCGCCTTCGCCGGTTTCGCCGTAGCCACCTACGTGTACCTGTTCAATCCGTCGGTCGCCGACAAGGCGAAGACGGCGCTCAAGCCGGTGTACGAACTGCTCAACCACAAGTACTGGATCGACGAACTCTACTTCGCGGTGTTCGCGAAGGGTGGCGTCAAGCTGGGCGAAGGCCTGTCGAAGGTGGGTGACGCCGCCATCATCGACGGCGCCGTCGTCAACGGCTCGGCCGGCCTGGTCCGCCGTATCGCGGGCGGCATGCGCCACCTGCAGTCCGGATTCCTCTACCACTATGCGTTCGCCATGATCCTCGGCTTGATCCTGCTCCTGGGCGGGTACTGGCTGATCGGGCAATAAGGGAAACGAGCTCTATGTCGAATCACTTGCTCAGCCTGCTGATCTGGCTTCCGGTCCTCGGCGCCATCCCGGTGCTGTTGGCCGGTTCCGGTCGCCCAGGCGCCGCCCGCTGGATCGCCCTCCTGGTATCGGTGGCGACCTTCGCCGCCAGCCTGGCCCTCCTGCCTGCCTACGATGCCGCCACCGGCACGCTCCAGCTCACCGAATCGATGAGCTGGATCCCGTCCCTGGGCATCAACTACTCGCTTGCCGTCGACGGCATCTCGGTCGCGCTGATCATCCTGACCTCGTTCACCCAGATCCTGGTGATCGTGGGCGCTTGGGAAGTGGTGCAGAACAAGCCGCACCAGTACATGGCCGCCATGCTGGTCCTCGAAGGCCTCATGGTCGGCGTGTTCTGCGCGACGGACGCGATGCTGTTCTACGTGTTCTTCGAAGCGATGCTGATCCCGATGTTCGTCATCATCGGTATCTGGGGCGGTCCGCGCCGCGTCTACGCCACGCTGAAGTTCTTCATCTACACGTTCTTCGGCTCGATCTTCATGCTGATCGGCCTGCTGTACCTGTGGCACAAGACGGGCGGCAGCTTCGCGCTGTCGGACATGGCCAACGTGCACCTGACGCTGACGGAGCAGAGCTGGCTGTTCTTCGCCTTCCTGCTCGGCTTCGCGATCAAGGTGCCGATGGTGCCGGTGCACACCTGGCTGCCCGATGCGCACGTCGAAGCCCCCACCGGCGGCTCGGTGGTGCTGGCGGCGGTGATGCTGAAGATCGGCGGCTACGGTTTCCTGCGCTTCAGCCTGCCGATCACGCCCGACGCCTCGCATGAGTTCGCCTGGCTGATCATCGTGCTGTCGCTCATCGCCGTGTGCTACATCGGCTACGTGGCCTTGGTCCAGCAGGACATGAAGAAGCTGGTGGCGTATTCGTCGATCGCCCACATGGGTTTCGTGACCCTGGGCATCTTCATCGCCTTCCTGCTGGTGCGCGATTCGCAGAACCCCGACGCGGCCCGCCTGGGCATGCAGGGCGCGATGGTGCAGATGATCTCGCACGGCTTCATCTCCGGCGCCATGTTCAGCTGCATCGGCGTGCTGTACGACCGCCTGCATTCGCGCCAGATCAAGGATTACGGCGGTGTCATCAACGTGATGCCGGTGTTCGCGCCGTTCTACGTGCTCTTCGCCATGGCCAACAGCGGCCTGCCGGGTACCAGTGGCTTCGTGGGCGAATTCATGGTGATCCTGGCCTCCTTCTCGGCCAACCCGTGGATCGCGCTGTTCGCCGCGTTCACCCTGATCATCGGCGCCGCCTACACCTTGTGGATGGTCAAGCGCGTGCTCTGGGGCGACATCACCAACCCGCACGTGAAGGAACTCACCGACGTGAACGGCCGCGAGATCTTCATGCTCTCCGCGTTCGCCGCCGGCGTGCTGATCTTCGGCATCTGGCCCGAACCGCTGGTTCACCTGATGGACGCGTCGGTGTCCCGCATCGTCGAACAGCTGGCCATCACCAAAGTCTGAGCGGGAAATAACATGCCTGGTATCAACGACATTCTCATCCTGCTCCCCGAGGTCTACCTCACCATCGCGGCCTGCGTGCTGCTCCTGCTCGACGCTTACCTGAAGCCGTCGCAGAAGGGCGCCGTGCATTGGCTGTCGATCCTGGTGGTACTGGTCGGCGCCTACCTGGTCGTGAGCGGCCAGCAGGCCGGCAGCAGCACCGCCGCCTTCAGCGGCATGTTCATCCGCGACGGCGTGTCGACGGTGTTGAAGCTGTTCTCGCTGGTGCTGATGGCGGTGATCTTCGTCTATGCGCGCCCTTACCTGAAGGATAGGGCGATTCCGTTCGGCGAGTTCTACACGCTGTCCATCTTCGCCGTCGTGGGCATCATGTTCCTCGTGGCCGCCGGCAGCCTGGTCACGGTGTACCTCGGCCTCGAGCTGCTCACGCTCTCGTCGTACGCGCTGGTCGCCCTGAACCGCGATTCGCAGCTCTCGTCGGAAGCGGCCATCAAGTACTTCGTGCTGGGTGCGCTGTCGTCGGGCATGCTGCTGTACGGCATGTCGATGGTCTACGGCGCCACGCATAGCCTCGACCTGCACACCATCCATGCCGCCATCGTCGGCACCGAGTGGAAGACGCTGCTGCTGTTCGGCTTGGTCTTCATGATCGTCGGCATCGGCTTCAAGCTCGGCGCCGCGCCGTTCCACATGTGGATTCCCGACGTCTACCAGGGCGCCCCCACGGCCGTCACGATCTTCATCGGTTCGGCGCAGAAGCTCGCGGCGTTCGGCATGGCCTATCGGCTGCTGTCGACCGGCATGGGCGACATCGCCGGCGGCACCGCGGGCCTCGCTCCGCAGTGGCAGCTGATGCTGGCGGTGCTGGCCGTGCTCTCGCTGGCCATCGGTAACTTCGTCGCCATCGTGCAGACCAACCTCAAGCGCCTGCTGGCCTATTCGACCATCTCGCACATGGGCTACCTGCTGGTGGGCCTGGTCAACGCCGGTCCCGAGGGCTACTCGGCTTCGATGTTCTACGCGGTGAGTTATGCGATCACCAGCGCCGCGGCGTTCGGCATGATCATCGTGATGTCTCGCGCCGGTTTCGAATGCGAGGAGATCGACGATCTCAAGGGCCTCAACCAGCGTTCGCCCTGGTTCGCCTTCATGATGCTGCTGGTGATGTTCTCGCTGGCCGGCGTGCCGCCGCTGTTCGGTTTCTACGGCAAGCTGTTGGTACTGAAGGCGGCCATCGACGCGGGCATGCTGTGGCTCGCCCTCGTCGGCGCGGTCGCCGCGATCATCGGTCTGTACTACTACCTGCGCGTGGTGAAGGTGATGTACTTCGACGCGCCGACCGAAGGCACGGAAGTGCGCGCCACGTCCGATGTCGCCTCGCGCTGGATGCTTTCGATCAATGCACTGGCCCTGCTCGTGCTCGGCTTCACGTGGTCGCCGCTGTTGGCCTGGTGCCAGAGGGCGTTCGCTGGCTGATTCCTTAGGCCCTTTCTTTCACGAAGGTGTAAGAAAGGGCTTGCAAGAATCCGGCCACGTCGCTATACTTTTTGACTCTGATGCGGGGTGGAGCAGTCTGGCAGCTCGTCGGGCTCATAACCCGAAGGTCGCAGGTTCGAATCCTGCCCCCGCTACCAGTATTTTTGAACGGCGCGATCTTCGGATCGCGCCGTTTTCTTTACGTCTCGCTGAAAGAAGCTGTGGGTAGGGGATCGCCCGCACGCACAGGCCATCGGCCTTGCTCTGCGCAGTCGTAGGCTTGGCGTTACATCGAGTGGTCGGGATGCGCGCTATCCCGCATGTCGGCATCGGCGCGGGGCCCGCCGGACGAGCAGCTGTCGAACGAACCATGCGAAGGTGTGAGATCGGGCTTGAGCGGTACCGTGGGATATAACAACGGATCTTGCCGAAGCGAGCATGGCCACCCGGCCAACTAACGGCACTGGGACCCGCGCCGAGACCGGCCTAACGTGGACATCAGTCCACAAGGAGCGGCACATGAAGACGATAGGCAACCTCATCTGGTTCATTTTCGGCGGCCTGTTGATGGGCCTGGGCTGGTGGTTGGCCGGCCTGATCGCCCTGGTCACCATCGTCGGCATTCCCTGGGCGCGCTCCTGCTTCGTGATCGGGTCGTTCGCGTTCTTCCCGTTCGGCAAGGAGGCCATCGATCGACGTGAATTGTCGGGGCAGGGCGATATCGGCACGAGCCCGCTGGGCACCATCGGCAACGTCATCTGGTTCGTCTTCGCGGGTATCTGGCTCGCCATCGGGCACGTCTGCTCGGCCGTGGCGTGCTGCGTGACGATCATCGGTATTCCTTTCGGCTGGCAGCACCTGAAGCTGGCCGGCATTGCACTCGCGCCCATCGGCAAGACCGTGGTGAGCACCGACGTGGCCGCGGCGTCGCGCCGGATCAATGCCGAAGCCTCGGTGTTCCGGATGCGCGGCGCGTGAAGCCTCGGGCTTCTTGGACGTAAATCCGCTGCCTGGGCAGCATGGAGGAAAGGCTCAAGGCAGCGGTTGCCCGCGTGGGTAGCATGGAGCGGGCGCATGCCGGGGTACGCCCGGTTCATGGAGAGTCCGCATGATCCACGTCCATCCGCTCGCTCCCGGCAGCCACGGCGTACTCGTCCACGGTATCGAACAGCGCTACCACGTCTTCGGCCAGGGTCCGGTATGCCTGGTGCATTCCGGCGGTCCGGGCGTGAACTGGGATGACATGCGCATGCCCCGGCTGGAGGAGCACCTCACTCTCGTCTACTTCGAACCGATCGGTACGGGCGCGTCGGGCCGTTTGCCGGATCATCCGCACGGCTATACGGTCGACCGTTACGCGGAGCAGTTGCGTGGCCTTGCGGACGCGCTTTCCCTGGGTCGGGTGCTGGTGATGGGGCACTCGCATGGCGGGTTCGTCGCCCAGCGTTTCGCGATCGACCATCCCGAGCGGGTCCGTGGGCTTTTGCTCTACGCCACGCCGGCATTCACCGGGGATGACTTCATGGCCGATGCGGCACGTGGGGTCGATCGTTTCGTCAATCATTGGGCCGGTACGCCGGAAGCGGCATCCGTGCTTCGCGGCTGGCATTCCCCACGGGATAGCGACGATGCATATACCGCGTCCCTGCGTGACCTGCTGCCGGTGTATTTCGCCGATTTCCACGGCGTGGACATCGAGGCCCTTCGTGCTTCCCTGCATGTCGGCCTGGTGAAGGGAGACGACGTGCCCTTCGATGTACGCCTGGACCTGCCTGGCCTTCGCGTGCCCACCCTGGTCATGGTCGGTGCGCACGATTTCATTTGCGGACCACGATGGGCGGACACGCTCGTGGACCTGATTCCCGACGCCCGATGCGCCGCGTTCGATGATGCCGGGCACTTCGTTCACCTCGAGCGCCCGGACGCATTTGCCGACGCGGTGGTCGCTTTCGTTCAACAGGGCGTTCGCGCCGCGGCCTGACCGGCAACGGATCGAAATATATTCCGGCAAGAACGCAAGAAGATGAGGTTGCGTCATCGCCGACGCATGCCCTCGCATCGCCGGTGGTCTCCTTCGATACACGCGATTGTCATCCGTATTTGCGCATTCCATCACGCAAGTCCGTCGGTGCGGCTGCGTTTCCCCGTTTTTGAAAGCCGCGCGAAAGGCTCCCTGCGCATCGCTTGACGCGGAGCAGGGGAGAAAGGGCGTGACGGCGGGGGATTCGTGGGTTTCTGCGACTTGCGCAACGCGAGGGGTCCTGCCCGATCGCCGGAAGTGACAGCGCTTCCGCTTCGGGGGAAGCAAACTACGGGCTAACGAAGGACCACACATGAAGATCGATGCACTCGCTTTTGGGATTACCCGCAAGTCCGCATTGACGATCGCCATCGCGCTGGCGATGTCCTCGCTTTCCGCACATGCCGACGAGGCATGGGTATCCACGCATACGCAGGCGGCGATGATGCCGGAGGCCGCGCCTCAGGCCATGGTCGCCGGTGCCACCGCGTCCGCTCCGGTGTCGTCCGGGTATGCGCTGAACATGACCGGCACCCCGCACGTCGACGGTGCCGCGGTGACGGCCATGGCGGCCGACCATCCGTTGCAGGTCACGGTGGGCCTGAAACTGCGCAACGAAGACGCGCTGCAGAAATTCCTTGCCGCGGTGACGACGCCGGGCAACCCGCTCTACGGTAAGTTCCTCACGCCGGAACAATTCAAGGCGCGTTTCGCGCCCACGCAGGCCCAGGTGGATGCGGTGGTCGCCCACCTGAAGCAGTCGGGCTTCGACAACATCGAGGTCGCGCCGAACCATCTCCTGATCTCCGCCACCGGCAACGCCGCCGCCGCCGCCACCGGCTTCCATACCTCGATCAAGCGCTTCGAAGCGAACGGTCGCGAGTTCTTTGCCAACGACACGCCCGCGCTCGTGCCCGCCTCGTTGGGCGATGCGGTGGGCTCCGTGCTCGGCCTGCAGAACGTATCGGTGAAGCACACCATGCACCACGTCTACAAGCCCGACGTGATGACGATCCCTAACGCCGCCAGCCCGCAAGCCGCCGCCGCGGTGACGGGACACCATCCGCAGGACTTCGCCGCGATCTACGGCGCCTCCGGCGTGCCGACGGCCTCCAATACGGCCGTGGGCATCATCACCTGGGGTTCGCTCACGCAGACCGTCAACGACCTCAATACGTTCACCAGCAGCGCCGGCCTGGGCACGGTCAACGCCACGATCACCAAGGTGGGCAGCGGTACGTTCGCCAACGATCCGGATTCCAACGGCGAATGGTCGCTGGACAGCCAGGACATCGTGGGCATCGCCGGCGGCGTGAAACAGCTGATTTTCTACACCTCGCCCAACGGCAATTCGAGCTCCACGGGCATCACCGACGCAGGCATCACCGCCACGTACAACAAGGCCGTCACCGACGACATCGTCAAGCTGATCAACGTCTCCCTCGGCGAAGACGAAACGGCCGCCGAACAGTCGGGCGTCCAGCAGGCCGACGACAACATCTTCCAGCAGGCCGTGGCGCAGGGTCAGATCTTCTCGGTCTCGTCGGGTGACGCGGGCGTCTACCAGTGGTCGACCGATTCGTTCGGCTCGCCGGGCTACGTCGCCAACTCGGCCGGCACGGTGAAGATCGACCTTACCCACTACTCGGTCAGCGAGCCGGCCAGCTCGCCGTACGTGATCCAGGTGGGCGGCACCACCTTGTCCACCAGCGGCACGAGCTGGACGGGCGAGACCGTGTGGAACGAAGGCCTTTCCACCGTCGGCGGCGGCGACAACAACCAGCGACTGTGGGCGACCGGCGGCGGCACGAGCCTTTACGAGACGGCACCGTCGTGGCAATCGTCGGTATCCAGTTCGACCAAGCGCGTGGGCCCGGACGTGTCGTTCGACGCGGCGTTGTCGTCCGGCTCGCTCATCGTCATCAACGGCCAGTCGGACCAGCAGGTGGGCGGTACGTCGCTGGCGTCGCCGCTGTTCGTCGGTGCGTTCGCGCGCATCGAATCGGCGGCGAGCAACGGCATCGGTTTTCCGGCGTCGAAGTTCTACCAGGACTTCCCGACGCACGCTTCGTTGCTGCACGACGTCACCTCGGGCAATAACGGTTACCAGAACCATGGCTACACCGCGACCACCGGTTTCGACGAGGCCACCGGCTTCGGCAGCTTCAGCATCGGCGCGCTGAACACCTTCGCCCAGGCCAACTGGGTGAGCGGCGGCGGCACGGGCGGCAACACCCCGCCGGTGGCGAACTTCAGCGCCAGCACCAGCGGCCTGACCGCCACCTTCACCGACAGTTCGTCGGACAGCGACGGCAGCATCGTCTCGCGTTCGTGGAGCTTCGGCGACGGCGCCACGTCGACGTCCACCAATCCGAGCCACACCTATGCATCGGCCGGCACCTACTCGGTGAGCGAGACGGTGACCGATAACGGCGGCGCCACCAACACCAAGACCGCTTCGGTCACGGTGAGCTCGTCCGGTGGCGGCAGCGGTTCCCTGCAGAACGGCGTGGCGGTGACGGGTCTCTCCGCAACCACCAACCATCAGCTGACCGGCTATACCGTGACGGTTCCCGCCGGTGCCACCAACCTGAAGATCGCCATCTCCGGCGGCACGGGCGATGCCGACCTCTACGTCAAGTTCGGCTCGGCACCGACGACGTCGAGCTACAGCTGCCGCCCGTACCTCACGGGCAATTCGGAATCCTGCACGTTCTCTTCGCCGCAGGCGGGTACGTATTACGTGATGATCAACGCCTACCAGTCGTTTTCGGGCGTATCGTTGAAGGCGACCTGGACACCGTAAACGGCGAGCTGATTACGGAGGCGCCCCTCCGCGAGGAGGGGCGTTTTTCGTTGCCGGCGATCAGGGCATCGGTTCGCCCGGCTCATAGGCGTCGATGCGGAAGTCATGCTTCTTTGCCGGGCGCTTTTCGAATGGGGTAAGCACCACGAGGCGAAGAAACAGCACGTCGCGCACAGGGGCGGCGTGGCGGAACAGGCGTCGCCACCCGCCGACGATGGCTTGTGCGAGGCGTTGCAGCAGGCCTTCGCGCCGTCCGTCCTTTGATCGCCTGGCGTCGGTGCCGAAAGCCACGACGAGGCGTTCGATCTCGACATGGCCGATCGGGATATCCGACGCCCGTTCGAAGTACTGGAAGGGAAGCCGTCGCCAGCTGCCGGCCGGAAGCGGATCGAACTGGTCCGGCCGCTCGAAGTAGCCCTCCGCGTCGATGAAGGCGACGACACGGCCTTCCTCCCACGCGTCTTCGGTGATGCCCGGGTCGGTGAGGTCGTAGATCCACCGCCTGCGGTCTTCGTAGAAATGCCACTCGGGCACCTCGACGCGGAAGCCGATACGTTTCATGCGCCTCTCCCTGGCGTTCGTCCTGTCTTGCGATGCTAAACATCGGACCTGCCGCGATCCACATGACATGAGTCGTAGGGGATCTCGACATCCCTGCGACGCGCTACCATCGCGTCTGCCCTGTTCGGAGATGCCCCTCATGCGAATCCATGGCGCATGCCATTGCGGCCGCATCGCTTTCGATCTCGACTGGCCCGACGACGCGCCGGTCGTTCCGCGTGCCTGCGGCTGCACCTTCTGCCGCAAGCACGGGGCCGCGTGGACGGCGCATCCCGCCGCCTCGCTCGAGGTCGTCGACGGCGCGGGCGTGTCTCACTACCGCTTCGGCACCGAAACCGCGCGATTCCACGTATGCCCCCGGTGCGGCGCCGTCCCGGTGTGCACCAGCGACATCGACGGTCGCCTGTACGCCGTCGTCAACGTGAATACGTTCGAAGGCTTTCCCGGAACGTTACCCGCTCCCGCCCCCGTGGACTTCGACGGGGAAGATGAGGGCGCGAGACTGGCACGGCGCGCCAGGGGCTGGATCGGTACGGTGGTGATGCGGCAGGGATGACGGGTGGCTGCTTTCATCTCGGACCATGGTGAGACTCCCGGCCAAGCCTTCACGCGTCGCGGCGGGCTGGTTTTCCGGCGGACGGGCACCTTGCGCGAAGGCTGGAAAATACGATAGAATTCGTGAATCTTAAGCGCCGTTGACGATTGTTTCGGCATTCGTGACCGCCGCGCTTCAGGAACTTTCTTTTTACAAGAAAGCCTCCTCGTGAGGCTTTTTTGTTGGGCGCATGGAGGCTCCCTGCGACACACTGTGAGCGCCGTCAGGGCATCGCGGAGGGCGCTGGAGGAAAGTGTCGGGATACATCGGCGACGAAAGGAATGGGCCGTTCGCGCCCTTTTTTTGTTTCTGGCGACCGGAAAACACCGCAGGTAACGTGGACAACAACGCACTCTCACAGCGCTTCTCGGACATCGTGGCCGATCTCGGCCTCGAGGTCATGGGCATCGAATTCTCCCCGTCGGACGGGCAAAGCACGTTGCGCGTCTATCTCGACGTCACCGATGCCGAGCGCGAACGCCGCGAGGCGGCCGAGTCGCCGCCCGAGGTGACCATCGAGGATTGCGAAGCCGCCAGCCGCGAATTCTCAGCGTGGCTCGACGTTGAAGATCCGATCCCCGGCAACTATGTACTGGAAGTCTCCTCGCCCGGTATCGACCGCCCCCTGTTCACGGCGGCGCAGTTCGCGCGCGTCGCCGGCCAGGAGGTGAAGGTGCTGCTGAAGGCCCCCATCGAGGGTCGTCGCCGCCTCAAGGGCAACGTGGTCGAGGTGGCCGGCGAGCGCGTGGTGCTGGAAGGCGAGGCAGGTCGGTTCGAATTCGAACACGCGGACGTCGAAAGCGCCCGCGTGGTGCCCGATTGGGTGGCCCTCGGCTATGCGCCGCAGCCCAAGCCCAAGCCGGGCGCGAAGAAGAAATCCAAATAAATAACGAAACGATGGGATGCCGCGGGGCATCCTCACGGGAGTAGCGGCAATGAGCAAAGAACTTTTGCTGGTAGTCGACGCGGTCGCCAACGAAAAGGGCGTGCCGCGCGAAGTCATTTTCGAAGCCATGGAAGCGGCGCTGGCCTCGGCCGCCAAGAAGCGCTACCCCGATGAGGATCCCGACATCCGCGTCGAGATCAACCGCGACACCGGCGACTACGAGACGTTCCGTCGCTGGGAGATCATCGAGAACGACGGCGAGATGGAAGATCCGTCCTGGCAGATTCGCCTGATGGACGCCGAAGACGAGGCGGGCGAGGGCGAGGTCGCCGAGGTCGGCGGCTGGATCGAACACCAGATCGAAAACGCCGAGTTCGGGCGCATCGCCGCCCAGGCCGCGAAGCAGGTGATCGTGCAGCGCGTTCGCGAAGCCGAGCGCCAGCAGGTGGTCGACGCCTTCGCCGACCGCGTCGGCGAGCTGGTCACCGGCATCGTCAAGCGCGTGGAGCGCGGCAACGTTTACCTCGACCTGGGCAGCAATGCCGAGGCGTTCATCCCGCGCGACAAGACGATTCCCCGCGAATCGGCCCGCGTCGGCGATCGCGTGCGTGGCTACCTCTACGAGGTGAAGTCGGAAATCCGCGGGCCGCAGCTGTTCGTTTCGCGCAGCGCGCCGGAGTTCATGATCGAGCTGTTCAAGCTCGAGGTGCCCGAGGTGGGCCAGGGCCTCGTCGAGATCAAGGGCTGCGCCCGCGATCCGGGCGATCGCGCCAAGATCGCCGTGGTGGCCCACGACAGCCGCACCGATCCCATCGGCGCGTGCATCGGCATGCGCGGTTCGCGCGTGCAGGCGGTGTCCAACGAGCTCAACGGCGAGCGCGTCGACATCATCCTGTGGCATGAGAACCAGGCCCAGTACGTCATCAACGCGATGGCGCCGGCCGAAGTGCAGTCGATCATCATGGACGAAGAAAAGCACTCCATGGACATCGCGGTGGCCGAGGACAAGCTGTCCCAGGCCATCGGCCGCGGCGGCCAGAACGTGCGCCTGGCCAGCAAGCTCACCGGCTGGCAGCTCAACGTGATGACGCAGGATCAGGTCACCGCCAAGAGCGAAGCCGAGCAGGCCGCCGCGCTCAACCTGTTCCAGGAAAAGCTCGAAGTCGACGAGGAAATCGCCGGCATCCTGGTTTCGGAAGGCTTCTCCTCCATCGAGGAAATCGCCTACGTGCCCAGTGCCGAACTGCTCGCCGTCGAGGGCTTCGACGAAGACATCGTGGAAGAGCTTCGCGCCCGTGCGCGCGACGCCCTGCTCACGGAAGCGTTGGCCGTCGAAGAAAACGTCGAAGGCCCCTCGCAGGAATTGCTCGAGCTCGACGGTATGGACGAGGCCACCGCCTTCGCCCTCGCCGAGCGTAACGTGAAGTCGCTCGACGACCTCGGCGACCTCGCGGTCGACGAGCTCATCGATATCGAAGGCATGACCGAAGAGCGCGCCTCGCAGCTGATCATGGCCGCGCGTGCTCCGATGATCGCCCGTCTGGAGAAGGGTGGCTAAGCGCGAGACCGGAAGCGCCCTGGAGGGGCGCCTCGAGGAAGGCCGGTGGGCCTTCCGCCACGGATGGAGGAGCCGAACGGGTCATCGAACGGCACGTAAGGTGGGTACGCGCGGGAACGGCGGAGATTAGAGAACGATGTCGGACGTCACGATCAAACAACTGGCCCAGGTCCTGGAAATGCCGGTCGAGAAGCTCCTTGGGCAGCTCGACAAGGCCGGGATGAATTTCAACAACGCGGATCAGGTCATCAGCAGCACCGAAAAGGTGAAACTGCTCGGTTTCCTGCGCCGCACGCATGGCAAGAGCGAAGCCGCCGCCGAAACCGACGATTCCGCCCCGCGTCAGATCACCCTCAAGCGCCGCACCGTCGGTGAGCTCAAGGTGAACTCGGGCACCGGTCGCGGTGCCGGCCCGGCCAAGACGGTCAACGTCGAAGTCCGCGCCAAGCGCACCTACGTCAAGCGCAGCGCCATCGGCGAAGACGCACCGGTCGACGCCGAGCGCGAGGACGCCGCGCGCAAGCTCGCCGAATCGCAGGCCCAGCGCGAGCACGACGAATCGCAGCGTCGCGAGGAAGCCGAGCGCCGCCAGCAGGCCGAAGAAGCCCGCCTGGCTGCCGAGGCCGAAGCGCGCCGCCAGGAGGAAGCCGCCGCGGAGGCCCGTCGCCAGGCCGAAGCCGAGCAGCAGGCCGCCGCCGAGCGGGCTCGCGCCGAGGAGGCGCGCGTCGCCGCCGAGGCCGTGCAGCCCGAGTCGGCACCCGCTGCCGGCGAAGCGGCCGCACCGGCCGGCGCCGACGACGCTCCGACCCACCAGGTCGCCAAGCTCGATACGCGCTCGCTCGGCATGATCCTGCCGCGCATCCACGAGCCGCGTAAGCGCGAGCGCGTGGTCTCCAAGCCGGCGCCCCTGCCGGCACCCGCTCCCGCGCCGGCGGCTGTCCGCCCGGCGGCGCCTGCCGCACGCCCGGCCGCTTCCGGTTCGCCGGCGGCGCGTCCGGCACCGGGTGCCGTCGCCGCCGCCAACGACGCGCGCGGCAATGCGCGCCCGAAGCACGGCGCCGGTGGTGGCAACGGTGGCCGTGGTGGCGAGCGCGAGCCGGGTGGCAAGCGCTTCGCCGGCGGCGAGATGCATCTTTCCGATGCCGATCGCGCGCGCCGTTCCAGCGGCAAGGGCGGTCGTGGCAAGCCGGGCCGTGGCGGTCGCATCGAGCCGAGCCGCGGCCAGGTCGCGTCCAGCGGTCCTCACGGGTTCACCCGTCCCACCGCGGCCGTGGTGCGCGACGTGGTCATCGGCGACAACAACCTCGTGGCCGAACTCGCGCAGAAGATGGCCGTGAAGGGTGCCGAGGTGGTGAAGGCGCTGTTCAAGATGGGCGTCATGGCGACCATCAACCAGACCATCGACCACGACACCGCCGCGTTGGTGGTCGAAGAGCTGGGCCATAACCCGGTTCGCGCCACCGACAACGACGCGGAAGCGGCGCTGGCCTCGCACACGCAGAGCGTCGAGCTCGACGGCGAGAAGGTCACCCGTCCGCCGGTGGTCACCATCATGGGCCACGTCGACCACGGCAAGACCTCGCTGCTCGACTACATCCGTCGCACCAAGGTCGCCTCGGGCGAAGCCGGCGGCATCACGCAGCACATCGGCGCTTACCACGTCGAGACGAGCCGCGGCGTGGTGACCTTCCTCGACACCCCGGGCCACGCGGCGTTCACCGCCATGCGTGCGCGCGGCGCGCAGTCCACGGACATCGTGGTACTGGTCGTCGCCGCCGACGACGGCGTCATGCCGCAGACCGCCGAGGCGGTGAAGCATGCGCGTGCCGCCAAGGTGCCGCTGATCGTCGCGCTGACCAAGATGGACAAGTCGGACACCAACGTCGACCACGTCAAGCAGGGCCTCGCGAATCTCGAAGTCATCCCGGAAGACTGGGGCGGCGATACGCAGTTCGTGCCGGTCTCGGCGAAGACTGGCATGGGTATCGACGAACTGCTCGACGCGATCTCGATCCAGGCCGAAGTGATGGAGCTCAAGGCCGTGGCCGACGGCCGCGCCTCGGGCGTGGTCATCGAATCCAGCCTCGATCGCGGTCGCGGTCCGGTGGCCACCGTACTGGTGCAGCAGGGCACGCTGAAGAAGGGCGACTTCGTCGTCTGTGGCGTCGAATACGGCCGCATGCGCGCGCTCATCGACGAAACCGGCAAGCAGGTCGCCGAAGCGGGCCCGTCCATCCCGGTGCAGGTGCTGGGTCTGTCCGGCGTGCCGGAGTCGGGTGACGACTTCGTGGCCGTCGAGGACGAGCGCCTCGCCCGCCAGGTGGCCGCCGAGCGTCAGCAGAAGCGTCGCGAGAACCGTCTGGTCACCAAGTCGAACCGCCTGGAAGACATCATGGCCCAGATGGGCCAGGGCGAAGGCCAGCAGACCCTCAATATCCTGGTCAAGGCCGACGTGCAGGGTTCGGTCGAAGCGTTGCGCGATTCGCTTACCCAGATCGGCAACGACCTGGTCAAGGTGAACGTCATCTCCTCCGGCGTCGGTGGCATCACCGAGTCCGAAGCCCAGCTGGCGGCGGCCTCCAAGGCGCTCATCATCGGCTTCAACGTCCGTGCCGACGCGTCGGCGCGCAAGGTGATCGATACGGCGGGCCTCGACGTCCGCTACTTCTCGATCATCTACGACGTGATCGACCAGGTGAAGCAGGCGGCGTCCGGCCTGCTCGGCATGGAAGTTCGCGAGGAGATCATCGGTATCGCCCAGGTGCGCGACGTGTTCCGTTCGTCGAAGTTCGGCGCGGTGGCCGGTTGCATGGTCATCGAAGGCATCGTCAAGCGTTCCAAGCCGATCCGCGTGCTTCGCGACAACGTGGTGGTGTTCCAGGGCGAACTGGAATCGCTGCGCCGCTTCAAGGAGCTGGTGGACGAGGTCCGCAACGGCACCGAGTGCGGTATCGCGGTGAAGCAGTACAACGACGTGAAGGTCGGCGACCAGATCGAGTGCTTCGAGCGCATCGAAGTCGCCCGTACGCTGTAAGCCCTTGCAAAGCGCCTCCCCGGTTCGCCGGGGAGGCTTTTCTCGTTTATAGGAGGCGGATATGCCGTCCCGTGATTTCAAGCGCACCGACCGCGTGTCCGCCGAGCTTCGCCGCGAGATCGGCCTGCTGGTGCATGCCGCCGTGCGCGACCATGCGTTGCCATCCGTCAGCGTGTCCGACGTGGAAACGACCAAGGACCTGGACGTGGCCACCGTGTGGGTGACCGCGCTGATGCCCGAGAAGTCGGCCGAGGCCGTGAAGGCCCTCAAGGAGCTGGCCAAGGAATTCCGCCGGGAGCTTTCGCGCTCCATGCGCCTTCGCCGCGTGCCCGAGCTGCGTTTCAAGTACGACGAATCGGTCGACCGCGGCGAGCGCATCGAGACGCTGCTGCGCGAAAACCCCGTACCGCCGGCGGAGCCCGCCGGCGAGGAATGAGCCGCCGCCTGGGGTGGGAGCGGACCGTGTCCGCGAACCCTCAGGGCTGGCTATCGCGAACGAGGCCGTGCGTCACGTTGTGCGAGCGGTCGAAATCTCGCTCGATCATCGCAAAGCCTCATTCGCCCGTAGGCGAGTTCGAGGGTTCGCGGACACGGTCCACTCCCACCTCTCCGGTAGTAGACGTTATTTCCTGACTCCATGACCCGCCGATCCTTTCGTGACATCCACGGCATCCTCCTGCTCGACAAGCCGCTGGGCCTGAGTTCCAACCAGGCCCTGCAGGCGGCCCGTCGGCTCGTGGGCGCTGCCAAGGGCGGTCACACCGGCAGCCTCGATCCGCTCGCCACCGGCTTGCTGCCGCTGTGTTTCGGCGAGGCGACCAAGCTCGCCGGCTGGCTGCTCGGTTCGCGCAAGGCCTACGAGGCCGAGGTGCGGCTAGGGGTCACGACCACCACGGCCGACCTGGAAGGCGAGGTGGTCGACACCCGTCCGGTACCGCCCCTCGACGACGCGGCGATCGACGCCGCCCTCGCGACGTTGCGTGGCCACATCGTCCAGATACCCCCGGCGTATTCGGCCATCAAGCAGGACGGCGTGCCGCTCTACGTGCGTGCCCGGCGCGGCGAGGCGGTGGACGTGCCCTCGCGTGAGGTCGACGTTTACCGGCTGGACGTGATCGAGCGGTCAGGGGACACGTTACGGCTCTTCGTCGAATGCGGTTCGGGCACCTACGTGCGCAGCCTGGCCGTCGATCTCGGCGCCCACCTGGGCTGCGGTGCCCACCTGACCGGCCTGCGCCGCCTTTGGGTGGAGCCGTTCATGGCCCCGTCGATGGTCACGATCGACCAGCTTCGCGAGGCCGCCGACACCGGTCCGGACCCGCTCGACGCCTGCCTGCTGCCCGTCGACGCCGGCCTTGCACATATTCCCCGGGTGGAACTCGATAAGCCGCAAACCCGGGTACTGGGTTTCGGCCAGCCGGTGCCGCTGGGGGAGGGCGCCACCACGGGGCGCTGCGGGGTGTGGGGCGCCGATGGCCGGCTGATGGCCCTGGGTGAGGTGGCGCCGGACGGAATGCTCAGGGTTCTCCGGGGGTTCAACCTGCCCTCGGCCTGACCGGGCTTGTTGCCGCTACTGCCGGGACGTTACAATTACGTGCTCGTTTAACGGCTTTCATCATAAAGCGAGGCTTGCGCAACTTCAGCGGTGCTCCGGTGAGGTTGCGCAAGTCTCGCACCCGCTTTTAAGGAATCGATTCACATGTCGCTCACCGTCGAACAGACCAGCCAGATCATCAAGGACTTCGGTCGCAAGGAAAACGACACCGGCTCGACCGAAGTCCAGGTCGCGCTGCTGTCCGCCAACATCACCGCGCTCCAGGATCACTTCCAGGCGCACAAGCAGGATCACCACTCGCGTCGTGGCCTGCTCAAGATGGTCAACAAGCGCAAGACGCTGCTGGCCTACCTCAAGAAGAGCGATCTCGCTCGTTATCAGAGCCTGATCGAACGCCTCGGCCTGCGCCGCTAAACCACCGGAACAGGACGAGGAGAGATCGAAGTGGCGAAAGTAACCAAGTCATTCCAGTACGGTAGTCACGAAGTCACACTGGAGACGGGCGAAATCGCCCGGCAGGCTTCCGGTGCGGTCATGGTCAGCATGGGCGGCACCGTCGTCCTGGTGACGGTCGTCGCGGCGCCGAAGGCGCGCGAAGGCCAGGACTTCTTCCCCCTCACGGTCGACTACACGGAGAAGTTCTACTCCGCCGGTCGCATCCCGGGTGGCTTCTTCAAGCGCGAAGGCCGTCCGACCGAGAAGGAGACGCTGACTTCGCGCCTCATCGATCGTCCGCTTCGTCCGCTGTTCCCGGAAGAGTTCCGCAACGAGATCCAGGTCATCGCCCAGGTTGTCTCGCTGAACCCGGAAGTGGACGGTGACATCCCGGCGCTGCTCGGCGCCTCGGCCGCGATGACGCTCGCCGGCGTGCCCTTCAAGGGCCCGATCGGTGCCGCCCGCGTCGGTTACGCCAACGGTCAGTACATCCTGAACCCGACGGCCACCGAGCTGAAGACCTCCGACCTCGACCTCGTCGTCGCCGGCACGGCCAACGCCGTGCTCATGGTCGAATCCGAAGCCAAGCTGCTCAGCGAAGACGTCATGCTCGGCGCCGTGGTCCATGGCCACCAGGCCATGCAGGCTGCGATCTCCGCGATCAACGCGTTCGTCGCCGAGGCCGGTGCCAAGACCTTCAAGTGGGAAGCCCCGGCACCGAAGACGGCGCTGTACGACGCGGTCAAGGCCGCCGTCGGCAACCGCTTCACCGAAGCCTTCCAGATCCGCGACAAGCTGGCCCGTCGCGACGTCATCAGCGCGCTGAAGACCGACGTCAAGACCGCCATCGCCGCCGACGCCGAAGCCAACGGCTGGACCGACGGCGACATCGCCGCCGCGTTCGGTGAAGTCGAGTACCGCACCCTGCGTGACGGCGTGCTCGCCACCAAGGTGCGCATCGACGGTCGCCAGCTCGACGACGTCCGCCCGATCTCGGTTCGCGTCGGCGTGCTGCCGCGCACCCACGGTTCGGCGCTGTTCACCCGCGGCGAAACGCAGGCGCTGGTCGTGGCCACGCTGGGCACCACCCGCGACGCGCAGATCATCGACGCGCCGGAAGGCGAGTCGAAGGACACCTTCCTGTTCCACTACAACTTCCCTCCGTTCTCGGTGGGCGAGACCGGTCGCTTCGGCGCCCCGAAGCGTCGCGAGATCGGCCATGGCCGTCTCGCCAAGCGCGGCGTGCAGGCCGTCAAGCCGACCATCGAGGAATTCCCGTACGTCGTGCGCGTCGTCTCGGAAATCACCGAGTCGAACGGTTCCTCGTCGATGGCCTCGGTCTGCGGCTCGTCGCTCGCGATGATGGACGCCGGCGTGCCGCTCAAGGCGCCGGTGGCCGGTATCGCCATGGGCCTGGTGAAGGAAGGCGACGACTTCGTCGTGCTCTCCGACATCCTGGGTGACGAAGACCATCTCGGCGACATGGACTTCAAGGTGGCCGGTACCGCCGACGGCGTGTCCGCGCTGCAGATGGACATCAAGATCGAGGGCATCACCGAAGAGATCATGCGCACGGCGCTGGCCCAGGCCAAGCGCGGCCGTACGCACATCCTCGGCGAGATGGCCAAGGTGATGAGCACGGCCCGTTCGGAAATGAGCGAGTTCGCCCCGCGCCTGCTCACGATCAAGATCCACCCGGACAAGATCCGCGAAGTCATCGGCAAGGGCGGCGCCACCATCCGCTCGATCACCGAAGAGACCGGCACCACCATCGACATCACGGACGACGGCAACGTCGTGATCGCCTCGGTCAACCGCGAAGCGGCCGAAGCCGCCCGCAAGCGCATCGAGCAGATCGTGTCCGACGTGGAGCCGGGCCGCATCTACGAGGGCAAGGTCGCCAAGCTGATGGACTTCGGCGCGTTCGTCACCATCATGCCGGGCAAGGACGGTCTCGTGCACGTCTCGCAGATTTCCAGCGAGCGCGTCGAGAAGGTCTCCGACAAGCTGAAGGAAGGCGACATCGTCAAGGTCAAGGTACTCGAAGTCGACAAGCAGGGCCGCATCCGCCTGTCGATGAAGGCCGTGACCGAGGAAGAGGGCGCCGCAAGCTGAGTCCCAGCGTCGCGGTGACACAAAAACCCGGCATCGCGAGATGCCGGGTTTTTTTATGCTCGGTTACCGGTGGATCAGACGGCGATGGAGCCGCCGTCCACGAACAGTTCGACGCCTGCCACGTAGCTGCTCTCGGCCGACGCCAGGAACAGGACCACGTTGGCGATCTCGTCCGGCTTGCCCAGGCGACCGAGCGGAATCATCTGGTCGAGCACTTCCGTGAAGCCGGGGCGCGTATCGAGATACGTCCGCATCAGCTGGGTGTCGGTGCCGCCAGGCGCGACCACGTTGACCCGGATCCCGCGCGGGGCCAGATCGGCCGTCCAGCTGCGCGCGAACGAGCGTACCGCGGCCTTCGTTGCATTGTAGAGCGACTGGCCGGGGAAGCCCTTGCTGCCGGCGACCGAGCCGTTGAGGATGATCGAGCCGCCCGACGAGAGCAGGGGCAGGGCCTTCTGCGCGGTGAAGAACAGGCCGCGCACGTTAAGGCCAAAGGCGCGATCGAAGTTTTCCGGGGTGACCTCGCCGAGCGGCTTCGGCGTCGGATCGGCCAGGCCGGCGTTGGCGAACACCACGTCGAGACGGCCATGGTCAGCCTCGATACGCGCATAGAGCCGGTCGAGGTCATCGAGGTTGGACGCGTCGCCCTGGATGGCGGAGGCGCCGTGTCCGATGGATCGGATCGCCTCGTCCAGCGCGTCCTGGCGGCGCCCGGTGATGTAGACGGTGGCGCCTTCTTCGGCGAAGCGCCGGGCCGTTGCCAGGCCGATGCCTTCGCTGCCCCCGGTGATCGCCACGATCTTGCCTTCGAACCGCTTGCTCATGCTATGCCCTTTAAAAAGTGGAGGATTGCTCCATTTACTATATGGAGGCATCATCCACTTTTCAAGCGAGGTAAGCATGGTCAACGCACCGGACGGCGAGGCGCCGCTGCGCGCCGACGCGGCGCGCAACCGTGAGCGCATTCTCGAGGCCGCCGAAGCATTACTGACGGAAAAAGGCGCGGCTGCGTCGTTCGACGAAATCGCCAAGCGCGCGAAAGTAGGCATCGGTACCCTGTATCGCCGTTTTCCGACGCGTGAATCCCTCCTGGCCGCCATGAGCGACGAGCGGCTCCTCTCGCTTTCCAGTGCGAGCCGCGCGCGCGACGACACCCTCTCCCCGGCGGCCTCGATCCGCGCCTTCACCACCGAACTGGTGGACCACACCACGCACTATCGCGGTCTGGCGGCGTCGCTGGGCGCCGTGCTCAAGAGCGGCACGCCGGGGTGTCACGCCAGTCGCGAGGAGGCGGAGCGGTTGCTTCTGCGCGGGCAGGAAGCGGGCGCGGTCCGCCGTGACGTTTCCGTCGACGACCTCGTCTGCGTGATCACGGCGATCTCGTTGGCCGTCGAGCAGGATGGCGCCGGTACGTCGCGGACCGCCCATCGGGTCGACCTCTTTCTCGACGGCATCGTCGCCCGCTGACCCGCGTATCGACGCTCCGTCGGCTCCCCGTGCGTCGCGTGCCGTACCATATCGGCATGGCTGACAAACCCAACGATTTCATCGACCAGTACCAGGCCTTCGTTCGTGACAGCGTGCAGGCCTGGGCCCGGCAATTCGATCCCAAGCCCGAGCCGGACGCCGTGCCGCAGGCCGACATCGCCGCCCGGCTCTTCGCCGGCCTGGGCGGTTACGGCGACTGGATGCGTTCGGTGATGGAAGGCGTGTCTCCCGCATCGCCGTTCGACGCTTCGGTGCCGCCCTTCGGGCAGCCAGGACCCGGCGCGGCACCGTTCGCCTTCGGTCCGCCGCCCGGCGCCCAGCCCGGTAGCGAGCGTTTCGACGATTGGGCAAGGGTGACCCGCGAGGCCTTGTCGATGCCCGCCTTCGGGTTGACCCGCGAGCAGCAGGAGGAGCAGCAGGCCCTGCTGAAGGCATGGATCGACTATGCCGAGCAGTTCGGCCGATACCAGTCGTTGCTGCAAGGCGTTCACGACCGAGCTTCCGCCGCGATGCGCGATCGGGCTGCGCCGACCGACGCCGAGTCCATGCGTTCGCTCTACGACCGTTGGGTGAACCTCGCCGAAGAGAGCTACGCGGAAGCGGCGCTGTCGAAGGAGTTTCGCGAGGTCTACGCGGCGCTGGTCAACGCGCAGATGCGCGTGAAGGTGCTCCAGCAACGCCAGATCGAACGGTTTTCGGTCCAGGCCGGCATGCCGACTCGCAAGGAGGTGGACAGCCTCGGCGAACGCCTGCAGGCCGTTCGTCGCGAATTGAGGCAGATGCAGGAACTGGCCGCCGACGTCGAATCGCTCAAGGCGGAACTGGCCGCTCTGCGCGACAAGCCCAAGGCGGCGAAGAAGGCGGCGGCGAAAAAGGCGTCGGGCAAGAGGTCGGCCCGGTGAGCGATAACCCTTTCCACATCGATCCCGAGCGGGCCCGCGAAGAAGTCGAAGCCTTTCGTCGCAAGCTGGAGGCCGGTGTCGAAACGCTCAAGCACGTCGGGCCGATCGAACTGGGTTCGACCCCGCGCGAGGCCGTCTACACCGAAGACAAGCTCACGCTCTGGCACTTCAAGGGCAAGGGCAAGCCCACGGCGAAAACGCCGCTGCTGATCTGCTACGCACTGGTCAATACGCCGTGGATGGTCGACCTCCAGGAAGACCGTTCGATGGTGCGCAACCTGCTCGAGCAAGGCGAAGACGTCTACCTGATCGATTGGGGGTATCCCGACGGCGCCGACCGCTGGCTTACGCTCGAGGATTACATCGACGGCTACCTCGATCGTTGCATCGACGTGGTGCGCCGCCGCCATGGCCTCGACGCGGTGAACCTGCTGGGCATCTGCCAGGGCGGCGTGTTCTCGCTGTGTTATGCGGCGCTGCATCCGGAGAAAGTGCGCAACCTCGTCACCATGGTGACGCCGGTGGACTTCCATACGCCCGACAACATGCTGTCGCACTGGGCGCGCAACGTCGATATCGACCTGTTCGTCGACACGGTGGGCAACGTGCCCGCCGACCTGATGAATTTCGCTTACCTCACCTTGAAGCCGCTGCGTCTCAACCAGCAGAAATACGTGGGCCTGGTCGACATCCTCGACAACCCGAAGGAAGTGGAAAACTTCCTTCGGATGGAGAAGTGGATCTTCGACTCACCCGACCAGGCCGGCGAAACCTTCCGCCAGTTCGCCCGCGATTTTTTCCAGAAGAACCTGCTGATGAAAGGCGAGGCCACGATCGGCGAGCGCAGGGTCGACCTGAAAAAGATCGTCCAGCCCGTGCTCAACATCTACGCCGAGCAGGATCACCTCGTACCGCCGGCCGCGTCCACGCCGCTCGGCGACATGATCGGCAGCAAGGATTACACCGCGCTCGCGTTCCAGGGCGGACACATCGGCATCTACGTGTCCGGGCGTGCGCAGAAACTGGTGCCGCCGGCCATCCATGAGTGGCTCGACGAGCGATGATCGTGCGCTGGTCGAAGATAGCCATGGTGCTTTCGCTGGCGGCCTTCGCGCTGACGGTCATGTTCGACAACCTCATCGACTACGGTTCGAACTTCGAATTCGTGCGGCACGTTTTGTCGATGGATACGACCTTTCCCGGTAACGCGCTGATGGGTCGTGCGATCACCGCGCCGGGTGCGTGGCATGCGGCGTATGTCGCGATCATCGCGGGGGAGGGCATGACCGCCGTGCTGTTGGCGCTGGGGGCTTATGAACTGTGGATGGCGAGACGCCGTTCCTCGGCAGCGTTCCAGGCGGCCAAGCGTTTCGCCGTCGCCGGATGCGCGACGGGCTTCATGGTCTGGTTCTTCGGCTTCATGGTGGTGGGCGGCGAGTGGTTCGCCATGTGGCAGTCGAAGGCATGGAACGGGCAGGAAGGCGCGTTCAGGTTTTACATGGCGTTGCTTGGCGTTCTGGTGTTCGTGAATCAGATCGACGGCGAACCCGGAGCCTGACGCGAACCGCCGCGACAGCGGCGGCCGGCATGCGATAATCCACGCATGAACGCCTCGACCTCACACGATTCCATCCGTGCCGTCCAATGGCACGGTGACCGCCTGCGCCTGCTCGACCAGCGCCGCCTGCCGACGGAGGAGCGCTGGTTCGATTGCGTGAATTCCGACGACGTCACCCGTGCCATCCGCGACCTCGCGGTGCGGGGCGCGCCGGCCATCGGCATCGCCGCGGCCTGGGGCGTGGTGCTGGCGGCGAAGACGGGAGAAGACCTCCCGCGTGCGCTCGCCACGCTGCGCGCCGCCCGTCCCACGGCGGTGAACCTCATGTGGGCGCTCGATCGCATGAAAGCGCGGATCGACGCGGGTGCCGATGCGGCCGCGCTGGAGCGCGAGGCCCAGGCCATCCAGGACGAAGACCTCGCCGCCAACCGCCACATGGGCGAACTCGGCGCGGCCCTGATCGAAGCCGGATCCCAGGTCATCACCCACTGCAATACCGGGTCGCTCGCCACGGCGGGCTACGGTACGGCCCTCGGGGTGATTCGCGCGGGCGTCGAGGCGGGCCGTATCGACGCCGTCTACGCGGGTGAAACGCGACCCTGGCAGCAGGGTGCGCGTCTGACGATGTGGGAATTGGTCCGTGACGGCATCCCTGCCAGGCTGATCGCCGACTCCGCCGCCTCGCATCTTATGAAAGACGGCAAGGTCAAGTGGGTGATCGTGGGCGCCGACCGCATCGCGGCCAACGGCGATACCGCGAACAAGATCGGTACCTACCAGCTCGCCATCGCCGCACGGCATCACGGGGTGAAGTTCATGGTGGTCGCGCCGTCCACGACGGTCGACATGGCCACCGCCAGCGGCGAGGACATCGAGATCGAACTGCGTGACGCGACCGAACTGTTCTCCGTCAGCGGCACGCGTACGGTGATCGAAGGCGCGGATGCCTGGAACCCGGTCTTCGACGTCACGCCCGCCGACCTGATCGATGCCATCGTGACCGAACGCGGCGTGATCCTGAAGCCCGACGAAGAACAGATGCGGATCATGTTCCCGTGACGCGCCTGCGTCGCGAATTCGCCTTGTTCGCCCTGGGCGGACTGATCGGTTTCGTGATCGACGGCGGCATCGCCCAGGGGCTCGTGCGGCTGGCCGGATGGAACGCCTACGGCGCGCGCGCCGTATCGTTTCTCGTCGCGGCGACCTTCACCTGGTGGTGGAGCCGCCACCATACCTTCGCCGACCGCGAATCGGGGCGCGACAGCCGCAGCGAATGGCTGCACTGGATCGGGCTCATGCTGGTGGGCGCGGCCTTCAATAATGGCGCCTACGTGCTGGCGCTGCACCTTTTTCCGGCCCTCCACGCCTGGCCCGCGGTGGCCGTCGCCGCAGGCTCGGTGTCGGGCGCGGCCGCCAACTTCCTGTTGGCGCGCGCGGTGCTTTTCCGGACCGTCAAAACGACCATTTAAGTCTTTGAATACAAAGGATTTTTAACTGTCTTTTCGACGTCCTTTGTGATATCATCGTCGGGTTGGGTCGACCGCGTCGCCATGCCGCGACATTCGGCGGTCGGCGGGGGCATTTTCACGGATATCCAGGAAGTCGATTGATGGCAGAACTCGCCAAAGAAGTCATTCGCGTCAACATCGAAGACGAGATGCGCCAGAGCTATCTCGACTACGCGATGAGCGTCATCGTCGGGCGTGCCCTGCCCGATGTGCGCGACGGACTCAAGCCGGTGCACAGGCGCGTGTTGTTCGCGATGAACGAGCTGGGCAATGCCTGGAACAAGCCCTACAAGAAATCGGCTCGCGTCGTCGGTGACGTGATCGGTAAATACCATCCGCACGGCGACGCGTCGGTCTACGACACCATCGTGCGCATGGCCCAGCCGTTCTCGCTGCGTTACATGCTGGTCGACGGCCAGGGCAACTTCGGCTCGGTCGACGGCGACAACGCCGCGGCCATGCGATACACCGAGGTGCGCATGGCGCGCCTCACGCACGAGTTGCTCGCCGACATCGACAAGGAAACCGTCGACTTCGGCCCCAACTACGACGAGAGCGAGAGCGAGCCGCTGGTGCTTCCCACGCGCGTGCCGAACCTGCTCGTCAACGGTTCGGCCGGCATCGCGGTCGGCATGGCGACGAACATCCCGCCGCACAACATGACCGAGGTCATCAACGCCACGCTGGCACTCATCGAGGAGCCCTCGCTGGGCGTCGACGAGCTGATGACCCACATCCCCGGCCCTGACTTCCCCACCGCCGGCATCATCAACGGCTCGTCGGGCATTGTCGAGGCGTACCGCACCGGTCGCGGGCGCATCCTCGTGCGCGCACGCACCGAGATCGAGACCGAGGCCAACGGGCGCGAGACGATCATCGTCCACGAGCTGCCCTACCAGGTGAACAAGGCGCGTCTCATCGAGAAGATCGCCGAGCTGGTCAAGGAGAAGAAGCTCGAAGGTATCAGCGAACTGCGCGACGAGTCCGACAAGGACGGCATGCGCGTGGTCATCGAGATCCGTCGCGATGCCATGGCCGACGTGGTGCTGAACAACCTGTTCCAGCAGACGCAACTGCAGGTCACCTTCGGCATCAACATGGTGGCGCTGCTCGACGGCCAGCCCAAGCTGCTCAACCTCAAGGACATCATCGAGGCGTTCATCCGCCATCGCCGCGAGGTGGTCACCCGCCGTACCATCTTCGAGCTGCGCAAGGCCCGCCAGCGTGCGCACATCCTCGAAGGTCTCACGGTCGCGCTCGCCAACATCGACGAGATGATCGAGCTCATCCGTACGTCGGCATCCTCGCAGGAAGCCCGCGAGCGGATGGTCGCCCGTCGCTGGGAGCCGGGCATGGTGCGCGCGATGCTGGGCGCCGCCGGTGCCGCCGCCTCCCGTCCGGAAGACATGGATCCGCGCGACGGCCTGCGTTACGACGGCTACCAGCTCTCCGAAGCCCAGGCCACCGAGATCCTGCAGATGCGCCTGCATCGCCTCACCGGCCTGGAGCAGGAAAAGCTTTCCGACGAATATCGCGAGATCCTCGAGACCATCCGCGGCCTCATCGAGATTCTCGAAAATCCGGTGCGCCTGCTCGAGGTCATCCGCGAAGAACTCGAACAGATCCGCACCGACTACGGCGACGCGCGCCGTACCGAGATCCAGCACTCGCAGGAAGACCTCAACGTCCTCGATCTGATCGCTCCGGAAGACGTTGTGGTCACGCTGTCGCACACCGGGTACGTCAAGCGTCAGCCGGCCAGCCTCTATCGTGCGCAGCGCCGTGGCGGCAAGGGCCGGTCGGCGTCGGCACTGAAGGACGAGGACGTCGTGCAGCAGCTGTGGGTGGTGAACACCCACGACACGCTGCTCACCTTCACCAGCACCGGTCGCGTCTACTGGCTCAAGGTCTATCAGATGCCCGAAGCCGGCCCGGGCGCGCGCGGCAAGCCCATCGTCAACCTGTTGCCGCTGGCCGAGGGCGAGAAGGTGCAGGCGTTGCTGCCGGTGCGTGACTACGACCCGAGCTGCTATGTGTTCTTCGCCACCCGCAAGGGCACCGTGAAGAAGACCCCGCTCACCGAATTCGCCTTCCAGCTGCAGAAGGGCAAGGCGGCCATCAGCCTCGACGAGGGCGATGCGCTGGTGGACGTGGCGATGACCAATGGCGAGAGCGACGTGCTGCTGTTCGCATCCAACGGCAAGTCGGTGCGCTTCGACGAAAACAAGGTGCGTTCGATGGGCCGCACCGCCACCGGCGTGCGCGGCATGCTGCTCGCGGATGACGCGGTGGTGGTCTCGCTGATCGTCGCCCATGGCGACGGCGACATCCTCACCGCCACCGAACGCGGCTACGGCAAGCGCACGGTGCTCGACGAGTTCCCGAAGAAGGGACGCGGCACGCAGGGCGTGATCGCCATCCAGTGCTCGGAGCGCAACGGCAATCTCGTCGCCGCCACGCAGGTCACCGAGGCCCAGCAGGTGATGCTGATCTCCGACCAAGGCACCCTGGTGCGCACGCGCGTGTCCGAGGTGGCGCAGGTGGGCCGCAATACGCAAGGCGTCACGCTGATCAAGCTGCCGAAGGATGAGACCCTCATCGGTGTCGTTCGCATCGAAGCGGAAGACGAGCCGGACGTCGAGGGCGAAACGCCCAGCGGCGAGGCCGCGGCGGACATGCCGCCGGTCGAGTCGGGGCCGGTGAATGGCGAAGGCGATTCGCCGGAGGCCTGATGAGAAGAACCCGCCGAAAGGCGGGTTCTTTTTTGAGCATCTCGCTTCGCAGGCATCGCGGACAGGGTCCGCGATGCCTGCGAAGACTCGAAGATCAGCCGTCGATGGCTTCCAGCATCGCTTCGGCCGACGACACCTTGAACTCGCCTGGCGCCTCGACATTCAGCACCTTCACCACGCCATCCTCGAGGTACATGGCGAAACGCTTCGCGCGAATGCCCATGCCGTTCTTCGTGCCGTCCAGTTCGAGCCCCAACGCCTTGGTGAAGGCCGCATTGCCGTCCGCGAGCATGACCAGGCTGTCGGGAATGCCGCGCTCCTTGCCCCAGGCGTCCATGACGAAAGCGTCGTTCACGGACAGGCAAAACACCTTCACGCCACGCTGGGCGAAGTCGTCGATGTGCTGGATGTATCCCGGCAGGTGCCGGTTCGAGCAGGTGGGCGTGAACGCGCCCGGCACGGCGAACACCACGACCTTGCCCTCGCCGAGCAACTCGGTGGATGTGTGGGTCTGGATGCCGTCCTTGAAGACGGCGACGGTGGCTTCCGGAATGCGATCGCCGACTGCGATGGTCATGATGCGGGCCTTGGTGGGAGGAAAGTCCCGAGTGTACGCGAGCGCCGTGAAGCTGAAGCGCCACCGACCGTCGCGGTCGGCCTCTTGAATCGCCGCGGCGCGCTCATATGTTGGTTCCCAGACGGCCAGCGGGCCGAAAAACTTCAGTGGAGTCAAACAGATGAACGAGCTTCGTCACATCACGTTCCGTCGTGCGCCGTTGCTGGGCGGCGATCTTCGTGCCGCCTTCGAACATATCTTCGGCAGCGACATCGCCCCCGCCAGCAGCGCCACCGAGAGCGCCTGGTCGCCGCGCGTGGACATTCGCGAGGAAGAGGGGCGTTTCCTCATCCTGGCCGATCTGCCGGGCGTGGACCTCGCCGACATCGAGATCCAGATGGACAAGAACGTGCTCAGCATCAAGGGCGAGCGCAAGGCCTACAGCAGCGAGGCCGAGGGCAAGTACGCTCGCGTCGAGCGCGTCACGGGCGGTTTTCGCCGTAGCTTCACCCTGCCGGAGAGCGCCGATGCCGAGGGCGTGACCGCCTCCGGCCGCAACGGCGTGCTCGAGATCGCCATCCCGAAGAAGGCCGAAAGCGCACCTCGGCGCATCACGGTCAACGTCGCGGGCTGATTAGGTCTAAGCTTGGCAGTCTGGCCCGCGGTGGTTCGGTCCACCGCGGGCCACGTGCATGGGTTATTCGGTATTCGACACAAGCCCGGGAGAGCCTGTGGAGTTCAAGGATTATTACGAGATTCTCGGGGTCAAGCCCGATGCCAGCGACGCCGAGATCAAGGCGGCGTATCGCAAGCTTGCCCGTAAATACCACCCGGACAAGAACAAGGAGCCGGGAGCGGAAGAGAAATTCAAGGCCGTCAACGAGGCCAACGAGGCGCTGAAGGATCCGGAGAAACGCCGGGCCTACGACCAGTTCCGCGCGGGTGGCTATCGCCAGGGCGAGCAGTTCCGCCCGCCGCCGGGCTGGGGACAGCAGGGAGGCGGTTTCGATTTCGGCGACATGGGAGGCCGCGGCGACTTCAGCGACTTCTTCGAGAGCCTGTTCGGCGGCGGCGCCCGTGCGGGTCGTGGCCAGCCCCAGGCCCGTCGCGGGCGCGACATCCAGGCGAAGATCGAGACCGACCTCGAGACCGTCTACACCGGCGGCAAGACTCGCGTGGTGCTCAACGACTCGTCGGGTGGAGAGCGCGTGCTGGAGGTGAAGATTCCCGCCGGTATCGTGTCGGGTCAGACGATCCGCCTTTCAGGGCAGGGGCATCCCGGCGCGGGCGGCGGCCCGGCGGGCGATCTGCTGCTGGAGATCGGCGTCCGCGAGGATGCCCGTTTCCGTCTCGACGGGCGCACGGTGACCCACGTGCTGCCGATTTCGCCTTGGGAAGCCGCGCTGGGCGCGACGGTGCCCGTGCCGACGCTCGGTGGGCACGTGGACCTGCGCATTCCTTCGGGATCGCAGTCCGGGCGCAAGCTGCGGCTGAAAGGGCGTGGTCTGCCCGGTTCGGAGCCGGGCGACCAGATCGTGGTGCTGGAAATCCGCGTTCCCGTGCCGGAAACGCATGAAGAGCAGGCGGCATACGCCGAGTTCAAGGAAGCGTTCGCGGGGTTCGATCCGCGGCGTTGACCGCGCTTCGCGCGGTTCGCCGATACGATCGGCTCCCACCCCTTCGGTAGGCAGGTCGCCGGAATCCTGCTGCCGAAGGACGGGAAGGTGATCGAACCGTTGTTGCCGGTGCGGAAGGCCGGTGGCTCGAACCGGTTATCGAGGGCCTGGCGGTTTGCTCGACGCGTGCTACCGGAGCGGTGGGGGCCGATCGTATCGGCGAACCGGGCCAGCGTCAGCCCGGCAAGTGCTCCTTCAGTGCCGTTACCAGCTCCTCTTCCTTGATCGGCTTCACCACGTAAGCCTTCGCACCCTGGCGCAGGCCCCACACCTTGTCCGTGTCCTGGTCCTTCGTGGTCACCAGGATGATCGGGATGTGCTTGGTGGTGTCTTCCTTGGCGATGGTGCGCGTGGCCTGGAAACCGTTGAGGTTGGGCATGACCACGTCCATCAGGATCAGGTCGGGCAGCTCGCGTTTGGCGGCCTCGACGCCCGCTGCGCCGTCCTCGGCCGTGATGGCCTCATGGCCCAGCTTTTCAACGATGCGCTTGATGCCAAGCAGCTGCGACGGCGAATCGTCGACGATCAGGATACGAGCCATTCACTTTCCCCCGGGACGGTGCCCGATGTGTCTTTTCTTGGATACGGCGCCCAAGCGACGAAAAAACGTCGCGCGATGCGCTTCCGGCGGAGCCATTCTACCGGCCGGCGATATTGTCGCAACGGCAACTATCCGATGCGCACCACCGTGCGACCGAACGACCCACCCGCGAGCATGCCTTCGAAAACGCCCGCGACATCGTCCAATGACACCTCGCGCGTGCAGATGGTGTCGAGGTGGCGGGGGCGCCAGTCGCCGGACAGACGGCGCCACACTTCCTCGCGAATATCGCGTGGGCTTCCGGCCGAGGCCACGCCCAGCACGCTCACGCCGCGGATGATGAAGGGCATCACCGTGGTGTGCAGCTCGGGACTGCTGGCCAGGCCGCAGATGGCGGCGTTGCCGTAGGGCGCGATGAGGGGCAGGAACCCGGCCAGCGTGTCGCCACCCACGTTGTCCAGCAAGCCGCCGTAGCGCGCCGAATCCATGGGGCGGCCGCTGAAGGCGAGGGTGTGGCGGTCGACGCACTCGCTGGCGCCGAGGGCGCGCAGGACGTCGAAGTGATCGGCCTTGCCGCTGATCGCGTGCACCTCGTAGCCTGCGCCGCTGAAGATGTCGATGCCCAGCATGCCCACGCCGCCCGTGGCGCCGGTGATGGCGATCGGCCCCATCGAGGGCGACTGCCGGTTGAAGGTCATCTGCAGCAGGGCCAGGGCGGCCGTGTAGCCGGCGGTGCCGATGATCATCGCCTCGCGGGTGGTCAGCGAGGCGGGCAGGGGAATCACCGTCACCGAGGGCAGGCGCACGTATTCGGAGTAGCCGCCGTCGATCGTCTCGGAAAGGCCGCTGCCGGTGGCGAGCACCTTGTCGCCCTCGCGATAGGCCGGGTCGGTGGACTGGACCACCGTGCCGGCCACGTCGATGCCACCGTTCAGGGGGAACGTTCGAAGGATCTTGCCCTTGCCGGTGCCGGCGAGGGCATCTTTGTAGTTCACCGACGACCATTCGGCGCGAACGACCACGTGGCCTGGCGTGAGGTCGTCGAGGGCGACGGTCTCGATGCGGCCACGATAGCCGGCATCGTCCTGGCGGATACGGAAGGCGCGGAACGCGTGCATCGGATTCTCCTTAGTGACTGTCGACGGTGCTTGCCGTGATCCACTTCGGTACGAAGGTGGATTCGTAGTGCTTCATCCAGTCGAACAGCGCGTCGATGCTGCCGCCGAACCAGACCTGGTCGCGCTGGATCCGCTTGACGAAGCCCTCGTTCACCATGTGGTCCATGCTGGCGGCGAGGCCCGAGTAGAACCCGAGCACGTCGAGAAACGCGCATGGGTAGGTATGCAGGCCGAGCTGCGCCCAGGTGAGCATCTCGAACATCTCGTCCATGGTGCCGAAGCCGCCGGGCAGGGCGACGAAGGCATCGGAGAGTTCGTACATGCGTGTCTTGCGCTGGTGCATCGTCTCCACCACGTGCAGTTCGCTCAGGCCCTGGTGCGCGACTTCCTTCTCGACCAGTTGGCGCGGAATGACGCCGATGACACGGCCTCCTTCGGCGAGCACGGCGTCGGCCACGGTACCCATGAGCCCCACCTTGCCACCGCCGTAGACGAGCGCGATGCCTTCGTGGGCGAGGCGCGTGCCGAAGGCCTTCGCCGCTTCGACGTATTCGGGGCGCGAACCGCTGCTGGAACCGCAGTAGACGCAAAGGGACTTGATCTCACGCATATGACGAAACCTCCGATGTGTTTACCTGATCGCACTGCCGGTAAAGAGCGTCGCGGACAGGGTCCGCTCCCACCCTCGGGTAGCGACCTTCCTACCGAAGGGTGGGAGCGGACCCTGTCCGCGATTCCGGATCGCGAATGCGCTCGGGTAAATACACCTGCCCAAAACGACAAAGCCCGCCCATGCTTGCGCATGGACGGGCTTTTGCCAACAGGGGCGATCAGTTGCCCTTGTGGATGGCGCGCTTGTCGACGGCAAGGGCCGCCTCGTGCACCACTTCGCTCAGCGCCGGATGGGCGTGGACGATGCGGGCGAGGTCTTCGGACGAGCCCTTGAACTCCATCGCCACCACGCATTCGTGGATCAGCTCGGAAACCACCGGGCCGACCATGTGCACGCCGAGGATGCGGTCGGTTTCGGCGTGGGCGATCATCTTGACCTGGCCGATGCCTTCGTTCATCGCCACGGCGCGACCGTTGACGGCGAACGGGAAGGCGCCCGTGCGGTACGGGATGCCTTCTTCCTTGAGCTGCTCCTCGGTCTTGCCGACCCAGGCGATTTCCGGCTCGGTGTAGATGACCCACGGCACGGTGTCGAGGTTGACGTGCCCCGGCTTGCCGGCGATGAGTTCGGCCACCATCACGCCTTCTTCCGATCCCTTGTGCGCGAGCATCGGGCCGCGCACGGCGTCGCCGATCGCCCAGACGCCGTCGACGCCGGTGTGGTTGTGCGCGTCGACCACGATGCGGCCGCGCTCATCGAGCTTCACGCCGGTGTCGTCGGCCAGCAGGCCGTCGGTATAGGCGCGGCGGCCCACGGCCACCAGCAGCTTGTCGACCACGAGGCTCTGCTCGGCGCCGTCCTTGTCGGTGTAGCTGACGTGCACTTCGTCGCCCTTGATCTCCGCCTTGGTGACCTTGGCGTTGACCTTGATGTCCAGCCCCTGCTTGGCGAACTCGCGGGCGGCCATCTTGGCGATGTCCTGGTCGGCCACGGCGAGGAATTTCGGCAGGGCTTCGAGCACCGTCACGTCGGCGCCGAGACGCTTCCACACGCTGCCGAGCTCGAGGCCGATCACGCCGGCGCCGATCACGCCCAGGCGCTTGGGCACGGCGTCGATGTCGAGGGCGCCGGTGTTGTCGATGATGTGCTTGCCGTCGAACTTGGCGAACGGCAGCTCGATGGGCACCGAGCCCGAGGCGAGGATGACGTTGGTGGCCGAGATCGTCTGCTTGCCGCCGTCGTTGCCGGTGACCTCGACCTCGTTGCCCTTGAGCAGCTTGCCCTTGCCGAAGTACGAGGTGATCTTGTTCGCCTTGAACAGCATCGCGACGCCGCCGGTGAACTGCTTGACGATCTTGTCCTTGCGGCCGATGAAGGTCGCGATGTCGATCTTCGGATTCTCGGCGGTGATGCCGTGATCCTTGAAATTGTGCGTGAGGTTGTGGAACTGCTTGGACGAATCCAGCAACGCCTTGGAGGGGATGCAACCCACGTTGAGGCAGGTGCCGCCCAGCGCGGCCTTGCCGTCCTTGCCGACGAAGGCGTCGACCACGGCGGTCTTCAGGCCCAGCTGGGCGGCGCGGATCGCGGCCACATAGCCCGCGGGGCCGGCACCGATGACGATGACGTCGAACTTCTCGCTCATTTGCTTAGCTCCGGATGAAACGGCGGTATTCGCTACCGCTGGATATGGGGGCGGTGACATGAAAACGGGAGTCTTTCGACTCCCGCCTTCACGCTTGCCTTCTCAACCGGCCATCACAGGCCGAGCAGCATGCGCTGCGGGTTTTCCAGCTGGTTCTTGATGTCGACCAGGAACAGCACGGCGTCGCGGCCGTCGATGATGCGGTGGTCGTACGACAGGGCCAGGTACATCATCGGGGCGGCGATCACCTGGCCGTTCTCGACGACCGGGCGCTCCTTGATGGTGTGCATGCCGAGGATGGCGCTCTGCGGCGGGTTGACGATCGGGGTGGACAGCAGCGAACCGAAGGTGCCGCCGTTGGTGATCGTGAAGGTGCCGCCCTGGAGGTCGTCCAGGCCGAGCTTGCCGTCGCGGGCCTTCTTGGCGTAGCCGACGATGCCCTTTTCCACGTCGGCGAAGGACATGTCCTGCACGTCGCGCAGCACCGGCGTGACCAGGCCCTTGTCGGTGGACACGGCGATCGAGATGTCCTGGTAGCCGTGATAGATGATGTCGTTGCCGTCGACGGAGGCGTTGATCACCGGGTAGCGCTTGAGCGCTTCGGTGGCGGCCTTCACGAAGAAGCTCATGAAGCCCAGCTTGACGCCGTTGGCCTTTTCGAACTGCTCGCCCAGGCTCTTGCGCAGCTTCACCACCTCGGCGAGGTTCACTTCGTTGAACGAGGTGAGCATCGCGATCGAGTTCTTCGACTGCATCAGGCGCTCGGCGATGCGGGCGCGGATGCGGGTCATCGGCACGCGCTCTTCCGGACGCGAACCCGGCGTGGGCTTGGCGGCCGGGGCGGCGGGAGCCGTCGGCGCGGTGCCACCCTTGCCGGCGTTGACCAGGTCTTCCTTGGTCACGCGGCCGTCGCGGCCGGTGCCGGCGACGGTGGACGGGTCGATGTTTTCTTCCACGGCGACGCGGCGGCCGGCGGGGGAGAGTTCGTCGACGCCCTTCGGGGCTTCCTTGGCCTCGGCCTTTTCGGCCTTGGGCGCTTCGGCGGCGGCCGGGGCGGGAGCCGGGACCGGAGCCGCGGCGGCGGCGCCTTCCTCGATGACCGCGATCACCTGCTGGCTGGTGACGGTGGCGCCTTCCTCGAACTTGATTTCCTTCAGCACGCCGTCGACCGGGGCCGGTACTTCGAGAACGACCTTGTCGGTTTCCAGGTCGAGCAGGTTTTCGTCGCGCTTGACGGCGTCACCGGCCTTCTTGTGCCAGGTGGCGATGAGCGCGTCGGAGACCGACTCGGGCAGGACCGGGACTTTGACTTCGATGGACATGCTTGTCTTACTCCGCTGCGTGATCGGTGCCGACCGGCGCGACGAGCGCCTGTTCGACGAGCGCCGTCTGTTCGGCGATATGGGTGTTGAGATGGCCCGCGGCCGGCGACGGCGAGCGCGAACGGCCCGCGTACGAGAGGCTTTGCTTCGCGTTGACGCAGGCCTGCAGGTGATGACGGATCTGGAACCACGCGCCCTGGTTCATCGGCTCTTCCTGGCACCACACCACTTCCTTGGCGGCGGGGTATTTTTCCAGCTCGGCCGAGACATCGGTGCGCGGGAACGGATAGAGCTGCTCGACGCGGACGATGGCCACGTCGTTGAGTCCGCGCTTCTCGGCGTCTTCGAGGAGGTCGTAGTAGACCTTGCCCGAGCAGAGCACCACGCGCTTGACCTTCTTGGCCGCGACGTCACGGTGCTCGCCGATCACCAGCTGGAACTTGCCGTTGGCCAGTTCGTCGAGCGTGGAGACGGCCAGCTTGTGGCGCAGCAACGACTTGGGCGTCATCACGATCAGCGGCTTGCGCACGGGGCGCACCTGCTGGCGGCGGATCATGTGGAACGCCTGGGCCGGCGTGGTGGGCACGCAGACCTGCATGTTGTCCATGGCGCACAGCTGCAGGAAGCGCTCCAGGCGCGCGGAGGAGTGCTCCGGTCCCTGGCCTTCGTAGCCGTGCGGCAGGAACAGTGCCAGGCCGCAGAGGCGGTCCCACTTGGCTTCGCCGGAACTGATGAACTGGTCGATCACCACCTGGGCGCCGTTGGCGAAGTCGCCGAACTGGCCTTCCCAGATCGTGAGCTGGTCGGGCGAGGTGGTGGCTTCGCCGTATTCGAAGGCCATCACGGCCTCTTCGGAGAGCAGCGAGTCGATCACCTCCACGCGGGCGCCGTCACGCACCTTGCGCAACGGCATGTAGGTGTCGTCGCTCTTCTGGTCGTGCAGCACCGCGTGGCGGTGGAAGAACGTGCCGCGGCCGGCGTCCTGGCCCACCACGCGCAGGTCGCTGCCCTCGGCGATGAGCGTGCCGTAGGCGAGATTCTCGGCGAAGCCCCAGTCGCCCGGCAGCTCGCCGGCGGCCATCTTGCGGCGGTCTTCGTAGATCTTGGCGACGCGCGGATGCAGGGTGACGTCGGAGGGAATGTCGAGGATGGTGTCGAGCACCTTGCCGAGCGTTTCACGCGACACGCCCGTGTTCACGTCCATCGACAGCTTGTTGCCCTGGAAACGGGTCCAGTCGACGGCGATGTCGCGCTGCGGATTCGGATCGATCGAGATCAGCGGCTCGCCCTTCTCGAGGCGGCCGCGGTAGTCGTCGAGCATCTTCTGGCCGTCGTCGGCGCCGATGACGGTGTCCTTCACGAGCGACTGCGCGTAAAGGTCGCGCGTGGTCGGGCGCTTGCGGATCACCTGGTACATCAGCGGCTGCGTGGCCGCCGGCTCGTCGGCCTCGTTATGGCCGTGGCGGCGGTAGCAGACCAGGTCGATGACCACGTCTTTCTTGAACTGCTTGCGGAATTCGTATGCCAGGCGGGTGACCTGGATCACGGCTTCCGGATCGTCGCCGTTCACATGGAACACCGGCGCATTGACCATCTTGGCCAGGTCGGTGCAGTACAACGTCGAGCGGGCGTCCTCGCGCTTGGAGGTGGTGAAGCCCACCTGGTTGTTGACCACCAGGTGCAGCGTGCCGCCGATGGCGAAGCCACGGGCCTGCGACATCTGCAGGAGCTCCATGTTGACGCCCTGGCCGGCGAACGCGGCGTCGCCGTGGATGAGCACGGCCAGCGACTTCTCGCGCGCGGTGTCGCGGCGGCGCATCTGGCGCGCGTGCACCGAGCCGGCCACCACCGGGTTGACGATTTCGAGGTGGGACGGGTTGAAGGCCAGCGCCACGTGCACGCCGCCGTTCGGCGTCTTGACGTCGGCGGAGAAGCCCATGTGGTACTTCACGTCGCCGGTGTGGATCGGGCTGTCGTCGTGTTCGAACTTGCCTTCGAACTCGTTGAAGAGCTGCGAGGGCGCCTTGCCGAGGATGTTGACCAGCACGTTGAGGCGGCCGCGGTGGGCCATGCCGATGACCACTTCCTTCACGCCGTTGTCGCCGGCGGCGCGGACCACGTCGTCGACCATCGGGATGAGGCTGTCGCCGCCTTCGAGCGAGAAGCGCTTCTGGCCGACGTACTTGGTGTGCAGGTAGCGCTCGAGGCCTTCGGCGGCGGTGAGCGCCTCGAGGACGCGGACCCTCTCGGCTTTCTGCAGGTTCGGCTTGCCTTCGGCCTTTTCCAGCCGGCTGTAGATCCACGCCCGCTGGTCGTAGTCGGAGATGTACATGAATTCGGCGCCGACGGTGCCGGCGTAGATCTTCTTGAGCTTCGCGAGCAGGTCGCGCAGCTTCAGGCGCTGGCCGCCGCCGGCGAACGTGCCGGCGTCGAACTCGGTGTCGAGGTCGGCGTCGGAGAGGCCGTGGAAGGCCAGGCCGAGGTCCGGCGCGTCGATGTCCGGGGCGGTGAGGCCGAGGGGATCGAGCTGCGCGGCGAGGTGGCCGCGCGAGCGGTAGGCGGTGAGCAGACGAAGCACGCCGGCCTGCTTGCGCGCGTAGGCGTCGTCGGCCGGTGCGACCGTCGCCGTACCGGCGCCGCGGCGCTGTTTCTGCGCGGCCTCGATGCGGGCGATGGCGCTGGAGTGCGGGGTGTCACCCGCCTCGCGGCCCTTGAACGACTTGAAATAGGCATCCCATTCGGCCGGGACGGCGCCGGAATCGGCCAGCCAGGCTTCGTAGACTTGCTCTACGTAATCGGCGTTTCCGCCGGCGAGTTGGGAGGATTCGGAAAACTCGCGGATCAGGTTTGCGCTCACGTCACCACCGGCAGACGGACAAGGGCGGGGTGTCGCGTAAGGCATGGGGATGCCCCACGCGGCACTAAGAATCCGTTAATTATAGCCCCGTGCTGCGTTGCCGCGCCAACCCATTCGCGCATGGCCGGCTTGCGTCAGATGCCCAGTGGTCTTATCTCCCAGGCCGGCTCGGCCCGCTCCCAGACTTCGTCGAAATAGGCCGTCAATCGAGAGGTCTGGCCGGGCTGGTCGAGGGCGCCCTCGGCGTCGAAGCGACCGGCCACGGGCCTGAACAGAAACGCACCGGCCTCGTCGGTGACGAAGGCCGATCCATAGCCGAGGTGGGTCTCGTCGGTGGGTACCCGGATGCTCATGGCGGTCGGCAGGCGCTGGACGAGGGCGAGCAAGCGGTGGCCGTCGCGATGGGCGCGGTTGGCGTCGTGGGTGAGGATGCGCACGCGGGCATGGCGTCCGCCGGTGGCCAGGCGGCGCAGTTCGGCCAGCGCCGCCTCGCTGTCGAGCAAGCCGGGTTCGAGCAGCGGCACATAGAGGCAGGCGCGGTGGCGGGCCTGGGCGAGCAGGCGGACATGGGCGGCCTCGAGGCCGGCGCGGTCGCCGGCTTCCAGGCGCATGTCCGCCGTATCGCTCACCGGCGGCGCCCCTTGCGCACGGCCACCATGCCGTCGTTGACCAGGGCCAGCAGCACCGCCTTCTCGGCGGCGGTCGGCGGCCGGTCGAAGGCGATGTCGCGCTCGCCCGCGAGGCGTTCGGCAAGGTCGACCGGGCATTCGTAGGCGTGGCCGCTTACGTAGAGGGTGGCATCCTTGCGGCCGCGCACCCAGGCGATCCGGGCGTAGGGGTGGCGAACGATGCCGGCGCCGCCGTCGAGCGCTTTTTCCAGCGCGGCGGCGGTGACCGGCTTGGGCGACGCCACCGGCTCCTGGGCGTTGCGGTAGCGGGTGATGAAACGGCCGAACCAGTCGGCGAGCAGTTCGCGGTCGAGCGCGGCGGCGAAGGGCAGGGCCTGGCGCACCCGGTTCAGCGCGGCCGCGTCGATCTCGCCGGCGCGTTTGGCGGGCGTCAAGTCGGGGTCGGTGTAGCGCAGCTCGTCGGGCATGCGTTCGGCGAGGAAGTCGGCGAGGTCGCCGGTGAGTTCGGCCTGCGAGGGCGCGCGCATGCCCACCGAGAACGTCATGCAGTTGCCGATGGCCACGCCGTCGTGCGGCACGCCGGGCGGCAGGTAGAGCATGTCGCCCGGTTCGAGCAGCCATTCGTGCGTGGGCTCGAAAGTCTTCAGCTGCTTCAGTTCCACGTCGTCGCGGAAGTCGAGCGGTGCGTCGGGGGCGTCGCTGATGGCCCAGTGGCGCTGGCCGAGGCCCTGCAGCAGGAACACGTCGTACTGGTCGACGTGCGCACCCACGCCGCCGCCTTCCTCGGCGTAGGAGATCATGATGTCGTCGACGCGCCAGGTCGGCAGGAAAGCGAACGTATCCAGCAGCGCCGCGACGTCGGTATCCCACTTGTCGACGTCCTGCACGAGCAGGGTCCAGTCGCGCTTCGGCGTCTTGCCGAACTGGGCCTCGTCGAACGGGCCGGTCTTCACCGTCCAGCGGTCGCGCTTTTCGTCGTGGACGATGAGGCGCGACAGCACGCCTTCCTCGCAGGCCAGGCCGGCGAGGTCGTCGGGCTGGATCGGGGGCTCGAAACCGGGGAAGGCGTTGCGGATGAGCAGCGGGCGTTTCTGCCAGTAGTCGCGAAGGAACTGCGTGGCGCTCATGCCGAGCGGCTGGCTGGCGCTGCCGCGCACTTCGATGGGGAGGGGCTTGCGGGTGGGGGTCTGGATGGCCATGGGCGGCATTGTAGCCGGGCCCATCGCGGACAGGGTCCGCTCCCGCCCTGCGGCAGCCGGCTTTCCTACGGAGCGGTGGGAGCGGACCCTGTCCGCGATAGGGGTTCGACGAAGGGTTCGGTTTTTCTCGTCAGACCACGTCCCGCTTCCAGCTCATGCAGGTCGATGTCTTTGACCGATACCGGCCGGTAATCTTCGCCGAACGCCACGTCGCCGAGCATCCATCCGGCCTTGCAGGTGACCGCCCCCCAGAACCGCCGGAACGCCGCCCAGTGCAGCCCGACCAGGCCCTTGTCGTTGTCCGCGTCCACCATCGGATCGCCCACGCCGGTGGGCCGGATGGGCTCGCCGTAGAGCGCCGTGCCGAAGACCACGTCCCAGATCGAGAACACCTGGCCGAAATTGCAGTTGTGCAGGGTGGGACGGTCCGGGTCCACCAGCATGTGGTGCAGGCGATGGAACACCGGCGAGACCAGCACGCGGTCGAACACGGGCCCGAAGCGCACGCGCACGTTGGCGTGGGAGAAGTTCTGCACCAGCTCGCCCGCCAGCATCAGCCAGGCGAAGTCCACGGGCGCCACGCCGATCACCACGCCGACGCCCGCCAGCACCATCGATTGCAGGAAGCCGTCGACGAGACTGCCGCGGTCGTTCGTCCAGCAGCTCATCTGCCGCGTGCTGTGGTGCATGCTGTGCAAGGCCCACCACCAGGGCAGGGCATGCTGCAGGCGATGCATCCAGTAGTAGACCAGGTCGTAGATGGCGTAATAGACGATGAAGAGCAGCAGCGGATGGTTCGCCAGGGCCGGGATCAGATGGGTGATGCCGAGCAGCGACGTATCGCCGGGCGAGTCGTCGCCGCCACCGAAGTAATGGCTGATCGGCGTGAGCACCAGGTAGCTGAACATCGGGAAGATGCCCAGCAGCATCATCAGGGTGTATTGCCAGTCCACGCGCGTGAGTCGGCGGTGCGTCCACCGTTCCGCGGGAATCACCGATTCGAGCGGGCGGAACAGAAAGGCGATGATGCCCACCTGCAACAGCGAGATGAGGATGGCTTCGGCGATCTCGCGCGGGTCGCCGGCCAGGCCGTCCAGGTGCAGCAGGTGCAGGAACGGGACGACGGCGTGGATGCTCGTTGCATCGACCAGGTGGGACCACGGCGCGAACATGGGACGACGACCTCGGCAAGGGACGGCGCGCCGGCGTGCACGCAGTCGGTGACATCATTAAGCTTCACGCCTCTTTCGTTGGGCTTTCCGCCATGCGACACACACCCGGGATCGCCATCGGCATCCACGTGGGCACCGATATCCTGCCGGTGATCGCCGAGCTGGCGGCGCTGCGTATCGCGGTCTTCCGCGACTGGCCGTATCTGTATGACGGCGACGAGGCCTACGAACGGGATTACCTCGCCCGGTATGCCGCCTCGCCGCGGGCCATCTGCGTGGTGGCGCGCGACGCGCGCGGCGGAGTGGTGGGCGCGTCCACCGGCATCCCGCTGGCGGACGACGGCGAGGCCTTCCACCGGCCGTTCCACGAGCGGGGCCTGGCGCTCGACGAGGTGTTCTACTTCGGCGAGTCGGTGCTGCTGGCGCCATGGCGCGGGCGCGGCGTGGGCCATGCCTTTTTCGACGCACGCGAGGCGCACGCCCGCGCATGCGGCGCCTTCGGCTGGACGGCGTTCTGCTCGGTGCGGCGCGATGCGGCGGATCCGCGGGCCCCGGCCGGCCATCGCGGCCATGACGCTTTCTGGCGAAGCCGCGGCTACGCGCCGGCATCGGGCATGGCCTGTACGCTTTCATGGAAGGAGCGCGGCGACGAAGGCGCCAGCGAACACACCCTCGACTTCTGGATGCGCGCGATCGATCGCGCGAAGGTTCCCGCATGACCCGCTCACTCGCCGAATGGCTCGCCTATCAGGAAAGCGTCCACACGGTCGGCATCGACATGGGCCTGGAGCGCGTCGGCGCCGTCTGGCGTGCCATGGGCTCGCCACGCCCGGCACCCATCGTGGTCACCGTCGGCGGCACCAACGGCAAGGGCTCCACGGTGGCCCTGCTCGAAGGCATGCTGCGCGAGGCGGGCTACCGTGTGGGCTGCTACACCTCGCCGCACCTGTTGCGTTACAACGAGCGCATTCGCATCGAGGGGCGGGACGCCTCCGACGATGCCCTGGTGGCCTCCTTCGAGCGCATCGAGGCGGCGCGGGGCGAGATACCGCAGACCTACTTCGAGTTCGGCACCCTGGCCGCGCTCGACCTGATGGCACGCGCGGGGCTCGACGTCGCCATCCTCGAGGTCGGCCTCGGCGGGCGACTCGATGCGGTGAACATCGTCGACGCCAACGTGGCCGTGATCACCACCATCGATCTCGACCACCAGGCCTGGCTCGGCGGCGATCGCGACAGCATCGGTCGCGAGAAGGCGGGCATCGCACGCGCGGATGCGCCGGCCATCGTCGGCGAACTCGAGCCGCCCCTCGGCCTGCTGGATGCGCTTAGGGGAATCGGCGCGCGTATCGAGCGCGCGGGAGAGGCCTATGCGGTGGGAATCGACGACGACGGCGCGTGGCGCTGGTCGCATCGCGACGGCACGCTGTACGGGCTGCCTCGCCCGGCGCTGGACGCGCCCGTGCAATACGCCAATGCCGCGGCGGCCATCGCGGCGCTGCATGCGCTGCGCCCGCGCCTCGACGTGCCGGCGGGCGCCATCGCGCAGGCCTTGCGTGACGTGCGCGTGGCCGGTCGCCTGCAACCCGTGGCGGAGCGGCCGCTCACCCTGGTCGACGTGGGGCACAACCCTCAGGCCGCGCGAGCACTCGCCGAATGGATCGACGCCACGCCACGGCGGGGGCGCGTGCTGGCCGTCTATGGTGCGCTTTCGGACAAGGACACGGCCGGCGTGATCGCCGCGCTCGGCACACGCGTGTCGCACTGGTATCTCGCCGGACTGGACCGCGACACGCCCCGCGGTCTCCCCGCCGCCGCACTGGCGGAAAGCCTGGCGACGGTGCTGCCCGGTGCGGCGCACACCGTCTTCCCCACGGTGTCGCCCGCCTGGGCCGCCGCGCGGGAGGCGGCGGGCGACGACGACGTGCTGCTCCTGTTCGGTTCGTTCTTCGTCGCCGGCGCGGCTCTGGCCTCGACGTAGGTGAACGCGCCGACGGCAATGGGCGCCGAGGGTCGCCCATTGCCGGTTATAATCGCCGCGATCCGCTTTGCGACGGTCGTATGGAGACTTCATTGAAAACACGCCTGCTGGGTGCCGCCGTCCTGATCGCTCTCGCGGTCCTGATCGTGCCGATGTTCTTCTCCAGTACGCCACCGAAGGGCGACGCCGAGCAGTCGGTGAGCCTGGCCATCCCGCCGGCCCCCGATCGCGAACTGCAGGCACGCACGCTGGATGTGTCGCCCAACGGCACGGGCGCCGTATCCGCGCCGCAGCCGGTCGCCACGCCGGCGCCGGCGCCGACGGCCAGCGTCCGGCCGGCCGCCGTGACGCCGCCCGCGTCCGGCAATCGCCTCGCGTCGGTCGACATCGCCTCGCGCAAGCCCGCCGATGCGCTGCCGGAGGATCTCGCGACCGCGCCCGCGAAGCCCGCCACGACGGCGGCGAAGCCGGTGAAGACCACCGTTCCCCCGGCCCAGGCGGCTGCGGCCACGCAGCCCGCCGCCGCCCCGGGCACCGCCGCCCGCGGCAGCTATTCGCTCAACCTCAGTGCCTACGCCGACCGCTCCAAGGCCGACGCCCTCGTGCAGAAAGTGCGCGCGTTGGGCTATCCGGTCACCACGGCTTCCGTCAATCAGGGCGGCAAGGCGCTGACCCGCGTCAATGCCGGTCCGTTCGAGACCCGCGCCGCCGCCGAGGCGGCACGCCTGAAGATCACCGCCGCCGTACCGGGGGCCCCCGCGTCGCTGTCGGGCAAGGCCGACACGGCCACCGCCGATGCCCCGGCCCCGGCGCGTCCGGCGGCCGCCCCTCCGGCGGCGGCTGCCGCCGTGCCGGCTAGCGCTCCCCGTGCCGGTGGATTCGCCGTGCAGGTGGCTGCGGTCAGCAGTCAGGTCGAAGCCACCCGCCTGCAGGACAAACTCCGTGGCGCCGGTATCCCTGGGTACGTCGACAGCATCGCCTCCAGCGGCGGCGCGAAGCTGTGGCGCGTGCGCGCGGGCCCGCAGGCACAGCGCGACGACGCGGTTCGCCTCAAAGACCAGATCAAGGCCAAGGTCGGCCTCGACGGCGTCGTGGTGACGGCGCCCTAAGGGGCCCGCCACGACCATGGCCGGGGAGGGAGAGCGATGAACTGGGCCGACTACGTCATTCTGATAGTCCTTTTCCTTTCGGTCTTGATCGGCCTCGCCCGGGGCCTCATCTCCGAAGTGCTTTCGCTGGTGATCTGGGTGGTGGCGTTCTGGGCGGCGTGGACCTTCGGACCCGTGCTGGCCCAGCGCTTCGAGTCGTCCATCTCGCTGCCCATGGCGCGGGTGGGCATCGGCTACGGCCTGTGCTTCGTCGGCGTGCTGGTGATCGGCGGGATGGTGCGTTTCCTGGTGTCACGGCTCGTCGCCCGAACCGGCGTGGGCGGCCCGGATCGCCTGTTCGGCATGATGTTCGGCCTGGTGCGGGGCATCCTGATCGTGAGCCTCGTGGTGTTCATGCTCAATTTCACGCCGTTGCCCAACGACCCCTGGTGGCGGCAATCCGCGATGTTGGCCCAGTTCGCCGGGCCGGCGGAGTGGCTAGGGCGGCAGGTGCCGCCCAACGTGCGTGAATACCTGCATCCCCCGGCGGCGCTGCAAAACATTAAAATGCCGGACGTCCAGCTCCCGAGCCGGGACGACCTGATGAAACTCCGCGACCTGACGATCCCCGGTCAGTCGCCCACGCAACGACACACCGATCAACCAGCCGGGTCATCCACCTCGGCCTCCTTGTAGGAAGACACCTCCCATGTGCGGAATCATCGGCATCGTCGGTACCACGGAAGTGGCATCGGCCCTGTATGACGGCCTGACCGTCCTGCAACATCGCGGGCAGGATGCCGCCGGCATCGCCACCGTGGACGGCGCACGCCTGCGCCTGCACAAGGGTGCGGGGCTGGTCCGCGATGTCTTCAACTCGGCCGGCGTGAGCAAGCTGCGCGGACGCATCGGCATCGGCCATTGCCGTTATCCCACGGCGGGCTCGGAAGGCACCGAGGAGGCGCAGCCGTTCTATGTGAACTCGCCCTACGGCATCGCCTTCGCGCACAACGGCAACCTCGTGAACACCGAGACGTTGCGTCGCGAGATGTTCGAGGACGATCGTCGCCACATCGATACCGACTCCGATTCCGAAGTGCTGCTCAACGTGCTGGCGCACGAACTGCAGGTGGACGACCGCGGCGACCTCACGCCCGACCATGTGTTCACCGCGGTATCGCGCGTGCATGCCCGCGCCAAGGGCGGTTACGCCTGCATCGCCCTGGTGCTCGGCTACGGCCTCATCGCGTTCCGCGATCCCAACGGCATCCGTCCGCTGGTGCTCGGCGAGCGCGTCACGCCCGAAGGCCGCGAATACGCCATCGCTTCCGAGTCGGTGGCCCTCGACGTGCTCGGCTTCAAGCGCGTGCGCGACATCGAGCCGGGCGAGGCGGTGATCGTCACCGAGGGCGGCGAGCTGCACGCACGCCGTTGCGCCGAAGGCGCGGTGCATGCGCCGTGCATCTTCGAGTACGTCTACCTCGCGCGTCCCGATTCGATGATGGAAGACGTCTCGGTCTACAAGGCGCGCCTGCGCATGGGCGAGAAGCTGGCCGAGAAGATCCTCCGTGAGCGCGGCCCGGACCACGGCATCGACGCGGTGATCCCCATTCCCGACACCTCGCGTACGGCGGCCAGCTCGCTGGCGCAGGCACTGGGCGTGCCGATGCGCGAGGGCCTGGTGAAGAACCGCTACGTCGGCCGCACCTTCATCATGCCGGGGCAGGGCGAGCGGGTGAAATCCGTGCGCCGCAAGCTCAACACGGTCGAACTCGAATTCCGCAAAAAGAATGTGCTGCTGGTCGACGACTCCATCGTGCGCGGTACCACGTCGCGCCAGATCATCCAGATGGCCCGCGATGCCGGCGCGAAGAACGTCTACTTCGCGTCCGCCGCGCCGCCGGTGCGCTTCCCGAACGTCTACGGCATCGACATGCCGGCCGCCTCCGAGCTGATCGCCGCCGGCCGCACCGTGGAAGACATCGAAAAGGCCCTCGGTGCCGACTGGCTGATCTACCAGGATCTCGACGACCTGATCTGGGCGGTGTCCGACGGCAACGAGGACCTCAAGACGTTCGATACCTCGTGCTTCTCCGGCGAATACGTCACCGGGCTCGATCGCGACTTCCTGCAGCAGCAGGAGGCCATGCGCTCGGACTCGGCCAAGAACGAGCGCCGTAGCGCCTGAGGTCGGGGCGGCCGTGATGCGCGATCTCCACGCGGCCGCCCGCCGTTGCCTCGATGCGGCCGACCCGGCCGAAAAAGTGAGGCTCACCTTCGATACATGGGAGGCCCTTCAGCAGGGCCTGCTGCGGCCGGATGCCGCGTCTCCCGAAGCGCTTCCCATCGGCTTGCCGGGACGTCCCGAGCGTCCGCGCCTCGTATCGCCACGGGATCTGTCGCAGCGTGGCCTGGGTTCGCCGGAAGGCCGCGCCGCGCTGGTGCATGCCATCGCGCACATCGAATTCAACGCCATCGACCTGGCCTGGGATGCGGTGTACCGCTTTCGCGGCAAGCCCGATGCGTACTACCGCGACTGGGCGGCATGCGCCAACGACGAGGCGCGTCACTTCACGATGTTGTCGGGGCGATTGGCCGAACTGGGTCACGCCTACGGCGATTTCGACGCGCACAATGGCCTGTGGGACATGGCCGAGAAGACGGCCCACAGCGACACGGCGCGCATGGCGCTGGTACCGCGTGTGCTCGAAGCGCGCGGTCTCGACGTGACGCCGGGCATGATGGAGCGGCTGCGCCAACAGGGCGACGAACGCACGGTGGCGATCCTCGAAGTGATCCTGCGCGAAGAGGTGGCCCACGTGGCCGCCGGCACGCGCTGGTTCCATCATTGCTGCGAGCGTGATGGCCTCGAGCCCGAGGCGACGTTCGCGCAGTTGCTCGCCGATTACATGAACGGTTCGTTGCGCGGGCCGTTCAATCTCGATGCGCGGCGGGCGGCGGGGTTTTCCGATTCGGAGCTTGCTTGGTTGGGTACGTTGGGGTGACCTGCACGAGCCGATGAGGCGCTGTCGCTCCCTCGTGCGCGAGGCGCTGGGTTCCTGCCTGAACGACAAGCAGCAAGATTTACCGCTACCTGCAAACCCACCTCACGTCGTTCCTGCGCAGGCAGGAACCCAGCGCCTTGCGTCCGAGGAAACCTCGGTGCCGCATCGGCTTTCGGCTAAGGCAACGTCAGCCCACGCAACTCGACGACATCCCCGTCGATCCGCAACACCGATCCGTGGTCGTACCAGTCCCCCAGCACGATGCGTTGGGCCGCGACGCCGTCAAGCGCGAAGTCGTGAACGGCCGGCCGGTGCGTATGCCCGTGCACGAGGCGATGCACGCCCGCATCGCGCATGGCGCTTTCCACGGCGCCCTGGTTCACGTCCATGATCGTCTCGTCGATGCGACCGGTGCGCGACTTGCTGTCGCTGCGTGCCTTGGCGGCGAACGCCCGGCGCGCTTCCAGCGGCATCGAAAGAATCTGCCGCTTCCAGGCGTCGGTACGCACCTGGGCGCGCACGGCCTGGTATTCGACGTCATCGGTGCAGAGCACGTCGCCGTGCATGAGCAGGGTGGGCGTGCCTTCGACGTCGTGCACGGTGCCGTCGTCGAGCAAGGTCATGCCCGCGCGTTCGGCGAAAGCATGGCCCAGCAGGAAATCGCGGTTGCCCGCCATGAAGTACACGGGCACGCCGGCGTCGTGGAGCGCGCGGGTGGCATGGGCGATGCGCGTGGGGAGTTCGGCGTCGTCGTCGTCGCCGATCCAGGCCTCGACGAGGTCGCCCAGGATGTAGAACGCCCTGGCCGAGCGGGCTTCGTCGGAAATGAGGAAGCGCTCGAAGAGTTCGGTGATCCGCGGACGCGCCTCGTCCAGGTGAAGGTCGGCGATGAACAGCGTGCTCATGCGGCCTTCGGCTTGTCGGCCTTCTTCTTCGGCGCGGTCACGGGTTTGGCCGGGGCGGGCGCGGCCGCCGCCGGTGCCTTGCTGCTCGAGGCGGCGGCCGGAGCGGCCTTTTCCTCGCCCACGACGCTGGCCGAGTCGATGATCACCAGCGGGTTGGGCACGTCGCCCACGAAGGGGCCTTGCGCACGCGTGGGCAACTTGGCGATCTTGTCGATGGTGTCCATGCCGCTGACCACCTTGCCGAACACCGCGAAGCCCCAGGTGAGGCCGCTCTGGTTGCTCACGTAATCGAGGCGGCGGTTGTCCACGAGGTTGACGAAGAATTGCGACGTGCCCGAATTGGGATCGGCGCCACGCGCCACGGCCACCGTGCCACGCAGGTTGGACAGTCCGTTGTCGGCCTCGCTCGGAATCGGCGCGCGCGTGCGGCGCTGGGTGAGATCGCGGCTGTAGAGGCCGCCCTGCACCATGTAGCCGTCGACCACGCGATGGAACACGGTGCCGTCGTAAAACCCGTCGCGCACGTACTGGAGGAAATTGGCGGCGCTCTTGGGCGCTTTCTCCGGGTACAGCTCGATGGTGAAGTCGCCCTGGGTGGTGTGCATGACGACCCGGGGATGTTCCACCGGCCCCTGCGCCGAGGCTTCCGGCTTGGCTGCCTGTTGCGCCGGCGCGATGCCGGGCAGGGCGAGAAGGAGGGCGGCGAAAGCGGTTCTGAGCATGGCGGACCGGCGATGACGGCTGGACAATCCCGCCATGATACCCCCCTTTGCTCCGAATCCCCTGAACCCGTTCATTCGCTGACGATGTCCAGTTCCAGGCCGAGTTCGGCCATGGGCTCGCGCTCCTGTTCGAGGTCGGCCTCGGTCAACGGATGCTGGTCGAGCCAGTCGGCGGGAAGCGAGATGCGCAGGCGCTGGCGCGTGGCCGCCACGCGGATGCGCGGCAGCGCCTCGGCGCGGCGGGCGCGGCGGAACAGAACGCCCAGGCGAAGGATGGCCGTGATGTGCCGGGCCAGTGCGCGATAGCGCGCCGGCAGGGCGGTGATCACCGATTTCTCCGGCTTGCGGCGATGGGATTCGACGATGGCGGCAAGCAGTTGCTGTTCCTGTCGCGAGAAACCGGCCAGGTCGGCGTGGCGCAGGATGTACGCGCCGTGCCGCTGGTGCTGGCTGTGTGCGATGGCCAGGCCCAGTTCGTGCACGCGTGCCGCCCAGAGCAGCCACTCGCGGGCGTCGTCGTCGAGCTTCCATACCTTGGCGAGCTGGTCGAAGAACGACAGCGCCGTGGTCTCGACGCGGCGCGCCTGTGCGCGATCGACCCCGTAGCGACCGGCCAGGGACTCGATGCTGGCCATGCGCGGGTCCGTGCCGGCCGAACGGCCGATGAGGTCCCACAGCAGGCCTTCGCGCATGGAGCTTTCGGACACGCGCAGGCGTTCGATGCCCAGCGCCTCGAAGGCCGCTTCGAAGATCGCCACGCCGCCGGCGAACACTTCCGCGCGATCCTCGGCGAGCCCCGGCAGTTTCAGCGTGGCCGACGAGCCCTGCTCGATGAGCGCTTCGCGTACCGCGGCCAGCGCGTCGGGCGTGATGCCGTCGTCGGAGAGCTTCATCGCGCGCACGACGGAGCCGATCGCCTTGGCGGTGCCCGACGAGCCGTAGGCATCGGCCCAGCCGGCGTCGCGATAATCCTCGGAGAACTGCTGGAGGAGCACGCCGATTTCGCGGCGGGCCTTCTGCCAGCGCTTGCGGGTGATCTTCCCGCCCGGAAAGAAACGCATCGTCGTGGCGATGCAGCCCACCTGCACGCTTTCGGTGAGCATCGGCGACGTGCCGCGCCCGATGATGAACTCGGTGCTGCCGCCGCCGATGTCGATCACCAGGCGGTGGTCGCGCGACGCGGGCAGGTCGTGCGAGGCGCCGAGGAAGATCAGTCGCCCTTCCTCGCGTCCGGAGACGATTTCGACCGGGTGGCCCAGTGCGGCTTCGGCGGCGGAAAGAAACGCGTGCGGCGAGGCGAGCCGGCGCACCGTGTTGGTGGCCACCGCGCGCACGTGCAGGGCGGGAATCCCCGCGATGCGTTGGCCGAAGCGGGCGAGGCTCGCGAGGGCGGCCGCGCGATGGTTCGCATCGAGCGTGCCGTCGGGGCGCAGGCCCACGGCCATGCGCACGGAGTCGCGCAGGCGGTCGATCACACGGGGCTCGCCGTGTTCGTAGCGGGCCACCACCATGTGGAAGCTGTTGGAGCCGAGGTCGACGGCGGCGAGCAGTTCACCGTCGTTGATCTGGGACTTACCTGATGTGGGCAAGGGAAATATCCGCGGCAGGTTCTAAGGGGATTCTGTCATGCAAGCGGAGAAGATGGCATAGCCACATGTCGCACCGGTGCGAGCGACGGGCTATGACCCGGCCGCCCCGCCGTGGGCGCCGGCTTGCGACGGTGCGACGGCCTGCTTGCGGGGCTTGGGCATGGCCGAGAGGGCGAAGAGCAGGATGCACAGGAAACCGAAGACCCAGTAATCCGTCGGCGCGGGCCCCCACCAGTGGCGGTGCCAGGGCACGTTGGCCGGATCGAAGCGGGCCAGGCCGAAAGCCGGGTTCAGGATGAACCACAGGCCATCCTCCGCGACCCAGAACAGCATCACGCAGGCGACGATGCGCACCTGTGCCCGCCAGCTCCAGAAGCCGCGAAAGATCATCGGGAAGTGAAAGAACAGGGCGATGAAGGGAAAGACCCAGGCGTGGTAGCCGGTCATCGGGCGGCCGCCCCACAGCAGATCGAGCAGCCAATGGTTTTCGATGCGCCAGGTGGGCAGGCTCGTGGCCCAGCCGTGCGGTCCTTCGATCTCGACCTCCACGTGGGCGAAAAAGAAGGCCAGCAGCAGGGTGAACCCCGCGGTCGCCAGCACGGCGGCCACGCGGCGGCGTGGCGAATGGCTCATGAAGCGTCCAGCCGGGCCAGCACGGCGTCGATCACGTTGCGTGCCGCGTGCGGCCGCCCGATGGCGCGCGCCCGGGCGGCCATGGCCGCGAGCCGGCCGGGCTCGTCGCGCAACTCGCGCAGGCGCCAGCCCAGGGCTACGCCGTCGATGGCCTTCCACGCCGCGCCCTGCTCGAGCAGGTAGTCGGCGTTGCGCTCCTCCTGGCCGGGGATGGGCGCGTTGACGATCATCGGCAGACCCATCGCGAGGCATTCGGACGTCGTCAGGCCACCCGGCTTGGTGATCGCCAGGTCGCTGCACGCCATCAGCCGCTCCACGTGATGGGTGTAACCCTGGGGAAACAGGCGCCCGGCGTGCCTGGTGGCGGCAAGGTGCCGAAGCCGCTCGAGCATCTCGGCGTTGCGACCGGCCAGCACCACCAGTTGGAACCCGTCGGCGGAAGCGAGCAGGGTATCGGCCAGCGTGTCGAGCGCGCCGACGCCGGCTCCGCCCCCCATCACCAGGTAGGTGGGCATCGCCGGATCGAGGCCGAACGTGGTGGCGAGCGCGCGGCGGTCGTGTGCTTCGGCAAACGCGGGCATCACGGGAATGCCCGTGGTATGCACGCGATCGGCGGGCAGGCCCACCGCACGCATGCGGTGGGCGATCTCGGGACTGGCGGCGAAGTAGCCCGCCATCTCCGGTACCACCCACATGCGGTGCAGGTCGAAATCGGTCACTTGCAGGTATACCGGCGCCTTGACGCGGCCCTTGCGGATCTGCCGCATGAGCATCTCGGCCGGAAGAAAGTGCGTGCAGACGATGGCGTCGGGCGCGAAGTCGGCGATGGCCGCGCGCAGCCGGTGCGTGTTGAGCCGCTCGATGGTGCGGCGCATGCGCTGGGTGATGGCTTCGGGACGGGTGTCGTCGGTGATGCGGTAGAGCATGCCCCACAGGCGAGGATAGTGCGTGATGAGGCCCAGGTAGAAATCGGCGTAGATACGCCGGAAGCTCGAAGGCACGTAATCCATGACGTCGAGGTGGCCGGCCTCGACGTCGTGCCCTTCGGCGGCCAGCGCCTTGACGGTGGCATCGAGCGCATCGGCCGCGCGCACGTGGCCGGCTCCGGCGGACACCGACAGGAGCAGGATGCGCCGTGTCACCCGCAGTATCTGGCCAGGAGCGCCTGCTGGGCGCTGTGGGGTGCCTCCCCGGTGGCCGGTTCGCTGCGCGTGTAGCGGCCGTCGGCGCCGAGCAGCCACGCCTGCGTGTTGTCGCGCAGGTAGTTGTCCAGCGTCTCGGCGTACACGCGCTCGGCCAGCGCGGGTTCGAGGATGGGTACGCCGATTTCGATGCGGCGCATGAGGTTGCGCTCCATCCAGTCGGCGCTGGCGCAGTACAGCTCCGGTTCGCCGTCGTTGGCGAACCAGTAGACGCGGCTGTGTTCGAGGAAGCGGCCGACGATCGAACGCACGCGGATGTTGTCCGACACGCCGGGAATGCCCGGGCGCAGCGTGCACGCGCCGCGGATGATGAGGTCGATGCTCACGCCCGCGCGCGAGGCGCGATACAGCGCCTCCACCACGTGCGCTTCGTTGAGCGCGTTGAGCTTGGCGACGATGCGGGCGGGACGGCCGGCCTCGGCGTGCGCGATCTCGCGTTCGATCTTGCCCATCACGCTGCTGTAGAGGGTGAAGGGAGAATGCAGCAGGCGCTTGAGCTGGATCATCGGACCCAGGCCCGACAGCTGCTGGAATACCTTGTGGATGTCCTCGCCGATCTCGGGGTTGGAGGTCATCAGGCCGATGTCGGTGTAGCCGCGGCTGTTTCCGGCGTGGTAGTTGCCCGTGGACAGGTGCACGTAGCGGCGCAGCGTGCCGGCTTCGCGACGGACGATGAGCAGCATCTTGGCGTGGGTCTTGTAGCCCACCACGCCGTAGACCACCTGCACGCCGGCTTCCTGCAGGCGGTTGGCGAGGCCGATGTTGGCTTCCTCGTCGAAGCGCGCGCGCAGCTCGATCACCACGGTGACGTCCTTGCCGTTGCGTGCGGCGTCCACCAGCAGGTCGACCAGCGGGGAGTCCTTGCCCGCGCGGTACAGGGTCTGCTTGATCGCCAGCACGCCGGGATCCTGCGAGGCGCGGCGCAGCAGTTCGACCACCGACGCGAACGATTCGTAGGGATGGTGCATCAGCACGTCGCGCGTGCCGAGCACGTCGAACTCGTTCACGCCCTTGCCGAACGCGGGCGAAAGGCGCGGGGTGAATCGCGGGTATTTCAGCTCGGGCCGGTCCACCTGGTCGTAGATCTGGCTGGCGCGGATGATGTTGACCGGGCCGTCGCAGCGGTAGACGTCGGCATCTTCCAGCTGGAAGTTCTCGATCAGCATGTCGGTGATCGCGCGCGGGCAATCCGCGCCCACCTCCAGTCGCACGGGGCGCGCATAGCCGCGACCGGCCAGTTCTTCGCTGAGCGCCTGGGCGAGGTTCTCGACCTCGGCCTCCTCGACCACCAGTTCGCTGTTGCGGGTAACGCGGAACTGATGGCTGGCGCACACCTGGAAGCCGGGGAAGATCTCGTCGGCGAAGGCCTGCAGCACCTCGGCCAGGAACACGAAATCGCCGTCGACGCCGGAGACTTCCTCGGGAAGGTGGATGATGCGTGGCAGCGAACGCGGCGCGCGCACCAGCGCCATGTGCCCCTCGCGACCGAAGGCGTCGCGACCCTTGAGCACCACGGCGAGGTTGAGCGTCTTGTTGAGGATGCGCGGGAACGGATGCGCCGGATCGAGCCCCAGCGGCGAAAGCACCGGCATGATCTCGTTCTGGAAATAGCCCAGCAGCCAGCGCCGCTGCTTGTCGGTCCAGCGGTCGTGGGTGAGGTAGCGGATGCCTTCGTTCTCGAGCGCGGGACCGAGCTCGTCGCGCCAGATGTCGTAAAGCTCGGCCACCAGGGCCAGCGCGCGCTCGCGTATGCGGGCGAGGATCTCGCCGGACGACAGGCCATCCGCGCCCGGAAGGGCGGCGCCCAGCGCGTGCTTGTGCTTGAGCACCGCCACGCGCACTTCGAAGAACTCGTCGAGGTTGTTGCTGACGATGGTCAGGAAACGAAGACGCTCGAGCACCGGCACGTCGGGATCGCGCGCCTGGGCCAGCACGCGGAAGTTGAATTCCAGCGCGGCCAGTTCGCGGTTGATGTAAAGCTCGGGTGCGTCGAGGTCGACGGTGGCGCTCATGTGCTGCTTTTTTCCTTTCATGGCGGCCGATGGTGGCGCATCGGTCATCATGACGGAAAGCGGCGTCGCAGCAAGTCGTCGGGATGCCCGCGCCATCCGGTTACCGCTGCGCTCCCGCGATCGTCGCTTCCAGCGGGTGCGATCCGTGCACGAGGCGATCGGGCCCGAAAACGCAGGCGAAGGTCGAGCCCTTGCCCGGTTCGCTCTCGATGGATAGGCGGGCCTGGTGCAGGTTGAGCACGTGCTTGACGATGGACAGGCCCAAGCCGGTACCGCCCGAATCGCGCGAGCGGCTCGAGGACACGCGGTAGAAGCGTTCGGTGAGTCGGGCGATGTGCGCGGCCGGGATGCCGAAACCGGTGTCCTGTACCGAGAACGTGGCGCCGTCGCTGGCCGAGGGTGCCCAGCGGATCGCGATGCGGCCGCCGGTGGGCGTGTAGCGGACGGCGTTGCTCACCAAGTTGGAGAAGGCGCTGTGCAGGTCCTTGGGCGAGCCGAGCAGGTCGGCGGAGGAGGCGACGTCGAGCGTGACGGTATGGCGGCCCTGGCTGAGCGCCTCGGCTTCCTTGCGCAGGCTGGCCAGCAGCGGGGCCATCTGCACGTGTTCCTCCGCCACGTGGTCCTGGGTTTCCAGGCGCGAAAGGGTGAGCAGGTCTTCGACGATCTGGCCCATGCGCTTGGACTGCGCGCGCATTTCGTCGAGCACCGGCGCCAGTTCGGGCACGTCTTCCGGATCGAGCAGCTCCAGGTAACCGTGGATCACGGTCAGCGGCGTGCGCAGTTCGTGCGAGACGTTGGCGACGAAGTCGCGGCGGATCTGTTCCAGGCGGGTGAGGTGGCTCGTGTCGCGGGCCAGCAGCAGGCGCTGCCGGCTGCCGAACGGCAGCAGGGTGGCCGTGACGTGCCGATTGGCATGACCCGGCGAGGTGACGTCGTTGAGCGGTTCGCGGGCACCGTCGGCCCACCAGTCGTTGAGGTCGGTGTTGCGCAGCAGGTCGCCCATGAGACGGCCCCGGTCGCGCGGACGCTTCAGGCCCAGCAGTTCCTCCGCCGCGTGATTGAACCAGCGGACGTGCTGCGAGTGGTCCAGCAGGACCACGGCGTCGGGGAGGGTCCCGGCCGCGCTACGCAGGTCGCGCAGTCGGGAAGCGATACGTCGGGTGCGGGTCATGAGACGGTCATGCTCGGGATGGGGCGTGGTAGGCGTTTGCAACATTGGCCCCGGCTTATGACGAAACAGCGACAGCAGCGCGACGATTTCGACGACGGCGACCACCGCCACGCCCGTCGACATCGAACCTGCCGCCGCGCCCGCCAGCGCGCCCGACGCGAGCAGGGCGGCGCAGGCGGCGGGTAATCGCCAGGAAGTCGGGAAAGGTTGGGGCATGACGGATCGGCCGGTGTCGGTCTGGTGGATCGCACCATAGCGCGACCGCGCCGCGACAGCCTAGCGCCGCTCCGCCGGCCTCAGGTATTGGCGGAGAAGCGGTAGCCCGCGCCGCGGACGGTCTGCACCATCTCGTCGAGCTTCCAGGGTTCCAGCGTCTTGCGCAGGCGGCGGATGTGCACGTCGACGGTGCGTTCCTCCACGTACACGCTGCCGCCCCAGACGTGGTCGAGCAACTGGGCGCGCGAATAGACGCGCTCGGGGTGGGTCATGAAGAAGAAGAGCAGGCGATATTCGGTCGGGCCGATGGGCACGGCATCCTCCCCCGCGAACACGCGATGGGCGGGGCCGTCGATGCGCAACCCGCCGAGCTCGACCACGCCCGAGCCGTCGTCGCCCTGGCTGCGGCGCAGCACCGCCTTGATGCGGGCGATGAGCTCCCGGGTGGAGAAGGGCTTGATCACGTAGTCGTCGACGCCGGCCTCGAGGCCGTTGACCCGGTCCATTTCCTCGCCGCGGGCGGTGAGCATGATGATCGGGATCTCCCGCGACAGCTCTTCGCGGCGAAGGCGCCGGGCCAGTTCGAGTCCGCTGGTGCCGGGAAGCATCCAGTCGAGCAGGATCAGGTCGGGCACCCGCTCGGAAATGGCCATCTGGGCGGCGCGGGCGTCGGCGGCGTGCGCCGCGTCCATGCCCGCCTTGCGAAGCGCGAAGGCGACCATGTCGCGAATCGAAGCTTCGTCTTCCACGATAAGAATGCGCTTGTGCACGCGTTGGGCCGCTCGGTGGCTGTGACCGTCATATTGCAGCCCCGCTCTGTTACACGGCAATGACAATCGTCACACGGACGTCTCAATTTGCAATGAGAGTCGTCGAAACGTGGGGAGCCGACGTCCGCAACGGTGGGAACATGCCGTAAACGGGCCATCGCCGCGGCGGCTAGTTCTGCGTGCGGCCGTCCGGGTTGTCGTCGGTGGCCACCCGCTTCTTGCGCAGCTCGAGCAGCAGGGGCGTGAGGTCGGCGATGCGGGCCTGGATGCGCGAGCGCTGGTAGTAGTCGAGGTCGTCGCGCTTGAGCAGGCGCTTGAGCTGTTCCATGGCGTCGAACGGCCGCCCGGCCAGGTAGGCCCCGTCGGCGTAGGCCTCGGCGGCGCGCACGGTGTCGCCCGAGCGTTCGCTGGCCAGGGCGTAGGTGCGGTAGAAGTCCGGGTCGTCGCTGTCGTCGAGCATGGGGCGCAGCATGTTGGCCGCCATGCGGGCGTCGTCGGCCCGCCCGGTGCCCGCCAGGGCCTTGGCGTAGCCCAGGGTGACGGCGGCGTTGCGTGGCGAATTGGCGTGGAGATCCTTGTAGATGGCCATGGCGTCGCCGCTGCGGCCGGCATCCATGTAGGCGTCGGCCATGGCCAGGCGCAGCACCAGGCTGCCCGGCTGGCTGGCGAGCAGGGGCTGGAGCTGGTCGAGCGCCTGGCTGCCGCGGTTGGTTCGGATCAGCGCCAGGGCATAACCGTAGCGGTTGGCGGCGGTATCGAAATCGTGGCGCTTGAGGTTGGTGGCGTAGAAGCTGGCGAGCTGGTGCGCATCGCCGGAGAGGACGCGCACCCGCTCGCGCATGAGCGCGTAGGTGTCGGCGGCGCTGTCGGGCTTCACTTTCGCGGATGCCACCACCAGGGTCGTGGGATCTTTCACGAACAGCACCGGCGCGGTGCTTTTTTCCCACGTGGCCTTGTCCAGCGTGGGCTGGCGCGGGCGGTTGGCGATACGCTCCTTGAGCGCGCCGGCGCGGGCCTTGGCGTCGCTGATGCGGGCCAGGGTGACCGGGTGGGTCTGGAGCAGGGCGGGCAGGGCCTCCTCGCCCTCGCCGACGCGCAGGGTGTCCTGCATGCGACCGAAGAAATCGGCCATGGCGTCGGGATCGAAACCGGCGTTGGCGAGCGTCTGGATACCCACGCGGTCGGCCTCGATTTCGTCCTTTCGCGTGAAGTTGATCTGCCGCTGGGCCAGGATGCCCTGGCCGCCCATGAGTACCGCGGGCGCGGCGTCGGCACCCGCGCCGCCGGCACCGGCCGCGATGGCGCCCAGGAGCACCAGGGCCATCAGCGGGGCGTCCTTCTTGGAATCCTCGAAAGCGCGGTAGAGGTGGTTCTGGTTGATGTGGCCGATTTCGTGGGCGATGACGCCGGCCAGCTCGCTCTCGGTGGAGGTGATGTCGATCAGCCCCGCGTTCACGCCGATATAGCCGCCGGGCGCGGCGAAGGCGTTGATCTGGTTGTCCTTGACGATGAAGAACTTGAAGTGGTCCTTCGGGCGCTCGCTGGACGCCACGAGGCGGAAGCCGAGGTCGTTGATGTACTGGTCGACCAGGGCATCGTCGACCGTCAGGTCGAGCGCGTGCATCTGGCTGAGCATCATCGCCCCGTACTGGTCGGCTTCGCGGGGACTGATCAGGGCGTTGGCCGAGCTGCCCAGGTCCGGCAGGCGGATGTTGTCCTGCGCGCCCGCGGCGAAGGTGGCGGCGGCGCTGGCGGCAAGCAGGGCGAGTCGTGGCAGGAAAGGGCGCATAGAGCGGACGACGATACCATTAGCGGGCGGCGGCACGGCCGGCGGGGCTTGGACAGCTCGCCGCCGCACGGGTTCGGTTGCCTTGTAAAATCGACCCCGCGGCGCCATTTTGCGCCTATCGACGTTCAGAGAAACGGTCTCCATGTCCACACCCGACATCACCATCTATTCCACCGCCGTCTGCCCATACTGCGTGGCGGCGAAGAACCTGCTCAAGGCCAAGGGCCTCGGATGGAACGAGGTCCGCATCGACACCGATCCGGCCCAGCGCGACGTCATGCTCCAGAAGAGCGGCGGTCGCCGTACCGTGCCGCAGATCTTCATCAACGGCACCCACGTGGGCGGCTTCGACGACCTGGCCGCCGCCGACCGCAGCGGGCGCCTCGCCGAGATCCTCGAGGCGGCCCACTGATGGCCGGCAACGATCGCGTGGAGGAATTCACCGCGTTCCGCAAGCGGATGAACGAGCGCATCCTCGCCGAGGATAACCAGGTGGTCAGGCGCTTCTTCGCGCTGGACACGCAGACCTACCGCGAAGGCGCGCTCGACGTCAAAACCAAGGAGATGCTCGGCCTGGTCGCCTCCATGGTGCTGCGCTGCGACGACTGCATCAGCTACCACGTGGCCCAATGCAAGGAAGCCGGGGTCAACCGCGACGAGTTCTTCGAGGTGTTCAGCGTGGGTCTGGTGGTGGGCGGCTCCATCGTCATCCCGCACCTGCGCCGCGCGGTCGACTTCCTCGATTCGCTCGAAGGCGAGGGCCCGGCCGACAAGGCTGCCTGCGCTGACCATCCCGGGGCCTGAGCCCCCGGTATCCTTGAAGGAAGCGGGGTGGATCGCCGATAATTGGGCGATTTTATTCCCCCTGCGCACGTTTTTCGCGTGCGCTCCCCGCTTTCCTTCAGGAGTATCCCCATGAGCAAGACCATTGCCGTGATCCCCGGCGACGGTATCGGCCCCGAGATCATGGACGCGACCATCCGCGTCCTCGACGCCCTCGACTGCGGCCTGACCTACGACTACGTGGACGCGGGCATGGTCGCGCTCGAGAAGCACGGCGATCTCCTGCCGCAGGCCACGATCGACGCCATCGCCAAGCACAAGGTCGCCCTCAAGGGGCCGCTGACGACGCCGATCGGTGGCGGCTTCACCTCGATCAACGTCACCCTGCGCCGCAAGTTCGACCTCTACGCCAACGTGCGTCCGGCCATCAGCTTCCCGGGCACCAAGGCGCGCTACGACAACATCGACATCATCACGGTGCGCGAAAACACCATGGGCGCGTACATGGCCGAGGGTCAGACGCGCGAGGGCGAGGGCGAGAACGAGGTGGCCGTATCGGTCATCCGCAATACCCGCCCGGGCATGGAGCGCATCTGCCGCTACGCCTTCGAGATGGCCCGCCAGAAGGGTCGCAAGAAGGTCACGGCCGTGCACAAGGCCAACATCATGAAGACCTCGTCAGGCCTGTTCCTCGACGTGGCGCGCGAAGTGGCGAAGGATTTCACGGATCTCGAATTCAGCGAGATGATCGTGGACAACGCCTGCATGCAGCTGGTGATGAATCCTTACCAGTTCGACGTGATCGTCACCACCAACCTGTTCGGCGACATCCTCTCCGATCTCTGCGCCGGCCTGGTCGGCGGCCTGGGCCTGGCCCCGGGTGCCAACATCGGCAAGGACGCGGCCATCTTCGAAGCCGTGCACGGTTCGGCGCCGGACATCGCCGGCCAGAAGAAGGCCAATCCCTGCGCGCTGCTCCTGGCCGCGGCCGACATGCTCGACCACCTCGACATGGTCGCCAAGGCTACCCGCCTGCGCGCGGCGATCAGCGACGTGATGAACGCCCGCGACCGCACCACCCCGGACGTCGGCGGCACCGGCACCACCGATACCTTCGGCGATGCGATCGTCGAGCGGATCAAGGCGACGGCCTGATAAAAAAAGCCCCGCGTAGCGGGGCTTTTTTTTCGTCGCGAGAATCGAGGCGTCCGTGCGAGCGATGTCGCTAACCCTGCACGAACGGATAAGGCGCCAGGAAAATCACCCAGATCGCCACGACGATCCCGACGTACTTCAGCACGCGGAACAGCTTCGGATTCGACTTCTTGAACCGCCGCGTGCGCTCGCGCCCGCGCTGGTTCAGCGCGAACATGCGATTGACGAAGCCCACCTGTTCCTTGCCGTCGTCGCTGTTGGGCGAGGCGGTGATCGAGCCCATGAATGCCCCCACGCGCTTGTTGATCGCGTTCATCACGCGGCTTTTCAGCGGACGCTCCACGTCGGCGAAAAGGATCACGCGGGTCTGGTCGGTACGGTTCTCGGCCCAGTGCACATAGGTTTCGTCGAAGACGACGTCCTTGCCGTCGCGCCAGGCGTGCATTTCGCCGTCGACGAAGATGCGGCAATCGTCGGAATTGGGCGTGATCAGGCCGAGGTGGTAGCGGAGCGAACCGGCGAAGGGATCGCGGTGGGGATTGAGCTTGCTGCCGGGTGGCAGGAGGGCGAACATCGCCGCCTTCACGCTGGGAATGGCGTTGAGCAGTTTCACCGTTTCCGGGCACAGGGTCTCGGCCGAGGCGAGCGGCTCGCCGTACCACTTCAGGTAGAAGCGCTTCCAGCCCTGCTTGAAGAACGAATTGAACGACGCGTCGTTGTGCTTTTCGGCGGCGCGGATGAAGCCCTCGTCGAACAGGTGGGTGGCTTCCTCGCGGATTTTTTCCCAGTTGTTCTGCAGCAGGTCGAGTTGGGGAAAGCCGCGGCGATCCAGGATGGGACGCGCCGGCACGGCGGAAAACGCATACATCAGAAGGTTGTACGGCGCGAAGATGGCCGAGTGGTCCACCAGCTGGCGATCGAAGCGCAGGCGCGAGCGGCCGCGCAGGTGTACCAGCAACACGCAGAGCGTGAACAGGATCAGCACGTAGAGGACGATGAATCGGGGTCCCAGGAAATTCATGGTGTCGGACTCGGCATGGGCAGGCGATACGTGAGGCCGGAAGCCGTGCGCATCAACGCCTTATAGGATACTCCTGCCTCAGTGGCCTAGCACGTAAGCCGTGCCGCCGCCGGGCTTCCAGGCTCGCCGGAAAGCCTTGTTCACCCAGTGACTTGCGGCGCGGACAGCCGCGTGCGGCGATTTACCCCTTGCCAGGTGGGCCGCCACGGCTGACGCGAGCGTACAGCCGCTGCCATGGCCTTCGAAGGGATGGCGAGGGTGGCGCATCTCGATGACGCCGGTGGCGTCGTAGTAGCGATCGACCACCTCGCGGCCCTTTGCATGGCCCCCTTTGAGCAGCACGCCACGCGCGCCGAGGGCGAGGAGGTCGGCGCCGGCTTCGTCCATGGCCCGGCCGATGGCGCGGCCGAGCAGGGCTTCGGCTTCGGGCAGGTTGGGCGTGAGGATATCGGCCAGCGGAACCAGGTGGTCGATGAGGGCTTCGATGGCGTTCTCGTCGAGCAGGCGTGCGCCGCTGGTGGCGATCATCACCGGATCGACCACCAGCCAGGCGGGCTGGCGCCTGCGCATTTCGGTCGCCACGAGCCGGGTGGTGGCCGCGCTGCCGAGCATGCCGGTCTTCACGGCGGCGATGGGAAAGTCGGCGAAGACGGCGTCGATCTGGCTACGTACGTGAGCTTGCGGAAGCGGGTGCACCGCGGTGACGCCACGGGTGTTTTGCGAGGTGACCGCGGTGACGGCGGTGAGGCCGTGGGTGCCCAGCGAGTGGAACGTCTTCAGGTCGGCCTGGATACCGGCGCCCCCGCCGGAGTCGGAGCCGGCGATGGTCAGGGTGTTGGGTTTGGGCATGGTCATGGCGCGAGGATATCGCTTCGACTGGGCGAAAGACGCTGGGCCCCTGCCTTCGCAGGGGCGACGAGCTACAAGGTTCGATGCCGAGGAGCTACACGCCCCGTCTCGTCGTTCCTGCGTAGGCAGCAACCCAGCGTCTTCCGGTTACGCGACATCGTCGAAGAGATCGCGCCAGTAGGGATTGAATGACTCGATCATGCGGGTTTTCCATTCACGCTTCCACCGCTTGATCTGCTTCTCCCGCAAGATCGCCGTCTCCATGGTCGGATGCGTTTCGAACCATACGAGACGACTCACATCGTGACGGGAAGAAAACCCATCGACGAACTTCTCGCGATGCTGCCAGACGCGTTTGACGAGATCGCTCGTGACGCCGACGTACAGCGTGCCGTTGCGGCCGCTCGCCAAAAGATAAACACACGGCATCCTTTCCAACTCCAACCCTCTCCCTGAGAAAAGACGCGGGCCTCATGCCCGCGTCTTTTTCCGACCTTACAACGCTTCGGATGCGAAATCCGCCAGCCTCGACCGTTCGCCGCGTCGCAACGTGATGTGGCCCGAATGCGCCCACATCTTGAACCGGTCGACGGCATACGTGAGGCCCGACGTGGTCTCGGTGAGGTAGGGCGTATCGATCTGCTCGACGTTGCCCAGGCAGACGATCTTCGTGCCCGGGCCCGCGCGCGTGATCAACGTCTTCATCTGCTTGGGCGTGAGGTTCTGCGCCTCGTCGATGATGAGGTAGCGGCTGAGGAACGTGCGGCCGCGCATGAAGTTGAGCGAGCGGATCTTCACCCGCGAGGCGAGCAGGTCGTTGGTGGCCTGGCGCCCCCACGATCCGCCTTCTTCCGGGTTGGCCAGCACCTCGAGGTTGTCGGTGAGCGCGCCCATCCACGGGGTCATCTTTTCTTCTTCGGTGCCCGGGAGGAAGCCGATGTCTTCGCCGACGGACACCGTGGCCCGGGTCATGATGATTTCGCGGTAACGCTGCTGGTCCATCACCTGCGCCAGGCCCGCCGCCAGGGCGAGCAGGGTCTTGCCCGTGCCGGCGGTGCCCAGCAGCGTGACGAAGTCGACGTCGGGGTCCATCAGCAGGTTGAGCGCGAAGTTCTGCTCGCGGTTGCGCGCCGCGATACCCCACACGCCATGCGCGGCGTGGGTGTGGTCGTCGAGCAGCACCAGCCGCGCGCGGCGGGCATCCTCGTCGCCGTGGATGTCGAGCACGCGCAGTTCCACGTCGTTCTCGCCGGGCATGTAGAGGCACTGGTGCGGATACCAGTCGTCGCCCTCGTGGACGTCCACCTCATAATAGGTACGCCCGCGCTCGTTCCACGAACGCACTTCGGGATGGCGATCCCAGAAGTCCTCCGGCAGGGGATCGGAGCCGGTGAACAGCAGGGCGAAATCGTCCAGCGCGCGGTCGTTCTCGTAATCCTCGGCATCGATGCCGAAGATCGAGGCCTTGATGCGCAGGTTGATGTCCTTGGTGACCAGGATCACCGGGCGATCCGGGAACTGGTCGCGCAGGTCGATCACCGCGGCGAGGATCTGGTTGTCCGCCTTGCCGTTGCCGTGGCTGGCGCGTTGCTGGAAGAACAACCGGCCCATGGCGCCGCGCTTGAGCTTGATGCCTTGTGGGTTGGTCAGCTCCAGGCCGTCTTTCAGATGGCCGCCGCGCTCGATCAGTTCGTTGATGAAACGGCTTACCTGGCGACCGTTGCGAGATACCTCCGAACCGCCTTTCTTCTTTTCGTCGAGTTCCTCCAGCACCGTCATCGGGATGAACACGTCGTGCTCCTCGAAGCGGAACAACGACGTCGGATCGTGCAACAGCACGTTGGTATCGAGGGCGTAGATGCGCTTGCTTCCGTTCATGCGGAAGTGACCTCATGCGGAGGTTGCGAAACCCGGCCGAGGCTCGACCGGGGGAGGGTGCCGCGTGACGCGGTGACCGTCACGCGGAGGGGACACTCTCGAGCACGGCCTGGGCATGGCCGGGGATCTTGATGCCACGCCATTCGGCGGCGAGCTTGCCGTCGGGGCCGATGAGGAAGGTGCTGCGCACGACGCCCATGTAGCGCTTGCCGTAGAGCACCTTCTCGTGGATCACGTCGAAGGCCTTGCACCAGGTTTCGTCGGCGTCGGACACCAGTGGGAACGGCAGTTCGTGCTTGGCGGCGAAGTTGGCGTGGGAGCGCACCGAGTCGCGCGACACGCCGACCACCTCGGCGCCACGCTTGCGGAACTGACCGTAGAGATCGCGGAAATCCTTCGCCTCATTGGTGCAGCCCGGCGTGTTGTCCTTGGGATAGAAGAACACCACGATCCATTGGCCGGAGAGGGAGGACAGCGACAGGGTGCCGCCGTCGCCGAGCTTGCCTTCGAGTTGGGGAACCTTCTTGCCCTTGCCGATCATGCGTGCCTTTTAAGTGGTCAGAATTTCACCGGGTCCATGATGGCGTCGAGATTGAGGCCATCGCACAGCTCGAGGAAATCGTCGCGCAGCGCGGCGATGTGGGTCTCGGACGGAATGCCGATCGTGATCTGTGCCTGGAACATCTCGGCGCCGGTCTGCATCGCCTGGTAACGCATGGAGGAAAGTTGCTCCACGCTGATGTCGCGGCGTGAAAAGAATTCGATGATCTTCACCAGGATGCCCGGCCGGTCGGCGGCGATCACCTCGACCAGATAGGGCAGCAGGTGTGCGGTGGGTTCACGCGGTGCCGTGCGGTAATGGACGATCTGCAGGTCTTCGTCGCGGGCGAGCTTGCCCAGCGCGGTTTCGAGCTTGGCCACGGCATCCCATGCGCCGGAGGCGAGCAGCATCACCGAGGTGTCGTTGCCGATGGTCGAGACGCGGGCGTCGGCCAGATTGCAGCCCGAGTCGGCGATGCGCTTGGCCAGCGCGAGGATCGGCGCGCGATGCGCCGGTGAGAGCGTCGAGATGAGGAGCTGGTTGTCGGTGGCGACGCTTCGTGCTGCGGAACGATTCAAAGGCTTCACTACCCATGGCGCGACCCGCGGGGCGCGGGGCGTCGCTACGGGCCCGAGCTTACCGGGGGCCGTCCCGGGCCCGCAAGGGCGGTGGCGCCCTACCGCGAAAATCGGCCGAATGGACGTGCCGGTAGCGCCCCGGTAACATACGAAACGCTGTCTACTCAACGGGTTTCACCTTGGACATCTCCGGAAGCATCACCGCGCTGGCGACGCCCTTCGCCGCCGACGGGTCCCTCGATCTCGCCGCGTTCGGCCGGCTGCTCGACCAGCAGTTGGCGGGCGGTACGCAGGCCGTGGTCGTCGCGGGCTCGACGGGCGAATCGCACTTTCTCGAGCACGACGAATACGATCGCCTGCTCGGTTTCGCGGTGAAGCATGTCGGCAAGCGCGTCCCCGTCATCGCCGGCACCGGCGAGGCGGGCACGGCGAAAACCATCGCCGCCACGCGCCGGGCGAAAGAACTCGGCGCCGATGCGGCCCTGGTCGTGGCGCCGTTCTACGTGCGTCCCACGCAGGAAGGCCTTCGCCGCCACTTCCTCGCCGTGGCCGACCACGGCGGCCTGCCGGTGATCCTCTATAACGTTCCGCCGCGCACGGGCTGCGACATCGCGCCCGAGACGGTCGCCGTGTTGCGCGAGCATCCGGCCATCGTCGGCATCAAGGAGGCGCGGGGCGACGCGGAGCGCATTCGCGCCCTCGCGGAACTTGTGCGCCCGGATTTCGTCTACCTCAGCGGCGACGACAACACGGCCCACGAAGCCATGCTGGCCGGCGCCGCGGGCACCGTCTCGGTGGTGGCCAACCTCGTGCCGCAGGCTTTTCGCGAGTTGTGCGACGCCGCCCGCCAGGGCGACGCCGCCCGCACCGCGCAGGCCGCGGCCCGGCTGGCCCCCCTGGTCGACGCCCTGAACTGCGCGCCCAATCCCATCCCCGTCAAGGCCGGCCTGGCCGCGCTGGGGTTGGGGTCGGCGGCTCCGCGCCTGCCCCTGGTCGAACTCGAACCCGGCCCGGCGCTGTCCCGGGTGCGCGAAACGCTCGCGGCTCTGGCACCATTGGCGTCCGCCGCCTGAAGCCATTCCTTTCAACGGATCCAACGGAACTTTCGTTCATGAAGAAAACCTCGTACGCGCTGGTCGTCCCGGCACTGCTCCTGTCCGTCCTGGTCGTCTCCGGCTGCGGCGCGTTCCGCTCCAAGAAGGATTGGGAAAGGGCCCAGCAGGAAGCCCCGCTGGAAATCCCGCCGGGCCTCGACACGCCGTCGACCAGCGCGGCTCTCGTGATTCCCGACGTGGGTGCCGGTGCGTCCGGTGCGCAGGCCCAGACGGGCGCCGCGCCGGTGTCCGACGGTTTCGTGCTGACCGACGCTCCCGATGCTGCCTACCGCCGTATCGGCGAACTGTTGAGCGTGGGCGACCTGGGCAAGGTCACCGCACACGACGACAGCACGCACACCTATCAGATCGCCGTGAGCCAGGGCGGCCCCTCCGAAGAGCGTCCGGGCCTCTTCCGTCGCATGTTCGGCGGTGGCAAGCACGATGACGCCGAAAGCGGTTCGTCGTCGAACGGTCGCAAGCAGCGCAGCGTCGTGCTCGCCATCAACGAAAGCGGCACCGGTAGCGAGGTGCGTGCGCAGGGTGATGCCGATGGCGTTCGCCGCGTGATCGACGCGCTGAAATCCCGCATGGGCAGCAAGTAACCCGTCGTCGCCCATGCAACGAAAACGCCGCCTTCGGGCGGCGTTTTCGTTTGGGGTACGGGCATGGATGAAGCAGTGCCCCGCGAAAGGGTGCGATGGGCCGGATTTCCCTGCTTGGGAGGTGCGTTCGCATGGTTATTGCCGAATCGACCGGTCGGGTACTTACGACTTCCGTGCGATTGAATGTCGCGTGCCGACGCGCATACTGGTGACGAAAGGGAGCCAAGGGGGCAAGGCCATGGACGCCGGGTCGTGGAAACGTTGGATACGGGCAGGGGCTGTGTACCGCTCATCGCGATAACGCCGCTCTCGCGGCGGCGAACGGCGCAGCCTGTTTCAGGTTCAACGCGGCAGATCGGGATGTCGCCGCATGACGTTTCACAAAGGCAAGGAGTGCCGATATGGATAGCGCTTGGAGCAGGTGTTTTCGTGTTGTTGCCACGGTCATGTTCGTCGCGTTCCTTGCCGCTTGCGCCGGGGTGCCGGAACGTTCGGCACACCCTGTCGTTGCCTCCCCTCCGACGGGGGTACTCCTCAGCAAGAAATACTCGGGAACCGAGGTGCGCGACAACCTGCGCAAGCGCTTCGCGGAGAGCACGGCGGATTGCCATACCGCCAACAATCCCAAGCCCTTGCCGGCCATCCTCTGCTCCGGAATCCTGTTGAGGGCGACAGTGAGGGGGCCGGGGTACAACGCCTGGAATCCGAATCCCGGTTCACCGATCAAGCGGGGCGTCGCGTTCTCCTGGCTGCGTCACGATTCCGCGTTCAGCGATATCGTGAAAAACATGAATGACGGTTTCATCCTCATTCCCTATTTTTTTGCCGATACGCCCGGCGAATTCACGCAGATGACCGTCGTCTGCATCTTTCCCTTCGACGCCGCCACCGTGGAGCGCGTGGACTCCGACCCGGAAGACAACAACGGTTGCAGCGCAAACAAGTACGAAAGCGGCACCGGGCCGTGCCAGATCCAGAAAATCTACGATGCGGATGCCTGGATGAAGAAATTCGGCATGTCCGCCTTGGATATTCTTCACAACAGGTATCGGCACCAGTGCTCCTTCCTCCTGTTGCCCGGTACGCAGGACGCTTACCTGGCGTTCCAGGCCCAGGCGAACATTCGAAGCAGGCAGTCGAAATGGTTCTACCTGCAGAACGAGATCATGGTCAGTACCTGGGCGCAGAACGATCCGAAGCTTCCCATCGAGGCGTTCTTCTACCTGCGGGGCGAAACCAAGGGGAGGGCGGCAGCCGGACTGAACCAGGTCGACTTCGCGGCTCTCTCGAATCGGTGGGTCCCGGTCATCGAGGTCAAGCTGCCCAGCAAGTCGAATCCGAATGGCGCCACGTTCGAATACCGGCCGGAGGAGCAGGCGCTCCCCGAACCTTGATGAAAACGCGGACATGAAAAAAGCCCCTCTCGCGAGGGGCTTTTCGTCAAGGGATCAGCGTTGAAGCAGATCGATCTTGTTGGGTTTGTTTTCCCAGTCCTTGGCATCGGGCAGACCATCCTTGCGCTCGGTGATGACCGGCCAGTCTTTGGAGAGATCGGCATTCAGCGCGACGAAGGCCTCTTGCCCCGCGGGAACGTCATCCTCGGGATAGATGGCGTTGATAGGGCATTCCGGCTCGCAGAGGGTGCAATCGATGCACTCGTCCGGATTGATCACCAAGAAATTGGGGCCTTCGTGGAAGGCGTCGACAGGGCAAACCTCGACGCAATCCGTGTACTTGCACTTGATGCAGTTGTCGGTAACGACAAAGGTCATGCGAAATCAGGCGCCAGAAGGAAAGTGGCGCTCCCTACGAGGTTCGAACTCGTGTTCCCGCCTTGAGAGGGCGGTGTCCTAGACCACTAGACGAAGGGAGCGGGGTCGTACCGGGAGTACGAAGCGCGTTAGTATACCCAAGTTCCGACGCGCGGCAACGTTTTTTTCTCCCTCGTCGGAAGGCAACGAATTCGTTACATTTAACCCACTTTCGTCCCCGATACCGGTTGCCGGCGGGACACCCACCCGACCGGGCGCGCAGGCGCCCGCCAGGATCGTAGCCGCTTGAATCCCGAAAACAGGAGCGACGTTTCGCCGGCCATGCGCATCATCCCGCGCGAACAGCACTCCATTTCCCGCAAGAACATCAGCAAGGCCGCCCTTCGTGTGCTCTACAGGCTTCACGAGGCCGGGTTCGACGCCTACCTCGTGGGAGGCGCGGTGCGCGACCTGTTGCTCGGCGGCCACCCCAAGGATTTCGACGTGGCCACCAACGCCACGCCCGACGAGGTGAAAGGCCTGTTCCGCAACTGCCGGCTCATCGGTCGGCGGTTCCGCCTGGCCCACGTGGTGTTCGGTCCCGAGATCATCGAGGTGGCTACCTTCCGCGGTACGGGGGAGGAGGGCGGCGAAGGGGGCGACCGCCACATCGTCGACGGCCGCATCGTGCGCGACAACATCTGGGGCACCATCGAAGAAGATGCCGTGCGCCGCGACTTCCGCGTCAATGCCCTTTATTACGACATCGCCGACTTCAGCGTGCGTGACTACGTGGGCGGCATGCAGGATCTCGAAGACCGCAGCATGCGCCTCATCGGCGACCCCGAGCAGCGCTATCGCGAAGATCCCGTGCGCATGCTTCGCGCGGCGCGGCTGGCGGCCAAGCTCGGCTTCACCATCGACCGTGCCGCCGCCGCGCCGTTCGCCACGCTGGGCAACCTGCTGAGCGAAGCCTCGCCCGCCCGCCTGTTCGACGAATCGCTCAAGCTCTTCCTCGCCGGCCACGGCCTGAAGAGCTTCCGCATGCTCGAAGCCTGCGGCCTGCTGAAATTCCTCTTCCCGGCCACGGCGCGCGCGCTCGAGCGCGGCGACGAGGCCTTGCGCGCACTGGTGGAACAGGGGCTGGCCAACACCGACGCGCGCATCGCCGCCGGCAAGTCGGTCACGCCGGCCTTCCTCTACGCCGTGCTGCTGTGGGGCGAGGTGCGCGACCAGGCCCACGGCTGGATGGCCCAGGGTTTCGACATGAACGAGGCCTGGCAGCGCGCGGCCGTGCACGTGGTGGCCGAGCAGTGCCAGCGCGTGGCGATCCCGCGCCGGTTCACCTTCACCATGGAAGAAATCTGGGCATTGCAGCCGCGTTTCGAGCAAATCCATCGCAAGCGCGTGTTCCGCCTGATGTCCCATCCGCGCTTCCGTGCGGCGTTCGATTTCCTCCTGCTGCGCGCGCACGAATCGCCGCGGATGCGTGAGTTGGGCGAGTGGTGGAACCACGCCCAGCAGTTGCCGCCGGACATGCTGGCCGCCGCCCTCGGCGGCGGTGGCGTACCGCCGCCGAGCGAGCACACGGTGGCTGCCACGGCGCCGGCCCGCAAGCGCCGTCGCCGTCGCAAGCCGGCGGGTCGCGGCAAGGGCGACTCGGGCGGCGCGTGAGCGTGGCCGCCCTGATCGGCCTCGGGGGTAACCTGGGAGACGTTCGCGTGCGCCTCGAGGCGGCCATCGACGCCCTGGGGGCCGTGCCGGGCATTGCGGTAACGGCGCGCTCGCGTTTCTATCGCACGCCCCCCTGGGGCAACGTCGACCAACCCGATTTCGTCAACGCGGCCATCGCCGTGGACACGTCCCTCGACGCGCATGCCTTGCTCGACGCGATGCTGTCGATCGAACGGGCCTTCGGCCGGGTGCGTGACGGCGAGCGCTGGGGGCCACGAACGCTCGACCTCGACCTGCTCGCCTATGGCGCCGCGGTGATCCGCGACGAACGGCTGGATGTGCCCCATCCGCGCATCCCCGAACGTGCTTTCGTACTGCTGCCGCTGGCCGACATCGCCGCCCAGGCGACGTTGCCCGGCATGGGACGCGTGGCCGACCTGCTGGCCAGGGTGAACGTGGCTGAATGCCGCGTGCTGGATTAGGCTCGCCCTTCCTTGAGCCTGGGCTCGTCCGGGAGGACAATCCCGGTTTCTTACAACGAGGCGACAAGAGCGTGTACGTGGAAAAAACGAGTGCGCCGGCGCGCAAGCCGGTGACCGTGCCGGGCCTGAAGGCGATGAAAGCCGAAGGCCGGAAGATCGTGATGCTCACCGCCTACGACGCGAGTTTCGCCGCCCAACTGGAAGCCGCCGGGGTCGACGTGGCCCTCGTCGGCGATTCGCTGGGCATGGTGGTGCAGGGGCGGTCGAGCACGCTGCCGGTCACGGTCGATGAGGTGGTCTACCACGCCGCGGCGGTGGCGCGTGGCCTGTCCACGACGCTGCTCGTGGCCGACCTGCCGTTCATGAGCGACCGCGACGTGCCCACGGCCATCGACTCGGCCACGCGCCTGGTCGCCCAGGGCGGCGCGGCCATGGTCAAGATCGAAGGGGCGGGCCGCATCTGCGAGGTGATCTCCGCCCTGGCCGAGCGCGACATTCCCGTGTGCGCCCATCTCGGCCTCACGCCGCAGTCGGTCAACCGCTTCGGCGGCTACAAGGTGCAGGGCAAGACCGAGGACGCCGCCGAAAAGCTGCTCGCCGATGCGAGGGCCGTGGAAGCGGCCGGTGCCGATCTGCTGGTGCTCGAACTCGTGCCCGCCTCGCTGGCGGCACGCATCACCGCCGCCTTGTCCATTCCGGTGATCGGCATCGGCGCGGGCGTGGAATGCGACGGCCAGGTGCTGGTGGTCTACGACATGCTCGGTCTCACCCCGGGCAGGCGGCCGCGTTTTTCCAAGGATTTCCTCGCCGGACGCGATTCCATCCCGGCCGCGATCGCCGCCTATGCCGACGACGTTCGCGAAAAGCGCTTTCCCGGTCCCGAACACAGCTTCTGAAGGCACGACCCGACCTATGCAGACCGTTACCGATGCCGCCGCCCTTCGTGCCACCATCCGCGGCTGGCGCACCGCCGGGCAGACCGTCGGCTTCGTGCCGACGATGGGCAACCTGCACGCCGGGCACCACTCGCTGTTGAAGCTGGCGCGCGCGCGCGCCGATCGCGTGGTGGCCAGCGTGTTCGTCAACCCCACCCAGTTCGGCCCCAACGAGGACTTCGAGCGCTACCCGCGTACCCTGGCCCAGGACCAGGTCGGCCTGGCCGAGGCCGGCTGCGACGTCCTGTTCGCCCCGGACGTGCCGACCATGTATCCGTTCGGTCCGGCCGCCAGCGTGAGCATCCACGTGCCCGTGGTGACCGATACGCTGGAAGGGGCGCACCGGCCGGGGCATTTCGACGGCGTCGCCACGGTGGTGAGCAAGCTGTTCCATCTGGTGCAGCCGGATTTCGCCGTGTTCGGCCAAAAGGATTTCCAGCAGCTGAAGGTGATCGAACGGATGGTCCGCGACCTGTCGCTGCCGGTGAAGATCATGTCCGGCCCGACCCTGCGCGACGACGATGGCCTCGCCAAGAGCTCGCGCAACCAGTACCTGACGGCCGCCGAGCGCCAGCGGGCGCCCCAGATCCACGCCACCCTGGTCCAGATGCGCGACCTGTTCCGTCAGGGTCATGCCTGGCAGGCCCTGGAGCAGGCCGCCAGGGCGCGCCTGGAGCGGGCGGGCTTCGTGCCCGATTACGTCGCCATCCGCCGTGCCGAAGACCTGGCCGAGCCGGCGGCGGACGAGCGCGAAGGGCTGGTGGCCCTGGTGGCTGCCCGCCTGGGCGCCACCCGCCTGATCGACAACCTTCCCTTCGACTGAAGTCCCTTCACGAACGGGCACTTGCGTTTTGAAGGGCCACGCCCCATAAAGCGCCTCGACAGAGGAGCCCATTCCTGACGAGCGGGGCATCCCTCCGTTAGAATGGGCGTTTTTGCAACCGCCACATCCCCAGAGACCGCCATGCAGCTCAATATGCTCAAGTGCAAGATCCACCGTGCCACGGTGACTCACGCCGAGCTGAACTACGAAGGTTCCATCGCCATCGACGGCAACCTGCTCGACGCCGCGGGCATCCGCGAATACGAGCAGATCCACGCGTGGAACATCAGCAACGGCGAGCGTTTCGTCACCTATGCACTGCGTGCCGACGAGGGCTCGGGCATCATCTCGGTGAACGGTAGCGCGGCGCGCCGCGTGTCGGTGGGCGACCTGGTGATCATCGCCGCCTTCGCGAGCCTCTCCGAGGCCGAGATGGCGAAGTACCAGCCCGACCTGGTTTACGTGGACGCGAACAACCGCATCACGCATACGAATCATTCGATTCCGAAGCAGGCGGCGTGACTCGAAGCCGTAGCCGGGCCGTCGCGTAGGCGACGCCCGGCGCTGGATGCCTGCGTTCGCAGGAACGAAGGCATCCGATCCGGTGGCTCGTCGTTCCCGCGAATGCAGGAACCCAGCGCCGGACGATGGACTTTCGTCGTAGTGCCACACCGGCGCTCAAATAGCATCCATTAACACAATCCACTTACGCTGCACTGCGGTAATATCACGGCTTCCCTCCGTCGCACCCAAGTGGAAGCCATGGATTCAAAGCACGCCCCCCTGCCTTCGTTCGAAGCGCACGCCGCCCGTCTGGCCGGTACCCACCTCCGCACCCTCGTCAACGATGACGCCCGCGCCCAGCGTTTGCGTCGCCGCGTGGGGCCGATCCTCCTGGACATCACCCGCCAGAAGCTCGACATCGCCGCGCTCGATGCCGTGGGTCAGTACATCGAAGGCACCGGCTGGAAGGCCGCGCGCGACGCGATGTTCGAAGGCAAGCACATCAACACCTCCGAAGATCGCGCCGTGTTGCATACCGCCCTGCGCGGCGGTGCCTCGCGCCATCCGGCCGCGCCGGCCGACGTGCGCAAGGACGTGGCCGACGCGCTCGACAAGATGGAGCAGCTGGTCAATGCCGTGCATCGCGGCGAGGGCGAGTCGGTCGGCCTGATCGGTCGCGTGACCGACGTGGTCAACATCGGCATCGGCGGTTCGGACCTCGGTCCGCGCCTGGCCGTGCACGCGCTCGAGCAGTTCCACGTCAAGGGCATCACCAGCCATTTCCTCACCAACGTCGACGGCCAGGCGGCCACCGACCTCATGAAGAAGCTCGACCCGGCGCATACGCTGGTGATCCTGGTGTCCAAGAGCTTCAACACGCAGGAGACCCTGCTCAACGGCGGCGTCTTCCGCAACTGGATCCTCAAGGCCAACGACGGCGACGAGGCGAAGACCTCGAAGCACTTCATCGCCGTGAGCTCCAACGTCGAAGCGGTGAACAAGTGGGGCGCCTCGCAGGTGCTCCCCATGTGGGATTACGTGGGCGGTCGCTTCTCGTTGTGGTCCGCGGTCGGTGCGTCCATCGCCTTCTCGATCGGCATGCAGGGTTTCCGCGACCTGCTCGCGGGCGCGGCGGAAGCCGACGATCACTTCCGCACGGCCGAGTGGCAGGACAACGTGCCGGTGCTGCTGGCCATCGCCGAGTTCTGGAACCGCAACATCCTTGGTCGCAGCAGCCGCGCGGTGGTGCCTTACGTCGACTCGCTCGGCGACTTGCCGTCATACCTGCAGCAGTTGGAGATGGAAAGCCTCGGCAAGCACGTGCATCCGGACGACGGCAGCGAGGTGGCCCAGTCCACCGTGCCGGTGGTGTGGGGCAGCATCGGTACCAACGCGCAGCATGCGTATTTCCAGGCGTTGCACCAAGGCACCGACACCGTGCCGCTGGAGTTCATCGGCCTGGTGAAGCCGGCGCATCCGCTGCGCGAGAACCACGACGTGCTGCTGTCGAACCTGCTGGCGCAGGCTGCCGCGCTGTCGCTGGGCAAGACCTTCGACGAAGCCCTGGCCGAAGCGAAGACCGGCACCGACGAAGAGCGTCGCGCGCTCGCCGCGCAGCGCACCTTCAAGGGCGATCGTCCGAGCACCGTGTTCATGCTCGATTCGCTCACCCCGCATTCGCTCGGCGCCCTGATCGCGCTCTACGAACACAAGGTATTCATGCTCGGCCACCTGTGGGGTATCAACGCCTTCGACCAGTGGGGCGTGGAACTGGGCAAGGTCATCGCCAAGCAGATCTATCCCTCGCTCGCCAACGACAAGAGCGCGGGCGACCTCGGCCAGTTCGATGGCGCCACGCGCGGCCTGATCGAGGCCATTCGCGACCGCCGCTGATCGGCACGCGCGGCGATCCACGACGAAAGCCCGGCTTGCCGGGCTTTCTTTTTTTCGTGCCGGATAAAGGCATCCCTTGCCTACGACGCACGGCATATCGCCCCGGGGGCGCGTTGCACCCATAGTAGACGCGCATCTGCACCATCCACGGAAGGAGGGGTTGCGATATGGAAGCACGTCGCATCGCGTTATGCATGGTTCTCGTCGCGTTGGTATCCATGGCCGGTTGCACTCCCGAAGCGACGCGGCCGATGGCCGTTCAGGGGATGCAGGCCGCCGAATCGGGGCCGACCGTCCTGGAGCATCTTCGCAAACGCTACGACGAGGAGTTCGACGATTGCGGCTCGTCGACGCGTCCCGCCTTCCTGTGCTCGGGCATCATGCTGCGTTCGACCGAGTATTCGCCGCAGTACCACTCCTGGCTGCCTAATCCGGCGTCGGCAGGGTGGGGCGTATCGTTTTCATGGTTGCGCGAGGATTCCAATTTTCCCGACAACTACCCCACGGGCAACGGCTTCATCGTCTATCCCTGGTTCTACTCCGACGACGGCAACTACCAGCAGCTCAAGATCCGCTGCATCTATCCGCGCGACGGATGGACGGGGGCCCCCGACCGGTGCCGAACGATATGCCAGAACCTCAAGCCGAGCGTGACCACGGCCAAGCAATGGCTCGATCGGGGATTCAACTATCGCGACAACCAGTGCGCCTTTGGCGTGGACGATTCGCGCAACGACTCGGCCTTCGCATGGACGCAGGTCAAGAAGATCCGGTACGAGAAGCGCATCTTTTATCACAACGAAATCATCATCGCCGCGTGGCCGCAGAACGTCGGGGCGCGCATGCCGGTGGAAGCATTCTTCTACCGCGACAACTGCATGGTGGATGACGACGACGATTGCAAGGGCGCCAACAATCCGCCGGACTTCGTCCAGAAGCGGCTGGAGAGTGCCAGGGCCGACCAGCGCGATTTCAAGAACACCGCCGGCCGATGGGTACCCATCATCCGATGGACGCCGGCGACATCCTTTACCAGCAAGGCGTCTTTCGATTACCGCGCGTCCGACCAGGCCATCGCCGGCCCCTGAGGGCGACGGGGCGCGATAAGCCCCGCCTTCCGAACACCATCACAACCCGCACAAGGAGAAGGCGCCATGGATGGACGCCGGATAGGCCTTTCTGCCGTTCTCGTGGTTCTGTCGTTGCTGACCGGATGCGCGACCACGCCACCCGGCGGCCGCGTGGCCCCGGCCGAAACCGCCGGAGAGATGGTCGCGCGACACTTGCGGGAGCGTTATGACGAAGAGCACGTCGCCGATTGCGGCTCGTCGACGAGACCGGCATTCCTTTGCTCGGGCATCCTGCTGCGCTCCACCGAATATTCGCCGGCCTACCACTCGTGGATTCCCAACCCGCAGACCGCTTCCTGGGGTGTCTCGTTTTCCTGGCTGCGCGAAGACTCCAATTTCCCGGAGAACTTCCCTTCGGCAAACGGGTTCATCGTCCTGCCCTGGTTCTACGCCGACGACCAACCGGGTCAGTACGTGCAACTCAACGTGCGCTGCATCTATCCGCAGGACGCATGGACCGGCGAGCCCGATCGTTGTCGCCGGGTATGCCAGGATCTCGGCGTGACGACCGCCGAGCAGTGGCTGCAGCGCTATACGGACGATGCCGACCAATGCGCCTTCGGTGTCGAGCAGGGCCGCCAGAACACGGCCGATGCCTGGACGCAGGTCGGCAAGGTGCGCTACGCCAGGCGTATTTTCCGGAGAAACGAGGTCATCGTGGAAGCGTGGCCGCAGGACGTGGGCGCGAAGATGCCGATCGAGGCGTTCTTCTACCGCGACAACTGCTACGACCAGCAGGACTGCGACGCGGAACACGACCTTCCGGTGCGGCTCGACCATGCTCGCGCCGACCAGAGGGACTTCATGAACGCCACCGGGCGCTGGGTGCCCATCATTCGATGGACACCCGCGACGTCGTTCAGCGCAAAGGCCCGGTTCGGCTACAACCCGGGCGACCAGGCGATCACCCACTGAAACGGCAGGCGATCACACTTCGAGCGTGGCCAGGTCGCCCTTTTCCTCCAGCCACTGCTTGCGGTCACCCGCGCGCTTCTTGGCCAGCAGCATGTCCATGAGCTTCTGTGTGCCGTCGTCGGTGTCGACGGTGAGCTGCACGAGGCGGCGGGTATCCGGATGGATGGTGGATTCGCGCAGCTGCGCGGGGTTCATCTCGCCCAGGCCCTTGAAGCGGGTGACCGAGACGGCGCCCTTCATCTTCTCGCGCTCCACCTTCTCGAGCATGAGGCGTTTTTCTTCCTCGTCGAGGCAATAGAACACCTGCTTGCCCACGTCCACGCGGAACAGCGGCGGCATGGCCACGAAGACGTGACCCTGGCTCACCAGGGCGGGGAAGTGGCGCAGGAACAGCGCCGAGAGCAGGGTCGCGATGTGCAGGCCGTCGGAGTCGGCGTCGGCGAGGATCACCACCTTGCCGTAGCGCAGGCCCGACAGATCGTCCTTGCCCGGGTCGCAGCCGATGGCCACGGCGAGGTCGTGCACTTCCTGCGAGGCCAGCACGGCGCCGGATTCGACCTCCCAGGTGTTGAGGATCTTGCCGCGCAGCGGAAGGATGGCCTGGAAATCCTTGTCGCGCGCCTGCTTGGCCGAGCCGCCCGCCGAATCGCCCTCGACGAGGAAGAGTTCGGTGCGGGTGAGGTCGGTGGCCGCGCAGTCGGCGAGCTTGCCGGGAAGGGCGGGACCCTGGGTGATCTTCTTGCGCACCACCTGCTTGGCCGCTTTCAGGCGTGCGCTGGCGCGCTCGATGGCGAGTTGGGCGATCTTCTCGCCGAGGTCGACGTGCTGGTTGAGCCACAGGCTGAAGGCATCGTGGATCACGCCCTCGACCACGCCGGCCGCGTTGCGCGACGACAGGCGCTCTTTCGTCTGTCCGGCGAACTGGGCGTCCTGCAGCTTGATGCTGAGCACGAACGACAGGCGCTCCCAGACGTCTTCCGGGGCGAGCTTCACGCCGCGCGGCAGCAGGTTGCGCAGGTCGCAGAATTCGCGGATGGCATTGGTGAGGCCCGAGCGCAGGCCGTTGACGTGCGTGCCGCCTTGCGCGGTGGGAATCAGGTTGACGTAACTCTCCTGCACCAGGTCGCCCTCGGGCAGCCAGGCCAGGGCGACGTCGAGCGCGTCGGTGTCGCGGGCGAAGTGCTTCACGAAGAGGTCGGCGGGGAGCGCCTCGGCGCCCTGCAGTTCGCCGCGCAGGTAATCGGGCAGGCCGTCCTCGAAATACCACTCGGTGGTTTCGCCGCCTTCCTCGTGCAGTCGCACGGTGAGGCCCGCGCAGAGCACGGCTTTGGCGCGCAGGAGGTGCTTGAGCTTGGAGACGAGGATCTTGGGCGTGTCGAAGTATTTCGGGTCGGGCCAGAAACGCAGCGTGGTGCCGGTCTTCTTCTTCGGTACCGAGCCGATCACTTCGAGGTCGCTCGCACGGTCGCCGTCGGCGAAGCTCATGCGGTATTCCTGGCCTTCGCGACGGATGGTGACGTCCACCCGGGTGGAGAGCGCGTTCACCACCGAAACGCCCACGCCGTGCAGGCCGCCGGAAAAGGCGTAGTTCTTGTTGGAGAACTTGCCGCCCGCGTGCAGGCGCGTGAGGATCAGTTCGACGCCGGGCACCTTCTCCTCGGGATGGATGTCCACCGGCATGCCGCGGCCGTCGTCGCTGACCTCGACCGAACCGTCGTTGAAGACGGTGACCTCGATGGTCTTGGCGTGGCCCGCCAGGGCTTCGTCGACCGAGTTGTCGATCACTTCCTGCGCCAGGTGGTTGGGGCGCGAGGTGTCGGTGTACATGCCGGGACGGCGCTTGACCGGGTCAAGGCCGCTGAGGACTTCGATGTCTGAGGCGTTGTAGCGAGTGTTCATGAGGCGTCGCGGTGATTCGTAGCCGGGCAGAATGGGCTTTCGCCGGTCGGGTGGTCAAGTTTTGCAGGTGACGGTGTCAATCGGTGAGACCGAAGAGCATCGCGGCCAAGGGTCCGCGATGGGGCGCAGCGACGACGCTCATCTCAAAGAGGGGCGCAATGCCACTCGAGCCATGCCCGATCCTCGCCGCCCAGCAGCGGCGACAATGCCGCCCGCACCGTCGCGTGGTAATCGTCCAGCCACGCCCGCTCCGACGGCTCCAGCAGCCGCGGCTCCAGGGTGCGCCGGTCGAACGGGCAGAGCGTCAGCGTCTCGAAGGCGAGGAATTCGCCGAATTCCGTGGTATCGGCCTGCACCACCACGGCGAGGTTCTCGTGGCGGATGCCGTGGCGGCCGGGTTTGTAGAGGCCCGGTTCGATGGACGTGATCATGCCCGTCTCCAGCGGCACCAGGTCGGCGCCGGGGCGCGGGGGGCGGATGCCGTGCGGGCCTTCGTGCACGTTGAGGAAATAGCCCACGCCATGGCCGGTGCCATGGCCGAAGTCCATGCAGGCGGCCCAGAGCGGCGCGCGGGCGAGGGCGTCGAGCTGGGGACCGCTGGCGCCCTTGGGGAAGCGGGCGCGCGACAGCGCGATCATGCCCTTGAGCACCAGGGTGGAGTCGCGACGCTGCTCGTCGGTGACCGGGCCCAGCGCGAGCACGCGGGTAATGTCGGTGGTGCCGCCGAGGTATTGGCCGCCCGAATCCACCAGCAGCAGGCCCTGCGCGGCGAGCGGACTGAAACCGGCTTCCGTGGCGCGGTAATGCGGCAGGGCGCCGTTGGCCTGGTAACCGGCGATGGTGGAGAAGCTCTCGCCGACGAATCCGGCCTGCGCGGCACGCGCCTCGCGGACGAGGGTATCGACGTCCAGTTCGGTCAACGGTTCGCCGGCGGACAGACCGAGTTCGAGGCGGCGGAAGGCGCGCACCAGGGCCGCGCCGTCGCGGCGCATCACGTCGCGGACGTGGTCGAGTTCGTCGCCGGTCTTGCGCGCCTTGCGGGCCGTCGACGGCGCGCTCGCGCGGACCTGCTTCACCGAGGTGGGCAGGCCTTCGAGCACGGCGACCACCACCTTGCCGGGGTCGATCATCAGTACGGCGTCGTCCGGCAGCGCGGCGATCGCGGAGGCCGCCGTGCCGTAGCCGGCCACCGCGACGCCGTCGGCCGCGAGCGCGGCCTTCACGTCGGCCGGCAGCTTGGCCGCATCGACGAACAGGGTGGCGCGGTCGTGTTCGACGAGCAGGTGGGCGAGGAAAACGGGGTTGTAGTCGACATCGGCGCCGCGCAGGTTGGTGAGCCAGGCGATGTCGTCGAGGCTGGAAACGAAGTGATGGGTGGCGCCCGCGCGGCGCATCGCCTGGCGCACATGCCCCAGCTTCTCGTCGCGGCCGACGCTGGCGAACGGTGCCGGATGCGCATATACCGGCGCCTCCGGGCGGACGGGACGATCGGGCCATGCGGCGCCGGGCAGGTCGAGGTCGGTGCGCAGGCGCGCGCCGACGGCGCCAAGGCGCCTGGCGAGGTCTTCCGCGCCGGCCACGGAGATGCTGTCGCCGGCCACCGCCACCACGTCGCCCTCGCCGAGGGTCTCGACCAGCCACGCCACGTGCTCCGGCGTGTGCGCCACGTTCAGCTTCATCAGCGGCAGGGTGGTGCCGGCCAGTTCGGCTTCGGCCTGGGCGAAATAGCGCGAATCGGTCCACACGCCGCCGCCGGTGGACGTCACCACGAGCGTGCCGGCCGAGCCGGTAAAGCCCGAGAACCATTCGCGGGCCTGCCAGCGCGCGGGCAGGTATTCGGAAAGATGGGGGTCGGCGCTGGGGACGACGACGGCGGCGACGCCTTCACGGGCCATGGCGGCGCGAAGGGCCTGGAGACGGGCGGGAACGGGGGATGTGCTCATGGGCCCATGGTAAGGGAGAGCGCCGCCATGTGTCCCTTCGTTCAGGGGGCCACTCGCGAGCCGCCGCGCACTTGGGTAAAATACAAATTTCCAGCATCGGCTGCTCGCATGACTCCCCTGATTTTCGTCACCGGCGGTGTGGTGTCTTCCCTCGGGAAAGGCATCGCAGCGGCATCGCTTGCGTCCATTCTCGAGGCGCGCGGCCTTTCGGTCACCATGATGAAGCTCGATCCGTACATCAACGTGGATCCGGGCACCATGAGTCCCTTCCAGCACGGCGAGGTTTACGTCACCGACGACGGCGCCGAGACCGACCTCGACCTGGGCCACTACGAGCGCTTCGTGCGCACGCGCCTCACCGGCAAGAATTCCATCACCACCGGCAAGATCTACGAATCGGTGATCCGCAAGGAGCGCCGGGGCGATTACCTCGGTGCCACCGTGCAGGTGATCCCGCACATCACCGACGAGATCAAGCACGCCATCCATGAAGCCACCCGCGGCTTCGACGTGGCCCTGGTCGAGATCGGCGGCACGGTGGGCGACATCGAATCGCTGCCGTTCCTCGAGGCCATCCGCCAGTTGCGCATCGAGCACGGTCCCGAGAAGTGCATGTTCGTGCATCTCACCCTCGTGCCGTACATCAAGGCCGCCGGCGAGATCAAGACCAAGCCCACCCAGCATTCGGTGAAGGAGCTGCGCTCCATCGGTATCCAGCCCGACGTGCTGCTGTGCCGTTGCGAGGAGCCGCTGCCCGACGGCGAGCGCCACAAGATCGCGTTGTTCACCAACGTGCCGAAGAACGCCGTCATCAGCACCATCGACGTCGACATCATCTACAAGCTGCCGATGTGGCTGCACGAGCAGGGCCTCGACGACCTCGTCATCAAGCGCCTGGGACTCGATGCCGGCCCGGCCGATCTCTCCAGCTGGATCCGCACGGTCGAGGCCGTGGAGCACCCGCGCGACGAGGTCACCATCGCCATCGTCGGCAAGTACGTGGAACACAAGGACGCCTACAAGTCGTTGGGCGAGGCCCTGCGCCACGGCGGCATCAAGCAGTCCACGCGGGTCACGCTGGAATGGGTCGATTCCGAAGAGGTCGAGGCGCGCGGCGCACGCGCGGTGCTCGGCGGCGCCGATGCCATCCTCGTGCCCGGCGGCTTCGGCAAGCGCGGTTTCGAGGGCAAGATCCTCGCGGCGCAGTTCGCCCGTGAGACGGGCGTCCCCTATTTCGGCATCTGCTACGGCATGCACGCCGCGGTGGTCGAGTTCGCGCGCAACATCGCGGGCCTGTCGCAGGCCGATTCCAGCGAAAACGACCGCAACACGCCCGATCCGGTCATCGGCCTCATCACCGAATGGACCACCGCCAGCGGTGAGATCGAAACCCGCAACGAGCGCTCCGACCTCGGCGGCACCATGCGCCTGGGCTCGCAGGAAGCCCGCCTCAAGGCCGGCACGCTCGCCCGCGAACTCTACGGCGAAGACGTGGTGCGCGAGCGCCATCGCCATCGCTACGAGTTCAACAACCGTTACCGCCAGTCGTTCGAAGACCTGGGCCTGGTGATCTCGGGCAAGTCGATGGACGACCTGCTGGTGGAGATCGTCGAACTGCCGCGCCACGTGCACCCGTGGTTCCTCGGTTGCCAGGCGCATCCCGAATTCACGTCCACCCCGCGCGAGGGCCATCCGCTGTTCATCGGCTTCATCCGCGCCGCGCGCGAGTACAAGGCCGTGCGCGACGGCGAGAAGCTGGCCGCGCGTTCCGAGGAGTCCGCCGCATGAAGCTCTGTGGTTTCGAGGTCGGCCTCGACCGGCCGTTCTTCCTGATCGCCGGTCCCTGCGTCATCGAGTCGATGCAGCTGCAGCTCGACGTGGCCGGCAAGCTCAAGGAGATGACCGATCGCCTGGGCATTAACTTCATCTTCAAGTCGAGCTTCGACAAGGCCAACCGGTCCTCCGGCACGAGCTTCCGCGGCCCGGGCATGGAAGAAGGCCTCAAGGTGCTCGATGCGGTGAAGAAGCAGATCGGCGTGCCGGTGCTCACCGACGTGCACGAATACACCCCGATGAACGAGGTGGCCGCCGTGGTCGACGTGCTGCAGACGCCGGCCTTCCTGGCCCGGCAGACCGACTTCATCCAGAACGTGGCCCGCGCCGGCAAGCCGGTGAACATCAAGAAGGGACAGTTCCTCGCGCCCTGGGACATGAAGAACGTCGTGCAGAAGGCGTTCGACGTGGGCAACCACGACATCATGGTCTGCGAGCGCGGCGCCAGCTTCGGCTACAACAATCTCGTCTCCGACATGCGCTCGCTGTCGGTGATGCGAGAAACGGGCTGCCCCGTGGTCTTCGACGCCACCCACTCGGTGCAGTTGCCGGGCGGGCAGGGCACCAGCTCGGGTGGCCAGCGCGAATTCGTGCCGGTGCTGGCTCGCGCGGCCATCGCCGTGGGCGTTTCCGGGTTGTTCGCCGAGACCCATCCCAATCCCGCCGAAGCGCTCAGCGACGGTCCCAACGCATGGCCGCTCGACCAGATGGAAGAACTGCTCGAGACTCTCATGGAGCTCGACCAGGCCGTGAAGCACCGCGGTTTCGAGAACCACGCCTGACGATGCCGGCACGCGCGCACCGCTTCCGCTGGCCCGCGCGCACCGCATCGTCTTATATTCCCCCAGTCGTCGGCCGCGGCGCGCTCCTGCGCGCCGCGGCCGTGTCCGATCATTCCACCTCGTAACGGGAAGCGCATGAGCACCTCGATCACCCAGATCCACGCCCGCGAAATCCTCGACTCGCGCGGCAACCCCACGCTCGAAGCCGAAGTCACCCTCGCCGACGGTTCGTTCGGCCGTGCGGCCGTGCCCAGTGGCGCATCCACCGGCACGCGCGAGGCGGTCGAACTGCGCGACGGCGACAAGAGCCGCTACGGCGGCAAGGGCGTGAAGAACGCGGTCGCCAACGTCAACGGCGCCATCGCCAAGGCGCTCGCCGGTCACGACGCGGCCGACCAGAAGGGCCTCGACGACGCCCTCATCACCCTCGACGGCACCGACAACAAGGGCAAGCTCGGCGCCAATGCGCTGCTGGGCGTGTCCATGGCCGCCGCGCACGCCGTGGCCGCCTCGAAGAAGCAGGCCCTGTGGCAGTACCTCATGGTCGACGGCGGCGGTTCGCTGCCGGTGCCGATGATGAACATCATCAACGGCGGCGCGCACGCCGACAACAACGTCGACGTGCAGGAGTTCATGGTGCTGCCGGTCGGCGCGCCGAGCTTCGCCGAAGCGTTGCGCTACGGCGCGGAAATCTTCCACGCCCTGAAGTCGGTGCTGAAGGGGCGTGGCCTCAATACCGCCGTGGGCGACGAAGGCGGCTTCGCGCCGAACCTCAAGTCCAACGTCGAAGCGCTCGACACCATCCTCGAGGCGGTGAACAAGGCCGGCTACAAGGTGGGCAGCGACATCCTGCTCGGCCTCGACGTGGCCAGCTCGGAGTTCTTCAAGGACGGCAAGTACGATCTGGAAGGCGAGGGCAAGGTCTTCACGCCGGAGCAGTGGGTGGACACCCTGGCCTCGTGGGCGAAGCAGTATCCCATCGTCACCATCGAGGACGGCATGGCCGAGGGCGACTGGGACGGTTGGGCGCACCTCACCAAGGTGGTGGACGGCGGCATCCAGCTCGTCGGCGACGATCTCTTCGTGACGAACCCGAAGATCTTCCAGGAAGGCATCGACAAGAAGATCGCCAACGCGATCCTCATCAAGGTCAACCAGATCGGCACGCTGTCCGAGACGCTCGAAGCCATCGCCATGGCCGACCGCGCGAAGTACGCGGCCATCGTCTCGCACCGTTCGGGCGAAACCGAAGACACCACCATCTCCGACATCGCCGTGGCCACCACCGCCACGCAGATCAAGACCGGTTCGCTCTGCCGCACCGATCGCGTGGCCAAGTACAACCAGCTGCTGCGCATCGAGGAGGCCCTGGGCGCCAAGGCGAAGTACGCCGGTCGCGACGCGTTCCCGAACCTCTCGAAGCTGCCCGGCTAAAGGCGGCCCGTGAGCAGCGCGGCACTCCTTCGCTGGGCAGGGCTGATCCTGGTCATCATCCTCATCGCGCTGCAGCTGAAGCTGTGGGTCGGCGGTGGGGGGATGGCCGAGGTCGATTCCCTGCGCGCGGCGGTCAAGAAACAGACCGAGGAGAACGCGGGCTTGCAGACGCGCAACCAGGCGCTCGCCGCCGACGTGGAAGACCTCAAGCACGGTGAGCAGGCCACCGAGGCGCGCGCGCGACAGGAGTTGGGCCTGATCAAGCCGGGCGAAACGTTCTACCAGGTGGTGGAGCCGGGGGCCGCGACCAGCGCGCCGCCGCCTCCGCCGCCCGTCGCGCCCGGCGGCCAGTGATGGATGCGCTCTGGTGCGTGATACCGGCCGCCGGCAAGGGCGTCCGGGCCGGCGGCGACCGGCCGAAGCAATACCAGCCGATCACCGGCCGCCCCCTGATCGAACACACGCTCGAACGGCTGGCCGAGCATCCGCGTATCGCGGGGTTCGTCGTGGTGATCTCGTCCGACGATACCCATTTCGCGATGCTTCCCCGGGTGCATGGCAAACCGCTGGTCACCGCCGTCGGCGGCAGCGAGCGCAGCCACTCGGTGCTGGCCGGGTTGCGGGCGCTGCCCGAGTCGGTCGGCGACGACGATTTCGTGCTGGTGCACGATGCCGCTCGGCCCTGCGTGCGTGCGGCCGACATCACCCGTCTCATCGACATGGCCGGGGCGGGCGAGGGCGGCCTCCTGGGCGCGCCGTTGCGCGACACGCTCAAGCGGGCCGACGAGGCCTGCCGCAGCGTCGCCACCGAGCCGCGCGAGGGACGCTGGCGCGCCTTCACGCCGCAGATGTTCCGGCGTGCGGCGCTTTCGCGTGCACTCGGCCTTGCCGCCGACGCGGGTATCGTCGTGAGCGACGAGGCGATGGCGATGGAGCGCGTCGGCGTCATGCCCCTGCTGGTCGAGGGATCGGAAGACAACATCAAGGTGACCACGCCCGCCGATTTCGCGCTGGCGGAGTTCCTGCTCGGGAGAACACGATGATGCGTATCGGCCAGGGATTCGACGTGCACGCCTTCGGGCCCGGCGACCACGTGATGCTGGGTGGCGTGCGGGTCACCCATGGCCAGGGCGTGCTGGCGCATTCCGACGGCGACGTGGTGCTGCATGCGTTGTGCGATGCCCTGCTGGGTTCGCTCGCGTTGGGCGACATCGGCAAGCATTTTCCGCCCACCGATGAGGCGTGGCGCGACGCCGACAGCCGCAGCTTCGTTCGTGCCGTGCGCGACATGCTGCGCGATCGCGGCTACGCATTGGGCAACGCCGACATCACCGTGATCTGCGAGGCGCCCAAGGTGAATCCGCACGCGCAAGCCATGCGCGAGACCATCGCCGCCGACCTGGGCGTGGACGTCGACCGTATCAGCATCAAGGCCACCACCACCGAAACGCTCGGCTTCACGGGCCGCGGCGAAGGCATCGCGGCCATGGCCACGGTGCTGGTGCAGCGCGCGTGAGCGAGGTCGAAGCCCGGCCCTCCACGCCACGCCTTCACGACAGGCTGGAGGCGATCAACCGGCTCCTGCGCCAGCGCGACGGGTTCATCGAGTTCGCGGGCGAAGCACGTGGCGGCGACGATTCGGCCTTGCAGGCCACCGAAGCGGAGCTTCGATCCCTGCTCGACGAGCTGCATCCCGCCGACCTCGCCGACGTGCTCGAATCGTTGCCGCTGGAAGATCGCCTCGCGGTCTGGCAGCGCGTGCGCTCCGATCGCGACGGCGAGATCCTGCTCGAAGTTTCCGACTCGGTCCGCGAATCGCTGATCGCCGACATGGACGACCGCGAGATCCTCGCGGCGGTCGAACCGCTCGATGCCGACGAACTGGCCGATCTCGTCGACGACCTGCCCACCGAGGTGTTGCCCGAATTGATGGCCAGCCTCGGCGCGCAGGAGCGCGAGCGCGTGCAGGCGGCCATGTCCTACGAGGACGACCAGGTCGGTTCGCTGATGGACTTCGACATGGTCACCATCCGCGAGGACATCCGCCTGGAGGTGGTGCTGCGCTACCTGCGCCGTTTCGACGAGCTGCCCGCGCAGACCGACAAGCTCTTCGTGGTCAATGCCGACAACGTGCTCACCGGCGTGCTGCCGCTGCACTGGCTGCTGGTGAACTCGCCGGACAAGATGGTCCACGAGATCATGGCGCCGGACGTCAACACCTTCCATCCCGAAGACGACGCCTACGACGTGGCCCAGGCGTTCGAGCGCTACGACCTCATCACCGCGCCCGTGGTGGACGGCAACATGCGCCTGATCGGCCGCATCGCCGTGGACGCGATGATCGACCTGATCCGCGAGGAAAGCGAAACCGAGGCGCTGTCGCGCGGCGGCCTGCGCGAGGAGGAGGACATCTTCGCCTCCGTGTGGAAATCGGTGCGCAATCGCTGGGCCTGGCTGGCGATCAACCTCGTGACCGCGTTCATCGCCTCGCGCGTCATCGGTCTCTTCGAGCATTCCATCGAGAAGCTGGTGGCGCTGGCCGCCCTCATGCCCATCGTGGCCGGCATCGGCGGCAACTCGGGCAACCAGACCATCACCATGATCGTGCGCGCCATGGCGCTCGAACAGGTGGGGCCGTCGCAGGCGCGCCGTCTATGGCGCAAGGAACTGGGCGTGTCGCTCATCAACGGCATCGTCTGGGGCGGCGCCATCGGCATCGTCGCGTGGCTGCTCTACGGCAGCGTGTCGCTGGGGCTGGTGATGACCGCGGCGATGACGCTCAACCTGCTGCTCGCCGCCTTCATGGGTGTGGGCATTCCCATGCTCATGACCAAGCTCGGCCGCGATCCCGCGTTGGGGTCGAGTGTGCTGATCACCGCCATGACCGACAGCGGCGGCTTCTTCATTTTCCTGGGACTGGCGACGCTGTTCCTGCTCTAAGGCTTTCCAAGATGACCGACGACACGCTTCCCCATGCCTTCGGCGCGCCGCCGCTGCGCGCCCGCCTGCGTTCGACGCCGGAGGACTTCCGCGTGGACGAGATCCTCGGTTACGAACCCGACGGCGCCGGCGAGCACGCATTCGTGATGGTGGAGAAACGCGGCGCGAACACCGACTGGGTGGCGCGCGAGGTGGCGAAGTTCGCGGGCGTGCCGCCGGTGAACGTCGGCTACGCGGGCATGAAGGATCGCCACGCCGTTACCCGGCAGGTGTTTACCGTGCAGTTGCCGGGCAAGGCCGATCCGGACTGGTCGGCGTTTCCGCAGGCGGAGGTGACCCTCACGCCGCTGGGCCGGCATTCGCGCAAGATCAAGCGCGGTGCGCTGCGTGGCAACCGTTTCGTGCTGGTGCTGCGCGAGGTGGAGGGCGATCGCGCCGACGCCGAGACACGGTTGGCCGCCATCGCCGCGCGTGGCGTGCCCAATTATTTCGGCGAGCAGCGTTTCGGGCTCGGCGGCCGAAACGTCGAGCAGGCGCGAGCCATGTTCAAGGGGCGCCGGGTGGATCGCGACAAGCGGTCGATCCTGCTGTCGGCCGCGCGCTCGCACATCTTCAACGGCGTGCTGGCCGAGCGTGTGCGAGCGGGAAACTGGGACGCGCCGATGGACGGCGAGATATGGGGGCTGGACGGATCGCGTTCGTGGTTCGGGCCCGAGGCGTTCGACGATGCGTTGGCCGAGCGGTTGGCGCGATTCGACATTCATCCCACGGGGCCGTTGTGGGGGCAGGGGGACACGCCCGCCGGTGGCGACGTCGGTGAATTGGAACGTGCCGTGGCGTCGCGTGATGCCGACCTGGCGGAGGGACTGGCCGGGGCACGGATGGACCAGGAGCGGCGATCGTTGCGACTGAAACCATCGGAGTTCGTTTGGCGCTGGCTGGACGACGGTGCGCTCGAAGTGTCGTTCGCGTTGCCCGCGGGGGCGTATGCGACGACGGTGATGCGCGAGTTGATGGACGAGGTGGAGTCGCGATAACCGACGCGCGATGCCCTGAAGCCCGAGCCCATCGCACCGAATCGGCAATTTTCTTATTGACGCGACGCCGCAATCGCGGTGTCCTTGTCCCCGCGCGAAGGGTGCCAAGCCAATCGCGCGTACCGGAACATGGGGGGGCAAGATGAACAACCGTACTTTCTTGCAGGCGGCGGGGGCCGTCCTGCTGATGGCCGCCGCATGCGACCCGGCCCTGGCCCGTAAGTCGGACGAGCCGGCACCGGATACGCTCTGCACCATCCTGGGCACCGCCGACCGCTACGTGGACACCACCGTGACGGTGCGCGGTATCGCCAGCGCGAGCGGCAAGGCCACCGTGCTCAGCGACGCCGATTGCCAGGGGCGCATCGTCCTCAGCATCGACCAGTCGGACAGTCACAGGCGCGAGATATCGTCGCTGCGCCGCGCGCTGTCGACCAACGGCTCGCAGGCCAATGCCACCGTCTTCGGCCGCTTCCATTCCACCGGCGACGCGCAGGTGCCTTACGCCATCGACGTGTACAGTGCGCGCGACGTCGCCGAGGTCAACTAGGGTCGCTCAGACCAGGGTCACCTCGACGCCCTGCTCGCGCAGGGCATCGACATCGGCCCGCATGGCGCCGCTGTCGGTGATGACCTTGTCCAGTTCGGACACGGGCGCGATCACGGCGAGGCTGCGCTGGCCGAGCTTGCTGGCGTCGCAGACCACCACCACCTCCCGCGCGGCTTTTACCATCATGGCGTTGAGCGAGGCTTCCTGCGGATCGGGCGTCGTGACGCCCACGACGACGTCGAGGCCGTCCACGCCGAGGAAGAGCCGATCGGCGGACAAGCGCGCGAGTGCGCGCTCGGCATCCAGCCCCACCAGCGAATACGACGTCTGGCGCAGCATGCCGCCCAACATCATCACGCGCACCGTCGGCAGGCCGCTCAGTTCCAGGGCGATGTTGAGGGCGTTGGTGATGACGGTGAGCGACGACCATTTACGCTGGCGTATGCGCCGCGCGATCTCGACGGTGGTGGAGCCCGAATCGAGGATCACCGTCTCGCCGTCGTCGATCAGCCGCGCCGCGGCTTCGCCGATGCGGCGTTTCTCCGCGAGGCGACGGGTTTCCTTGACGAGCAAGGGCGTGTCCTGCGCTTCGTCCCGTGCCACGGCGCCGCCATGGGAGCGTTTGAGCACGCCGGATGTCTCCAGCGCCTCGAGGTCGCCGCGTATGGTGACGGCGGAGACGCCATAGCGCGACACGAGCTCGTCGACGGTCACGCGCTTTTCCTGGCGCACGCGCTCGGCGATGGCACGCCGCCGCTCTTCGATCAGCAGCTTCACGGGCGATGTCTTGGCGGCTCGTTGGCTCATGGGGTCGTTTCGGGCAGGCGCAGGAGGCGCGCCGCGTTGTCGTGGTAGATCTTGCGCAGGATATCCGACGGCAGGCCCAATCCGTAGATCGACCAGCGTCCCTGCGGCGGCGCGACCGCGGGCGCGTAGTCGAAGTATTCGTCGTCGGTTTCGAGGAACCGGTAGTAGATCTCGTACAGCTCGTCGCACAGGCGCTGCTGCGGCACGGCGTCGCCATAGGGCGGCGGCACGGCATCGGTGCCGAACAGCACGCGATCCTGGAACCGTTCGACGAACGCGCGGCTGCGGCGCGGTTGCCGGCCGAGTTCGCCGATGCGCGCGCTGATGTCCACCATCGTGTTGGGATAGCGGGCGAGGGTCGCTTCGAGATCGTCGAGACGCTCGCCCTGGTTGCCCACGTGAAGCAGCACGAAGGTGGTGCGCGGATGGCGGGCGATGACGCGGTCGCGCGCGGCCATCAGTTCGGCATGCGACGGGTAATCCGCGCCGTAGAACGACCAGTCCGGGTGCTGCGCGAGTTCCTCGTAGCGTTCGTTGTGGCGGTCGGTGGGTTCGAAGAAGGCGAGGGGATCGGCCGTGTGCAGGAATACCGGCAGGCCGGTCGCGGCGCAGGCCTCCCACATGGGATCGAAGCGCGCGTCGTCGAGGCCCACGAGAGCGCCCGTGTCGATGCCTTCGCGCAGGTACAGGCCCAGCGTCTTGAGCAGCTTCAGGCCGCGGGCTCCCACGTGCGCGGCCTGCGCGATGGCGTCGGCCTGGCGTTTCGCGTAGTCGGCCTCGCCGAACAGGTGGAACGACGGCTCGGTCATCGTGAAGAAGCGCCCCGGCGCGACGCGATCGAAGCGTGCGACGGATGCTTCCAGCCCGCGTCCGACGCCGCCGGTGAGGTTCACCATGCAGCGAATGCCCTTGCGATCCATCAGCGGCAGCAGGGTGTGCGGATCGGCGAAGGCGATCATGTCTTCGCCCAGCGACACGCCGCCACGGGTTTCGCGCATCCAGGTCAGGTGCGTGTGCACGTCGATCACGGGAAAGCGCGGGGTTTCCACGCGGGTGGTCTTGCCGCCGAGCATGCTGCGCGGGGCGAAGTCCACCAGCCTCAGGTCGGCGGCGACAGGGGCTGTTTCGAGGGGATTCTTGCCGGACGGCTGCTCGCCGCCGGCCACTTTCGTGGCGGGCGGCGAGCAGCAGAGGCAACCGGCCCAGGCGTCGTCGGTCACGTGGGGTTCCTAGCGCGAATAGCGCTTCATGATCTCATGCACCTGGCGGGTGAGCGCCACGGCCTGTTCGAACGGCCGCAGCCACATGTTGCGGCCGAACATCACGCCGGTGGCGCCCGACTGCATGTAGAACTCCACCTTGCGCAGCACCGCCGCGTCGTCGTCGTTCTTCTCGCCGCCGGAGAACAGCACGATGGTGCGGCCCGCGGAGCGCACCACGCGCGCCGTGCGCGCGGCGGCGTCTTCGGCGAGCGCGTCGTAGGGAGCGGGCGCGCCGTCGCGTCGGTCGTCCGGTTCGTGCAGCTTGACGATGTCGGCGCCCACTTCGAGGGCCACGCGCGCGGCGTAATCCTGCGCGTAGAGCGAGCCCTTGCCGCCGCGCGCGTCGATGGCCGAGCCGCGCGGATACGACCACAGCACCAGCGGCATGCCGTAGCGGTCGCAGTCCTCGCGCACCTGGCGCAACTGGCGCAGTTCGTCGTGCTGGCGCGGCGATCCCACGTAGAGCGTGTAACCCACGGCATCGGCGCCGAGGCGCACGGCATCTTCCACCGATGCGAACTGCGGCGAGGTGGCGTCGCCGTCGCCCGGGATATTGGTCTTGCCGTTGAGTTTCAGGATCAGCGGCACACGGCCGGCATGCCGGCCCATGTATTTGCTTGCCAGGCCGATGCCTAGCGCGATGGCCGAGAAGCCGCCGGCCTCGGCCAGTTCGAACTGGTAGCTGGGGTCGAGCGCGGGCGGATGCGGAAAGAAGTCGGTGGGACCATGTTCCAGGCCCTGGTCGAGCGGCAGTACCAGCAGGGTGCCGTTGCCGGGGCCGTGGCCGTAGAGCATCCGGTGCAGGCGCGTGCGCTTGCCCGGAGGGAGATCCAGGGTGGCGAGGGTGGGAGCGATCGGCGAAAGGGCTTGCATGTCGGTTTTCCTCGGGGATACCCTGGAATCGAAAGTTTCGTTATCTTTCGTTTATCAACGTATCGAAGTCAAGCCCGATGACAGCGCAATCCCAGGACCTCGTTCCGAACCTCGCCGCCCTGAGTGCCGCCGCCCCCGAGCGGCAGTGGGCCGCGGGCTATGCCGACACCCTTCGCGAAATCCTCCAGCAGCCCTCCACATGGCGCGCCACGGCCGGTTCGCAGGGTGCGCGCCACCTTGCCCTCATCCAGCACGTGCTGGATGAGGGCGTGGAACACGTGGTCCTGACCGGGTCGGGCAGTTCGGTCTACGTGGGCGAGGCGGTCGCGCCGTGGCTGCAGGCGGAGCTGGGCATCCCGGTGCGGGCGATTCCCGCGGGCGATCTCCTTACCCATCGGGCGGGCGTTTTGGCGCGGGGGCCGGGCCTGCTCGTATCGATCGCGCGCTCCGGTGACAGTCCCGAGAGCGTGGGCGCGGTGGATGCCGTGCTGGCGGCGGCGCCGACGTGGCGGCACCTCGCGCTCACCTGCAACGCGAACGGCGCGCTGACCACGCGCTACGTGGACGATGCGCGGGTCGACGCCATCGTGCTCGACGAGCGCACCAACGATCGCAGCCTGGTCATGACCAGCAGCTTCACCAACCTGATGCTGGCGGCGAGCCAGCTCACGCGGTCGGCCCCCGTGGCGGCCGACGGTGCCGCCGCGCTGGCCGAACGCGTCGTGGATATCTACGTCGACGCGCTGGCCGCGATGGCATCGAACGGCGGCGACACGGCGGTCTACCTCGGTACGGGATGCGCGTTCGGCGTGGCCCGCGAAGCCGCGCTGAAGATGCTGGAGATGACCGGGGGCGACACGGTGACGCTGGCCGAAACCTTCCTCGGCTTCCGTCACGGTCCGATGGCATGGCTCAGCCGCGGCGGCACGCTGGTGGCATTCCTTTCGGGCGACGCCACGGTGCGCGCATACGAAACCGACCTGCTGCGCGAGCTCGACGCCAAGGGTCTCGGCGCATCGCGCATCGTGGTGGGCGAGGGCATCGATCCGTCGCTGGCCGGCCCCTCGGGCCTCGCCATCGACCTTCCCGGCCTGTACCGCTTGCCGCCCGTTCAACAAGGCCTGCTGCACGCCTTCGTCGGCCAATGGCTGGCGTTCTTCCGCTGCCTGCATCTCGGCCACCGTCCCGACACGCCGTCGGAAGGCGTGCTGACCCGCGTGGTGGGCACCTTCGCGCTGCATGGTCCGGAGGTCGGCGCGTGAAGCCGGTGGTCGTCGCCGGCGAGCTCAACGTCGATCTCATCCTCACGGGCATCGACGGGCCGCCGGTGTTCGGCGGCGAGATCCTCGCCCGCGGCCTGTGCCACACGCCGGGCAGCTCGTCGATGATCTGCGCGATGGGCCTGGCCCGCCTCGGAACGCTCGTGCGCTTCGTGGGCTACGTCGGCGACGACGAACGCGGGCGCTATTGCGTCGACGCGCTCGCGCGGGCCAACGTCGACGTGCACGGCGTCATCGTCGATCCGTCGCTCGAAACCGGCCTGACCGTCGCCCTGTCGGGTGCGGGCGATCGCGCGCTCGTGACCTATGCCGGTGCCATCGCCGCGTTGCGCGCCACCGACGTGGGCGACGATACGCTGCGCGGCGCGGCGCACCTGCACGTCTCGTCGTACTTCCTGCAGACCGCGCTGCGCGAAGGATGGCCGGACCTCATCGCGAGAGCACGGGGCGCGGGGCTCACCGTGTCGCTCGATCCGGGACACGACCCGTCCGGCCACTGGGACGGCGGCTTGCGCGACATCCTCCCGCGGATCGACGTCTTCCTGCCCAACGAGGTGGAGGCGCTCGCCATCACGGGCGCGCGCGACGTCGATGCCGCCTTGCGCGAACTGTCCACCCTCTGCCCGACGGTGGCGATCAAGACCGGCGCACGTGGCTGCGTCGGCGTCCAACGGCAGGACGCGCCGGTTCGCGTGCCTGCCTATGCCATCGATGCGGTGGACACCACCGGCGCCGGCGACGGCTTCGACGCGGGCTTCCTGCATGCGTGGCTGAACCGGTTGCCGCTGGAGGCTTGCCTGCGCTGGGGCGCGGCCTGCGGCGCGCTGTCCACGCGAGCCCTCGGCGGCACGCCCGCGCAAGCGTCCGTCGACGACGTGCTCGCCTTGATCGGTGGCCCTGCATGATCACGGTCGCCGGCTTCAACAGCGCCGTCGATCGCCTGATCGACGTGGGCAGGTTGCGGCCCGGCGAGGTTCAACGTGCCGATGGTGCCGTGGCGCGACCCGGCGGCAAGGGCGTACACGTGGCGCAGACCATCGCGGCACTGGGCATGCCGGTGACGCTGGTGGGCATGTGCGACGACGCGCACGCCGAGTGGTTCGACGATGGACTGGCGCGGCGTGGCGTGCGTTTTCGAAGCGTGCGTTCCTCCGTGCCCCTGCGCCAATGCATGGCCATCCGCGAAGCCGACGGCCGCATGACCGAAATTCTCGAACGCGGTAACGACCCCGGTGCCGATGCGCGTTTCGTGCTCGACCAGACCTTGCGCCACTGGCTCGCCGAAAGCGTGGCGCTGGTGTGCACCGGCAGCCTGCCGGCGGGATTCGCCGACGATTACTACGCGGCGCTCGTTCGCGATGCGGTGGTACCGTGCTTCGTCGACGCGAGCGGCGCGGCGCTGGGGCTGGCGGCTGAACGCTCGCCGTTTCTCGTCAAGCCGAACGCCAGCGAAGCCGCGGAACTGGTCGGCCACCCGGTCGCGAACGTCGTCGATGCCGCGCGCCTTCTGCGCACCTTGCGCGCGCGAGGCATCCGGCATCCGGTGGTCACCCTCGGTGCCGACGGGGCCCTGGGTGCCGAAGGCGGTGAGGTATGGCATGCGCGACTGACGGTCGAGGGCGTGCGCAACGCGGTCGGTTCGGGCGATTGCTTCCTCGCCGGCATGGCGGTCGCCCTGCTGCGCGGCGAAGGCATGTTCGACGCCTTGCGCCTGGCGGTGGCCTGCGGCGCCGCCAACGCACTCGGCGACGAGACCGGATTCGTGACGATGGACGCAGTGCGCGAGCTTCTGCCGCGCGTGCGCGTGCATCGGTTGGATGGCTAGTTCCATAGCGGGAGAACGAACGATGGGGAAGGCAGGGTGGAAGCGTCGCGCGCTGGTGGCAGCGTGCGCCGTCGCCTTTATGGCGACGGCGCATGCCGGCGAGTTCGGCCGGGGCGGCATGTCGGTGCGTTGGGCGCTGTCCGAGGGGCATATCGGCGACGTGGTCGTCACCGACCGGATCAATCGGCGCGACTTGCCTATCGTGGCGCCTTTCCAATTGACCCTGGTCGACGGCAAGGTGCTTGGCGCCGCGGATTTCCGGCTCGACGGCGAGGTGGGCGAGCAGGCGTTGAAGCCCGATCCCCGCGCATCGCGCGCGGCGGAGCGGTTGCCGGGCCGGATCGCGGTCGCACGGTTCACCGATGCCGAAGGGCGTTTCCGCATCGAGCAGGCATGGGTACAGCGCGAGGGTTCGGACTACCTGCGCGAGCGCGTCACCATCACCGCGTTGCGGCAGGACGAGGCGATCGCCCGGGTCGATCTCCTGCAGGCGAAGGTGCCCGACTCGGAGGTGAGAGGTTCGGTCGACGGCTCACCCGTGGTGTCGGAGCATGACTGGTTCGGTTTCGAGAACCCGCTGTCGAAGAGCGAGGTGCGCGGGGGGAACCAGGTGCGTCTGTGGATCGAGCGCGAACTGCCCTTGCGCAAGGGCCAATCGGTGACCTATTCGGCCGCCGTGGGCGCCACGCACGACAACCAGCTCCGCCGCGGTTTCCTCGCCTACGTGGAGCGGGAGCGGGCGCATCCGTATCGCACCTTCCTGCATTACAACTCGTGGTACGACATCGGCTATTTCACGCCTTACACCGCAGCGCAGGCCGTGGAGCGCATCGACACCATCGGTCGCGAGCTCGCGACGAAGCGGGGCGTGACGCTGGATTCGTTTCTCTTCGACGACGGCTGGGACGACCGTAGCGGTACCTGGGCCTTCAGCAAGGACTTCCCCGACGGTTTCCGGCCGCTGGTGAAAGCCGCGAAGGCCTTCGGCGCGGCGCCCGGCATGTGGTTGTCGCCGTGGGGCGGTTACGGGCCGCCGGCGAAGGAGCGGGCCGAACGGGCGGGCGAGGCGGGCTACGAGATCGTGGATCACGGCATGGCGTTGTCCGGGCCCAAGTACTACCGGCGCTTCCATGACGTCACCCTGGCCCTGGTCAAGGAAGGCATCAACCAGTTCAAGTTCGACGGCACCGGCAACGCCAACAAAGTGTTTCCCGGCAGCGTCTTCGACAGCGACTTCGACGCCGCCATCCATCTCATCGACGACCTGCGTGCGGCGAAGCCCGATCTCTTCATCAACCTCACCACCGGCACGCTCGCCTCGCCCTTCTGGTTGCGCTATGCCGACTCGATCTGGCGCGACGGCGAAGACGACGAGCTGGCCGGCGTCGGCAGCAAGCGCGAACGCTGGATCACCTACCGGGATCGCGAGACGTATCACAACATCGTGGAGAAGGGGCCGCTGTTTCCCCTGAACGCGCTGATGCTCCACGGCATCATCTATGCCCGCGAGAATCGCAAGCTCAACTCCGATCCCGGCGAGGACTTCGCCAACGAAGTGCATTCGTATTTCGGCAGCGGCACGGCCCTGCAGGAGCTGTACGTCACGCCCGAGCTGCTGAGCGCGGAAAACTGGGACACGCTGGCGGAGGCCGCGAAATGGTCGCGCGCCAACGCGGGCGTGTTGCGCGATACCCATTGGATAGGAGGCGATCCCGGCCGTCTGGACGTCTACGGCTGGGCTTCGTGGACGCCCGCCAAGGCGATCCTCACGCTGCGCAATCCGTCGGACAAGGCGCAACTGGCGGTGATCGACCTGGACCGGCAGCTGGAGTTGCCCCCGGGCGCGGTGCGGCGGTTCCGGGCGCATAGCCCATGGAAAGCCGATGCGTCGCAGCCGGGTCTCGTGCTCGATGCGGACAAGCCGCAAACGGTGACCTTGCAGCCGTTCCAGGTGCTTACGCTCGAATTGATGCCCTGAGGCCTGCCATGCGCCTCGCCCCGGGTTCCTGCTTTCGCAGGAACCCATCGCCTCGCCTCTGAGCAGGCGACAAGGCACCCTACGCTGGTTTACCGTGGAAGGCTGACAAACGACCCATGGGGTGGGAACGATGAAGAGCAGGGTAGTGACCGCGGTGGCCGGCCTCGCGCTGGCGATGGCCGCACCGGCATGGGCGTCGTCGCTGGCGATCGACGGCGACCACTTCATGCGCGACGGCAAGCCGTACCTCGTGCGTTCGGGCGAAATCCACTACCCCCGCATCCCCCGCGAGGCCTGGCGCGATCGCCTGCGCAAGATCAAGGCGATGGGCCTGAACACCGTCACCACCTACGCTTTCTGGAACGTCAACGAGCCTGAGCCGGGTAAGTTCGATTTCTCCGGTAACGGTGATATCGCCGCCTTCATCCGCACGGCGAAAGAGGAAGGGCTCGACGTGATCCTGCGCCCGGGTCCGTACGTCTGCGCGGAGTGGGAGTTCGGCGGCTTCCCCGCCTGGCTGCTGCGCACGCCGGGGCTGCGCGTGCGCAGCTACGATCCGCGTTTCCTGGAGGCCACCGGAAAGTGGTTCCGCCGCCTGCACGACGAGATCGCCCCGCTGCTTGCCAGCCATGGCGGTAACGTGGTGATGGTGCAGGTGGAGAACGAATACGGCTCCTACGGTGAGGATCGCGATTACCTCGAGGCTATCCGCAAGCAGATCGTGGATGCGGGTTTCGACGTACCCCTGTTCATGTCCAACGGCCCGGGTCCGGGACGCATGGAGCCGGGCACCTTGCCGGGCACCCTCCCGGTGATCAACTTCGGTGCCGAAGACGATCCGAAGCAGGCCTTCGCCGAATCGGCACCCTATCTTGCCGGGCATCCGAAGATGGTCGGCGAATACTGGTCGGGCTGGTACGACCGCATGGGCGAACCGCACCAGACCCGTACGACCGAGGTCGCGACCAAGGCGGTGAGCTGGTTCCTCGCCAACGGCATTTCGTTCAACCTCTACATGGCCGACGGCGGCACCAACTTCGGCTGGATGCAGGGCGCCAACGAGGAAGGCGGCGTCTACAAGCCGATCGCCACCACGTACGACTACGACGCGCCCATCGACGAGGCCGGTCGGCTCACGCCGAAATACATGGCGTTGCGCAAGCTCATCGGCGCGCACCTGAATCCGGGCGAGCGCTTGCCCGCGCTGCCCGCGTCGTCCCCGACGATGAACGTCGCGCCGTTCAAGCTCGATGCATCCGTATCGCTGCTCGATGCGTTGCCCGCGCTGTCGACGCCGCGAACCTCCGTGCGCGTGCGGCCGATGGAAGCCTTCGACCAGAACTATGGCCTCATCCTCTATCGCAAGCGGCTCGATACGGACGCGACGTCGCTCGACGTGGGCATGGTGCGCGACTTCGCCACCGTGATGGTCGATGGCCAGCCGCGCGGCACGCTCGATCGGCGCCTGGGCCAGCATGCGCTCAACGCATCGTTCAAGCGCGGCGATACGCTGGACATCCTCGTCGAGAACATGGGGCGGGTGAATTTCGGTTCGGCCGTGCCGACGGAGCACAAGGGACTGCAGCGCGAGGTGAGCCTCGACAAGACGGTGCTGTCGAATTGGCAGGTCTATCCGCTGCCGTTGAACGATCTTTCGTCGCTGCCCTTCCACGATGGCCTGGCGGCGAAGGGGCCGCGTTTCCTGCGCGGCGGATTCGACCTCGATCGTGTCACGGGCAGCACCTTCCTCGACATGAGCGGCTGGGGCGAAGGGCAGGTGTGGGTCAACGGGCATCAGCTCGGCCGCTATTGGTCGATCGGCCCGACGCAGACGCTGTTTCTGCCGGCGGAGTGGCTGCGCAAGGGGCATAACGATGTCGTGGTGCTCGACATGCGCGGCGATGGGCCGGGGCTCATCGAGGGGAGGAAGGATCCGATTTACGCGACGCGTTGATTTGACGGTCATCGCGGCCTCGATTCGCCGATGCGATCGGCTCCCACCCCTTCGGTAGGAGCGCTGCTACCGGAGGGGTGGGAGCCGATCGCATCGGCGAATCAGGCGGGCGATAACCGCCATCCTTCCACCGTCGCCTCCAGCCGGTGGGTCAGGCCGATCCGCTCCAGAAACACCTCGTCGTGCGACACCACCATCAACGCGCCGTCGTAATCGCGCAGCATGGCTTCCAGCGCGTCGAGGGACGGGAGGTCCAGGTGGTTTCCCGGCTCGTCCAGCAATAGCAGGCGTGCCGGCGGATCACGCAGGGTGGCGTGCGCCAGGCCGGCGGCGAGACGCTGGCCGCCGCTCAACGACGCCATGGGCTGCGTGACCGCGTCGGCATCCAGTCCCATCTGCATGAGGCGCATGCGTAGGGTGCTTTCGTCCATGCCACGCGTTTCATCGAGCAACATCGCCACGATCGAGCGACCGTCGTCGAGGTGTCGGAGTTGCTGGTCCAGCCATGCGACCGGCACGTGGGATTCGCACGATCCCGCTAGCGGCCTCTCCGAACCGGCGATCACGCGCAGCAGGGTCGATTTGCCCGAACCGTTGGGGCCGACGACGCCGATACGCTGGCGTGCCGTGACGGTCAGGTCCACCCGCCGCAGCGACTCGCGCACGTGGGGCAGCACGACACCCTCCATGCGCAGTACGCGTTGCGGTCCGCCATCGAGGCCGGCCATGCCCATGCGTGGCGTCTCGCGTCGCTCGACGTCGCGGGCGGCCTCGCGCACCCGTTCGGCAAGGACTTCGCGCGCTCGCTCGCGTTTCTCGTTTCCGGCGGCCGCCGACCGTTCGGCCGCGTTCTTGTGCAGGCCCAGCTGGATGCGCGGCAGGTTCGCTTGCCTGGCCTCCTTCGTGCCGCGGGCCTGTCGCCGCTCCGCGCGCTCGCGCTGGTCGCGCAGGTTGCGCTCTTCCCGGCGGCGCTCGGCCTTGCGGTGATCCAGCAGGGCGAGGGCATCGGCGCGCTCCTTCTCCCTCAGTTGCACGTAGGTATCGTAGCCGCCACCGTAGGAGCGCAGCCCCGCTTCGGACAGCTCGACGATACGATCCATGCGACGAAGCAGTTCGCGGTCGTGGCTCACGACGATGAGCCCCGCAGTCCATGCCGACAGGCGTTCGGCGAGAGCGAGGCGAGACGCGCGATCGAGGTGGTTGCTCGGTTCGTCGAGAATCAGGATGTCGGCGCCCGAGAGGAAGGCGCCGACGAGCGCGACGCGCGTCGCCTCGCCGCCGCTGAGCGCGGATACCGGCGTGTCGGCGGTCAGGTGGCCCAGGTCATGGCGTTCGAGTTCGTCGCGCAGTCGGCGCGGCATGTCCCATCGATCGGCCACGATGTCGTAATCCCGCTGATCGACGCCGCCCGCCTCGATACGGGCGAGCGCCGCCAGCACGGGCGCGGCACCGGTCAGTGTCGCCACGGTGGCGTCGCCACGGAGGTCGGCGTGTTGCGGGAGATAGAACACGCGGCCGTGGCGCGAGACACGTCCCGAGGTCGGCTCGTCCACGCCGGCGAGCAATCGGGCGAGCAGGCTCTTGCCGACACCGTTGCGGCCCACGAGGCCGGTAGGGCGAAGGTCGAAGGTTTCGGTGAGGTCGGTGAAGATCGTGCGGCCGTCCGGCAACACGCGGCGGACGCCGTCCAGCGTCAGGAAAGGTGTGGTCATGCGATGTCCCAGTCAATGCGAAGAAGCGGCTCCCTGCGGGAACCGTGCATCTCTGCCGTCGGTGACGGCGGCATTACTGGCGCATCGAACGAATACCTTTGCGAGAAGGACGATGGCAAAAAGTATAGGGCGATGCCGTGCCGACGACCAGTGGAGCCCGGCTAGACCGCCCGCAACGGCTCGCCTCCCGGCGAAAGACGACGCATGGCCGACGCGTCGCGCCCCGGCGCCACGCCGAACAGCCGGGAATACTCGCGGCTGAATTGCGATGCGCTCTCGTAGCCCACGCGGTAGGCGGCGCTGGCCACGCCAGCGTCCTCGGCCACCATCAGGCGCTTCGCCTCGAGCAACCGGAGGTTCTTGTGGAACTGCACCGGCGATTGCGAGGTCAGCGCCTTGAAGTGCTGGTGGAACGACGACGGGCTCATGCCTGCCAGCGCGGCCAGTTCATCCACGCGTACTGGTCGGCTGACGTCGTTGCGCAGGTGACGGATGGCTTCGGCGATGCGCTGGGTGTGGGTGTCGGGCAAGGCGAGGGCGGCGATGCGGTCGCCGTAAGCGCCCGTGAGCATCAGGTAATAGATCTCCCGCATGAGGAGCGGTTGCAGCACGGGAATGTCGCGCGGCGTGTCGAGCAGGTTCACGAGGCGCAGCAGGGCGTCGCACACCCGATCATCCATATCGCCGACGAACATGCCCGCATAGGGGCCGGTACGTGGGTGAGGCGGGGCGTCGATCTGGGCCATGACCTCGCGCATGGCCGCTACGTCGAAGTCGAGGTGTATCGCGAGGTAGGGCACCGCTTCACTGGCCCGGTTGATCTGGCCGATGCCGGGCATCTCGACGTTCACGACGAGCGCCTGGCGTTCGTCGTAGTGCAGTACCTCGTCCCCCGCGATCACCTGCTTGGCGCCTTGCACCACCAGGCACAGGGCAGGGCGGTAGATGATGTGATTGGGCACGCCGGTGACGGTCGAACGCATGAGCAGCAGGCCGTCGATCGCGCTGGTGTAGACCCCGTCGCCGCCGCCGAGGCCTTCGATGTGTCGGTTAAGTGCTTGTTTGAGCTGGATGGTCATGGCGGCCGCCGGAGTCGGTTGCGACAGGGTGAGTATAGGAGGCCCGTGCGCCCCGGCCCAGGGCGGTTGGAGGATCGGGCATGAATTTCGACGGTTACGCCATGTCGGCCGTGACGGCTCGTTTCCTAGACTGGTTCCACTTTCCCACCCTCCCACACCGAGGTCGCACATGGACAAGATCGCCATCGTCACCGGCGGAAGCCGGGGACTCGGACGCAACACCGCCATCGCCATCGCCCGCCGCGGCGACGACGTGATCCTCACCTACCATTCGAACCGCGCCGAGGCCGAGTCGGCCGTGCGCGAGATCGAGGCGCTGGGCCGTCGTGCCGTCGCCTTGCAGCTGGATACCGGCGACGCCTCGTCGTTCGATGCCTTCGCCGCCAGCGTCGCGCGGGTGCTCAAGGAGCACTGGAAGCGTGATCGCTTCGATGTCCTCGTGAACAACGCGGGCCATGCCGCCTACGGCAAGCTGGGCTCCATCACCGAGAGCGACGCGGACGGCCTGTACCGCGTGCACCTGAAGGGCCCGGTTTTCCTCACCCAGGCCTTGTTGCCGCTGATCCGCGACGGCGGTCGCATCGTGAACCTGTCCAGCGGACTGGCGCGCTTCGCCACGCCAGGCTATGCGTTCTACGGTTCGCTCAAGGCCGCCATCGACATGATGACCCGCTACATGGCGGTGGAGTTGGGGCCGCGCGGCATCACGGTGAATGCCGTGGCACCGGGTGCGATCGAGACGGACTTCGGCGGTGGCGTGGTGCGGGACAACGCGGACATCAACCGGCACATCGCGTCGGTCACCGCGTTGGGGCGCGTCGGCTTGCCCGACGATATCGGCCCGATGATCGCCACGTTGCTGTCGGAGGAAAACCGTTGGGTGACGGGGCAGCGTATCGAGGTGTCGGGCGGGCAGAGCCTGTCGTGACTGTCCGCGGTTCCCGCGGAGCGATATCCCCACAAAAAAAGCCCGGGCGGATGCCCGGGCTTTTTCGTTCGATCGGCCGGACTTACTGACCGAGGAAGCTTTCGGCCTTCGCGTACGGCAGGCCATGCGCCTGGGCCACCGGCTCGCAAGTGACCTGGCCTTCGCACACGTTCAGGCCGTTGCGCAGGTGACCGTCCTGAGCCAGCGCCTTCTTCCAGCCCTGGTTGGCCAGTGCGAGCGTGTAGGGCAGGGTGACGTTGTTGAGCGCGAAGGTCGACGTGCGGGCGACGGCGCCGGGCATGTTGGCCACGCAGTAATGCACCACGCCGTCCACCACGTAGGTGGGATCGGCATGGGTGGTGGCATGCGAGGTTTCCACGCAACCGCCCTGGTCGATGGCGACGTCGACGATGACCGAACCCGGCTTCATGGTGCGCACCATGTCGTGGGTGACGAGCTTCGGCGCGGCGGCGCCCGGCACCAGCACGGTGCCGATCAGCAGGTCGGCGCGGCGCACCAGTTCCTCGATGGCGGCGCGGGTGGAGAACACGGTGGAGATCGAGGTGCCGAACTGGGCGGCGAGGCGCTTCAACGCATCGGCCGAGCGATCGACCACGGTGACCTTGGCGCCCATGCCCACGGCGATGGTCGCCGCGTGGGTACCGGACACGCCGCCACCGAGGATCACGACCTCAGCGGCCGGCACGCCCGGCACGCCGCCCAGCAGCACGCCGCGGCCGCCCTGGGCCTTCTCCAGCGAGTGCGCGCCCACCTGCGGGGCGAGACGGCCGGCGACCTCGGACATCGGGGTGAGCAGCGGCAGCGAGCCGTTGGCGGAAGTGACGGTCTCGTACGCGATGCAGACGGCGCCGGAATCGATCAGGTCCTTGGTCTGCTCCAGGTCCGGGGCGAGGTGCAGGTAGGTGAAGAGGATCTGGCCCTTGCGGAGTTTCTTGCGCTCGACGGCGAGGGGTTCCTTCACCTTCACGATCATGTCGGCGTCGGCGAACACCTGGTCGGCGGATTCGACGATGCTGGCGCCGGCGGCCACGTAGTCGGCATCGGCGATGCCCGCGCCCACGCCCGCACCGGCCTGCACCATCACCTGGTGGCCGTTGTGGACCAGCTCCTGCACGGAGGAGGGGATGAGGCCCACGCGGTATTCGTGGTTCTTGATTTCCTTGGGTACACCAATGCGCATCGCCGGATTTCTCTTCTGTAGGGCTGGGAACGGGCGACATGGCCGCTGGAGGGCGTCGCCGACGGCGCAGTATGCGCGAACTTCCCTGCAATAGGTCGCCGATTTATCATGAACCGTCCCGCCTTCTTCGTATGAATGGCGGCCTTTTGCCACTTCATTGAATTTTTATGCCAAGCCGGAACGACCATCTCGACGACCGCGACAGGGCCATCGTCCGCCTGCTCCAGCAGGACGGCCGCCTTACCAATCTGGAACTCGCGGCGCAGATCAACCTGTCGCCCTCGGCCTGCCTGCGCAGGGTGAAGCTGCTCGAGGATCGTGGGCTGATCGCCCGCTACGTCATGCTGGTGGACGAGAAGGAGGCGGGGCTGCCGGGCACGGCCTTCGTGCTGGTCACCCTCGACCAGCAGGGACGCGCGGCGCTGGACGCCTTCGAGTCGGCCATCCACGATCATCCCGAAGTCACCGAGTGCTGCCTGCTGGCGGGTGCGGCCGACTACATGGTGCGCGTGGTCTACGCGGACGCCGCCGACTTCGAGCGCATCCATACCGAGATCCTCACGCAATTGCCGGGCGTGGTGCGCGTGCAGTCGACGCTGGCGTTGCGCACGGTGAAGAAGACGACCGCTTTGCCGGTCTAGAAAACCGCCGCCGTTCGGCTTCGTGAAGACTTCTTCACGCAGCCCATCCGCCGCCACCTACACGAAACCATGACGATTCGCGTCATGACGACCGACTTCCGCCACCCCATCAAGCGCGCACGCAACATCGGTTCGGCCAAATCCGGCGCGGGGGCCTGGATGGCGATGCAGTTCACCTCGATCGTGCTCGTGGCCCTGAGCGCGTGGTTCGTCGTACTCGTCGTGTCGCTCCTCCACGGCGACTACGCGAGCATCCGGCACAGCATCGGCCACCCGGCCAACGCGACGTTGATGGCCGTCTTCGTCGTGCTGATGGCGTGGCATACCGAACTGGGGTTGCGCAACATTTACGAGGATTACATCCATCGGCACTGGCTGCTGTTCTGGAGCGTGATACTCACGCGGTTCGCGCTGCTTCTGATCACGGCGCTGGCCCTGCTTTCGATCCTGCGGCTGGCGCTGACGCGCTGACCGTGCCTGGAGGACATCGTCCATGAGCGACAACGGCTATCGCTGCGGCCACGCGGCATGCGAGTGCACCGTGCCCACCGGCGGCGGGTTCTGCAGCACATGGTGCGAAGAACACGCCTCGTCGAGCGACGGGCATCGCTGCGAATGCGGCCACGAAGCCTGCGAGCACCGGATGAACGCCGAAGGGCGCTAGTCCGGCAGTACGTCGGCCGACGCCGGCGTGCGCACCGCGCATGTCTCGCGAAGATGGGCAAGCACCCGGTCGTTTCGCTCGACCGTCTGCGAGGCGGTGGCATCCGTCGGCACGATCGCCTCGAATCCCCTCACGTAGGCGTCCAGCACGGTGCACAGCACGCACGAATCGCCGGCGATGCCGGTGACGACGATCTGGCGGGTTTCGAGGTGATGCAGCAGCGACGGCAGGGCGGTCTCGAAGAACGCGGAGTGGCGGGGCTTGAGCAGGCGAAGGTCCCTTTCGTCGGGTTTCAGCGCGCGCACCATGGACATTCCGTGAGGGCCCGATGCGGCAACATGGTCGACGAGCTGATCGAAACCGTATTCCCAGTGACCCAGCAGGTCGTTCACGAAGATCACCGGCAGTCGCTTGCGATGAAATCGTTCGCGCAGGCGGCGGATACGGTCCACAGCCGGCAATGCGTGCCGGTACAACGCATCGCCGCCTGGAAAGTCGAACGTGTTGAAGACGTCCAGTATCAGCAGCGCGGGGCGGTCTTGCGTCTGGCTCATGGTGCGCCCGGCGTCGATTCCTTGTCGCCGCGATCGCGGGAGTGCCTATCCACGTCTTCGTACATCTTCTCGTTGAGCTTGCTCTGGGCATGCTCGGACATGAAGCGGCGGGAAAAGACCAGGGCCTTGTTCACGGCGCCGGGTACCACGATGCGTTCACCCTTCATCACCGCGCGGTAGCCTTCGTTCGCCACGTCTTCGGGGTCCATGAGGTTACCTTTCTGGAAGGCGAAGCTCTCTTCGATGTCGCCCTTCGGGAAGAAGTCGGTATCCGTCGGACCAGGGCACAAAGCGGTCACGGTCACGCCGCTGCCTTCCAGTTCGGTGGCGATGGCTTCGCTCCAGGACAGGATGAAGGCCTTGCTGGCGTGGTACACCGCCATGGTCGGACCGGGTTCGAAGCCCGCGATCGACGCCGTGTTCAATATGCGCCCACTTCCACGCGCCACCATCGTCGGCAAGACGATCGACGTCAGCCGCAGCACGGCCTCGACGTTGAGTCGCAGGACGGACAGGTGCGTGGCGATGGGCACGTCGGCGTAGGCGCCCTTGAATCCATGGCCGGCGTTGTTGACGAGGATATCGATCGGCTTGTCCGCCAAAGCGTGCCCGATGGCTTCGAAGCTGGTGCGATCTTCCAGGTCGGCCGCCAGCGGCGTGACGTCGACCCCGTGGCGTTGCCGGATCTCGCGCGCCACCGCGTCGAGCTCTCCCGCGTCCGGTGCGACGATGAACAATGGATGCCCTTCGGCGGCGAAGCGATGCGCGAGATGCAGGCCGATGCCGCTGCTGGCGCCGGTGATGAAAGCGGTTTCGGTCGTCATGACGGTTCCTCGGTGTCAGGCGAAAAGCCTGTCCGGGACGTCGTGATCGTGAGGCATGGCTTGCGTGAAGCCATGCCGCTGTCGCGAAAACCGCATGCGCGGCGACGTGCCCGGCTAGCGCGACGTGAGTACGTCGTCTATCCAGCGATGAAGGTCGCCGACGACGGGTGGCGTTTCGGTAAAGAGGATGCGATAGAGCAACGGTGACACCACTTTCTCGATGACGTCGGCCGTCGGGGGAAAGGGCTCCCCACGGGTCCGCGCCCGCTCGGCGATGACGTCGATCTGCTGGGTGTTGTAGCCCGCGCAGAGGCACGCCTTCGCACCCTCGGCGCTCAGCACGTCACGCAGAAGGGCACGCCCCGGCCCGGAATTCATCTCGTCGAGGTATTGCTCCAGCCACCCTTCGAGATCGCCGCGGTATGAACCCGTCTCGGGCGGCGTGCTGTCCGGTTGCAACTGTTCCAGGGCAACGTCGGCCAGCAACTGCGAGAGGTCACCCCAGCGGCGGTAGATGGTGGACGGGGTCACGCCTGCCCGGGCGGCGATCGCCGGCACCGTCACGCCTTCCCGCGAGTCTTCCTGCTGGAGCTCTCGCACCGCCTGGTGGACGGCGGCCTGCACCCGCGCACTACGGCCGCCAGGGCGAGGGGCGGCGGACGGACGCTGCGAAAGGGTCGAATCGGTCATACGTCCATCATAGCATCCCTTAACGCAAAGAGATTGCGTTAAGGCGAAATCAGAGTAGGCTAACGCACATTCTTAGCTTTTGGCCTTCACCATGACCATCACCGCCAGCCCGGCCCGGCGCCTTCGGCCGCTTGCCATCCACGCGGGTACCCTGACCGTGTTTGCCGCCGCCTCAGCCGCACCGACGCCCCTCTATCGCGTCTACCAGGCGGCCTGGCATTTCACGCCGACACTCCTCACGGTGATCTTCGGTGTCTACGCGTTCGCCTTGCTCACGGCCCTGCTTTTCGCCGGCCGCCTCTCCGACCACCTCGGGCGCCGGCCCGTCATTTCCCTGGCGATCGGGCTCAACCTGCTGGCCATGCTTTCGTTCCTGCTTGCCGACGGCGCGGCTTGGCTCGTGACCGCGCGTTTGCTGCAAGGCGTGGCGACGGGCCTCGCGACGGCCGCCGTCGGTGCGGCCTTGCTCGACGTCGATCGCCAGCATGGCGCCACCGTCAACAGCATCGGGCCGCTGGTCGGCCTTGCCCTCGGCGCGCTGGGCAGCACGTCGCTGATCGTGTTCGCCCCGGCACCGATGCAAGGCGTGTATATCGTGCTTGCCGTGCTGCTGCTGATGGCACTGGTGCTGACCTGGACGGCACCCGAAACGGCGGACGGACGGCCCGGCGCGCTGGCCAGCCTGCGCCCGAACGTCGCCGTGCCCCTGCATGCCCGTGGCGCGTTGATGGCGGTCACGCCGCTGAACGTCGCAGCGTGGATGCTCGGCGGTTTCTATTTCTCGCTGATGCCGTCGCTGGTGGCGCAGACCACGCATTCGACGTCGCCCTGGCTGGGTGGCCTTACCGTGGCGGCGTTGACGGCGACAGGCGCCCTCGCCGTGCTGGCGGGCATGCGCATGTCTTCCCTGCGCACCCTGCTGACCGGCGCCACGCTGTTCATCGTCGGGCTCACGCTGGTGCTCGTGGGTGCGATCGCGGGGTCGGGCGCGTGGCTCATCGTAGGCTCGATCGTCGTCGGCGGCGGCTTCGGCGCCTCGTTCTTCGGCTCCGTGCGCAGCGTGCTGCCGCTCGCCGACGCGAGCGACCGCACGCGGCTCATGGCCGTGTTTTACATCGAGAGCTACCTGGCCTTCAGCGTGCCGACCATCGCGATCGGCCGGGTGGCCCAGAAGCACGGTTTGATGGTGGCCATCGACGCCTATGCCGCCATCATTCTCGTGCTGGCCCTGGCGGCCGTGGCGTGGATCGTGTCGCGCGCGCACCACGTGCGCGCGCCTGTCGCCGGTTAATCGATCACCACCACCATTTTTCCATGGGCCTCGTTCGCCTCCATCACGCGATGCGCTTCGCGGATCTGATCGAAGCCGAAGATCCGGCTCGGCTTCGCATCCCAGCGACCCTGCGCGATGTCGTGCGCGATCCGCTGGAGCGGCACGTCGGATACGGGAAACGCGGGCGAGCCGAACACGAAGCTGCCGAAGAAGGTGAGGTAGACGCCGCTGGCCATCTGCAGCAGCGGGTTGAAACCGTCGATGGGGGCGAGGCCGCCCAGCCATCCGGCCAGGCAAACCTTGCCGCCCCGGCGTACCATGTCCAGCGAATCGAGCATGGTGCTGTTGCCGACCAGGTCGAGGACGGCGTCGAAGGTCTTCGCGCCTTCGATGTGCGTGGACAGGTCGGGCCGCTCGATCTCGGCGCGTTCGGCTCCCAGCGCCGTCAGCGCGTCGAAGCGCGCGGGATTGCGCGTGGTGGCGATCACGCGAACGCCCGCATTCACGGCCATGTTCAACGCCGCCGTGCCGAACGACGAGGTCGCGCCACGAATCACCAGCGTCTGTCCGGCTTCGATGGCGAGATTGCGGAACAGGCAGGTCCACGCGGTGGCGTAGCTCTCGGGCAGCGCCGCGAGTTCGGCCCACGACAGGTCCGATTCGATCAGCGCCACGTTCGATGCCGGTACCCGCGTGTATTCGGCGTAGCTGCCGTTGATGGTGCGGCCCATGCCGCCCATCAGCGCAGCGACCTTTGCCCCTACGGGAAATTCGCCGCCGGGGCATGACGTCACGATACCCACGCATTCGATGCCGCTCACCGGCGCGGCTTCGGCCCATTCGCCACGACGCATGTGCATCTCGGCGTGGTTTATGCCGAAGGCCTTCACCTGGATGACGACGTGGCCCTGCAAGGGTTCGGGATCGGGCATGTCGCGATAGACGAGGCTGTCGAGACCGCCGAAGGATTCGAGGACGATGGCACGCATGAGATGTCTCCAGTGGATGTGGGGTCAGATGGCCTGCACTTCGCCGCCGTCCATGCGCAATTGCGCGCCGGTCAGCCAGCGGGCGGCCGGCGACACGAGGAAAGCCATCAGTTCGGCGATGTCTTCCGGCGTGCCATAGCGGCCGATGCCGGCCTGGGCGAGGAAGGTGCGCGTGGCGCTTTCCGTGCTCATGTCATGGGCCGTTGCCCATGTTTCCAGGTAGGTGCGGCGGCGATCGGTCATCACCGGACCCGGAAGCACGCTGTTCACCTGCACGCCATCCTTCGTACCGCGTTCGGCGAATGCTTTCGCCAGCGCGACGATGGCGGCATTGATGGTGCCGACCGCCGCATAGGGCGCCTTGGGTACCGTCGCCGAATTGCCCGAGGTGAGCACCACGGCGCCGCCGCTGGCCTTCAACGCATCCCAGGCGCGCATGGTGAGACGGCGAGCGCCATGCAGTTTGAGCGCTATGCCGGCGTCCCACTGCTCGTCGGTCATCTCGAAGAGGTCCACCTGCGGCACGGCGCCCGCGATGTTGAGCACCGCATCGATGCGCCCATGGGCGGCGAGCGCGGCGTCGACGACGTGAGACGCGGCGTCGGGCTCGCTCAGGTCGCGATCGATCACCAGCGCCCTGGCGCCTTCGCGCCTGACGGCGGCGGCGGTGTCTTCGAGACGCTCGCGTTGCCGCGCGACGAGCACGAGGGTGTGGAAATCACGCGCGAGGCGGAGGGCGGTGGCCCGGCCGATGCCCTGGCTGGCGCCCGTGACGATCGCTAAGGTGTCGTTGTTCATGGCGTTCGCTCCGTGGACTCAGGCGCGGGTGGCGGACGCGACGAGCGTGCGCGCGGCCTGCTCGATCAGGTCCGCGACCGTGTCGGGCGAGGTGAGCATCGGCACGTGGTCGGTCGGCGCTTCGCTGACCACCGCATCCATGCGTCGTGCGACGAACCGCTGGGTCGCCGTGGGAATCATCCGGTCCTGCGTCGCGATGAGGTACCAACTGGGCAAGCGCTTCCACAGCGGTGCCGGGGACGGCGTCGTGATCGCCTTCGGTGCGATCGGCCGCTGCGCGGCTTCGAGGTTGCGCAACACGTCGGCATCGGCGTTTTGCGCGAAGGCCCGGGCGAACGCTTCGCGAGGCAGGTAGAGCAGGCCGTCCGCGGCTGGGGTCAGCGCCGGGGCCAGTTCGTGGTGCGGGTGACGGCCGTAGACCTCGGCGACCGATTCGCCTTCGTCGGGAGCCAGGCCAGCGACATAGACGAGCCCGGCGATACCGTCGGGCGTGGTCACTGACATCGGGCCGCCGGCATACGCGTGGCCGACGACAAGGGATGGCGCCTGGGCCCGTCGCACCGTCGCCGCGATGGCCGACGCGTCGTCTTCGAGCGACGACAGCGGAAGCGGCGCGGCGAGTACGCGGAATCCGCGCCGTGCGAGCCTGGCGGTCACGGGCGCCCAGCTTGAACCGTCCAGCCAGGCGGCATGGACGAGGACGATGGAAAGGTCGGTGGCGTTCATGGAGCTACTCCTGGCGTCGGGCAAAGGACGTCCATGGCGACGCGCTTGAACGTCACCGGTGGGCGGCAGGGTCGGGATAAAACAACGCTGGCGCGGCCTTGGCGGCCGCTCGTGCCATGCCAGTGTTGGACGCCTTGAGTAACTTGTCAATAGCGTTTATAGTGGTTACGTCAAACGCGCGCATCCAGGATGAACCCCCATGACCGAACCACGCTTGCCCGCCCTCTTCGTCGCCGACGCGCGAGGCCTGGATATCCTCAATTCCATCGCCACGCCGGTGGATGTGCCCTACGAATGGCTCGACGGCGGCGAAGGGCTGCTCGACTGGCTGAGCCAGGCGGATCTCGTACCGGCCGACGTGCTCGCGATGTTTCGCACGTCGTCGGCACCGGGCGAACTGGATGCCGTGGCGGCTCAGGCGCGTGAACTACGCGAGTGGTTCCGGGGTTTCGTCTACGAACGCAAGGGCGCACCGCTTACCCGGCGCGATCTCGACGAGCTGGCGCCGCTGAATCGCGTCTTGCGGCTGGACGACGCATTCGTCGAGATCGTGGCCGACGAGGAGGCCTCGCCGCTGACGTTGCGGACACGCCGCCGGTGGAGTTCGCCGGAATCGCTGCTGATCCCCATCGCGCGAAGCATGGCCGACCTCGTCGTCACGGAAAATTTCGCCGACGTGAAGGCCTGCGAAGGCCCGGGGTGTACGTTGCTGTTCGCCGATCACACGCGGGCAAGGGTGCGCCGCTGGTGCAGCATGGCGGTATGCGGCAACCGCGCGAAGCAGGCGGCGCACCGGGAGCGAACGAAGCGTCATTGAATCGCGCCGGGCTTGCACCCGGTTTTCGCGAAACCGATGCCGGTCGCACACATCCGTCGTGCAAGGGTCGCCAAGGTAAACCGAAAGGAGACGACGATGGCGCAAAACGCGAAAACCGTATTCACCCATCCCGACGACATGGCCCGCCTGGATCGCCTCGTGGCCGAACTCGCCGTCAACGCGCGCGTCCGCGTGCACCTGGTCGGCGGTGGCTCGGTGGAGGGAACCGTCGCCGTCACGCCGACGGTTCAGAGCTTTCGCGACGAGGAGGGCACCGAAGGCACCAACGGCGTGGTGCGACTGGAAAAGCCGGACGCCACCGTGTGGCTGGGCGACATGGCCCGCGTCGAGCACCTGGATTCGGTCGTCAAGGGATCGTCCCGGGCCTGAGGCTCAGTGGATCGACACCTTCCGTTCGTCGGACAGGTAAGCCAGCAGTTCCGCCAGTGGCACCGGTGCATGCACGAAATAGCCCTGGATGCGGTCGCATCCGTTTTTCCTGAGCCACGCGTACTGGCCCTCCCGTTCCACGCCCTCGGCAACCACCGTCATCCCCAGGGTATGGGCCAGGGCGATGATGGAACGGCAGATGGACGCGGCGCGCTCGTCGGTGTCGACATCGACCACGAAGGAGCGGTCGATCTTCAAGGCGTCGATGGGTAGGTCTCGCAGGTAGGCCATGCTCGAAAAACCCGTGCCGAAGTCGTCGAGCGACACGCGAGTGCCTTGCGCGCTCAGCTTCCTCAGCGTGGCGACGTGCGCCGGTTCCATCAGGCTGCTTTCGGTGAGTTCCAGTTCCAGCGCATGGATGGGCAGGCGATAGGTTTCGGCGGCGGCGCGCACGAGGGTCGCCACGTCGGTTCCGCGGAACTGCAAAGCGGATACGTTGACGGCGACGGACAGGTGGCCATGGCCGGCCGCGGCCAGCGATGCGTGCGTGCGCGCCGCCGTCTCGAAGGCCCAGCGGCCCAGCGGCGCGATCAACCCCGTTTCCTCGCACAAGGGGATGAAGACGTCCGGCGGGATGAAGCCGCCGCCGGACTGCGGCCAGCGGATCAAGGCTTCCAGCATGTGCACGCGGCCGGTGGCCGCTTCCACGATGGGCTGGAAATACATCGCCAGTTCCCCCCCGTCGATGGCCTGTCGCATCCGCGAGGCCATGGTGAGGCGTTCGATCGAACGCTGCGCCATGCCGCGTTCGAACACCTGGACGTGGCCCGGCTCGTGACCCTTGAAATGCGCCGCGAGCGCCGCGTTGGCGATGACCTGGCCGGCATCCGGCCCGTCGGCCGGATGCGAGGCGATGCCGATCTCCGGATCGAGGGTATGCAGCGTATCGTTGACGGCGACGGGCTCGTTCACGGCCGCGAGCAGCGCGGCCAGGATCGCTTCGTGCCTTGCCTTGTCGCTGATGGCGACGAGGAAACGTTCACCGGGGCGGTGGGCGACCATATCGCCGGCACCGCCGAGCTGGCTGAAGCGCGAAGCGACCCCGCGAAGCACGCTGCGTCCCACGTCCAGCCCGAAGGTGTCGCTCACGCGGTCGATCCCCCTCAGGTGCACGTAGACCACTTCGTACCACGTGCCCTTGCCGAGGCCGTGATCGAGGTAGTCCACCAAGGCCTCGGTATTCGGCAGGCCGGTGATCACGTCGTGCGTGGCGCGATAGGTCAGGGCGCGCTCGCTGTGGAGACGTTCGGTGATGTCCTCGGCGAGCACGAGCCGGGCATGGTGGCCGGAGAAATCGATGCTGGCCGCGTGCAGGCGGACGTCGATCGTACTGCCGTCCTTGCGACGGTGTATCCAGACCCTGTCCGTCTGGACTTCCTCCCCCGCGCGGATCGCCGCGACGATCTGCTTGAGCTCGATGGCATCGCGTGCGTCGCGGATGTCGGTGATGCGCATGGAAAGGAATTCGTCGCGTGAGTAACCGTAGGCGCGGATGGCGGCCTCGTTCACTTCGAGAAAGGCGAGCGTGGTCGTGTCGTAGACCCAGAACGGGATGGGGTTCTTGTCGAAGGTAAGGCGGAAACGCTTCTCCGCATCCGCCAGGCGCCGGGATGCCGCGGTGAGTTCGGCCACGTAGGCGCGTTGCGCACGGTCGCTGATCAGCAGGTGGCGGTAGAGGTAACCGAATCCGGCGCAGTAGAGCAAGTAGAGCAGGGCGCTGAAGATGGTGAAGCGGTACCACGGCCCGAGCACGCTGGCACTGGATATGCCGACCCCCACCCAGAGCGGGTACCGTTCGGGGGCGCTCACGGCGATCATGCGATCCACTCCGTCGATGCGGCTGACCCGCCTGTCGCTACGGCTGTCGAACGGCTTGAACAGTGCGTCGACGGACTGCCCCACAACGCCCGGCGCGTCGCCCGTGCGCGCGACGATGACGCCGAAGCGATCGGTGATGGCCGCTACCGCATCGCGTCCCGAACGAAGATGTTCCACGATATCCTGCAGCAGGCCTTGCTTCACTCGGCCGAGTACGCGCTGTCCGTCCGGCGTGGATACCGCGATCGGCAGCACCCATTCGCCGTGACGTTGCTGAAGCGGGCCGAAGTGCAGCGACGCCCGCGGATCGGCGGCGAACCACTGGGGCAGCGTGGCATCGCCTTCCCCGGGCGTAACGGCCGTTCCGTCGGCCGCCACGAGCATGAGGTCGGCCAGTTCGGTCTGACGGCTCGCCACGCCGGCGATGTTTTCCGCGATGAGGGTCGGCGCCCGGTCGGGAATGTTGGCGCGCAGTTCGCTGCTGTCCACGGCGATGCCGGTCATGGCCCGTTCGATGGTGCGCAACTGCGCGCTCAGGAGGCGTTGCCCCTCGTCGGCGAATGCCTGGTTCTGGACGCGCGTCGCGTCAACGCGGCGTTCGTGGTCGGTCTCGACCATGAACACGAGAGCTATCCCGAAGACCAGTGCAAGCAATCCCCCGATCATGCGGATGAGCCGCGCGGAATGATGGGGTGATGCCTGGATCATGGATACCCCGTATTGACCGTTTCTATCGTGAAGCTAGCAACGTCCCCGGTATGCGGCAAGTGGGGCCGCGTGAAGGTCGGCGGCCGTCACGTGGACGGGGCGGCTTTCTTCCGCCTGCCGCCACGGGCCAGCCAGACCACCGCCACGGGCATCAGGATGAGCGGCAGGTTGCTGGGTCCCGGTATCCAGGTGGCGAGGATGAAGGACAGGATGGACATGATCGGCAAGGCCAGGCTTCGCCGCCGCATGGCGGCGACCTCGTCGGCGGACACGTCGCCGCGAAGGTAGGGCGCGCGGAGCGCGCTGCTGAAGAGCCGATATTGCAGCAGTCCCGCGATCAGCAGGTTGAGCGAATAGAACATCTCCGGCACGCGTTCGGTCGTATGCGTGCTCATCAACGACGACGAGAACGGCATGAAGGCCACGGCCATCAGCAGGGCGAGGTTGCGCCACACGATGGCGGGGTCGAAATGCCGCAATAGACCGAACACGCGGTGATGGGCCGCCCACATCGCTCCCACCACGATGAAGCTGAGCACGAAGCCGAAGAAGTGCGGCAGCAGGTCGGCCAGGGCTTGCAACCACGCCGCATCGCCGTGGCCCTCCGGATGCGGTACGTGGATCTCGATCACCAGCAGGGTGATGGCGATGGCGAATACGGCGTCGGAAAAGAACGTCAAACGTTCCAGCTGCTGCTCTTGTGCCCCTGACATGCCCGCTCCCCCCGGTTGGCGTGGGACGATCATCGCTTCGCCGGCGGCGGGGAGCAACCACCCGGGGTATGATTTTCCCATTCGCATTCGGAGGTACCTGTCCCATGCCCAGGAAGATCAAGGTCGACTTCGTTTCCGACATCGCCTGCCCGTGGTGCGCCATCGGCCTCGGCGGGCTGGAAAAAGCACTGGAGAACCTGCATGACGTCGTCGAGACGGAGATCGTCTTCCACCCGTTCGAGCTGAATCCGAACATGGTCGAGGGCGGCGAGAACGCCCTGGAACACATCACCAGGAAATACGGCATGGCGGCCGACGACGTGCGCGCGAACCGCGAACGCATCCGGGAGCGCGCGGCAAGCGTGGGTTTCGCCATGAACACGTCCGATGCCAGCCGCATCTACAACACCTTCGACGCGCACCGCCTGCTGGCCTGGGCGAAGGGCGAGGGCAGGCAGCATGCGCTCAAGCAGCAGCTGTTCGTGGTGAACTTCACGAACCAGGCCGATCCGGGCGATCACGACGCGCTCGTCGCCGCGGCCGAGAAGGCGGGGCTCGATCCCGCCGCCGCCCGTGCCGTGCTCGCATCGGACCGTTACGCCGACGAGGTGCGCGCCGAGGAGACATACTGGCAGGGCATGGGCATCACCGGCGTGCCCGCGGTGATCGTCAACGACAAGTACCTGATCTCGGGAGGCCAGCCGCCCGAGGAATTCGAGCGGCAGTTGCGCCATATCGCGCAGGAAGGCTAAGGCGCGCCGCGCGATACCGTGCCGGGGGCGTTCGCATCGGGGATGAGGCGAGCCGACGGCGCCAGCGACGTGGCGTCAGCGGCCAGTTTCGCCTGGCAGATCCCCGCCGGCTTCCAGTCGGCGATGCGCGTGGTCGAGGGCTGCTTCGAATCGTGAAGGATCAGGGCGAAGGCGCGGCGGGGCGTCTTGCCGATCGCCATCAGCAGCATGGGGTGGCCTTCGGGCATGACCACCGTGTTGCCCGGTCCGAAACCCGTGTGGGCACCGCCGGGCATCTCGACACACGTATCGCCTTCCACGGCATAGAACCCCTCGGGACCGGAGTGCTTGTGGATCGGCGCGCTCATGCCGGGAGTGAAGAAGGAATGGATGTATTCGGCGCTGAACGACGGCGCTTTCGTCAGTTCCATCGGCCCGACGGTGGCGACGTGCGTTCCGCCGTTCGATCGCCAGTCCTTGTCTTCGACGGTGAAAAGCCAGACCTTGCCGTAGTCGGTGACCACGGTACCGAAGGGCCCCTTGGCTTTGAGCGCCGAGGCCTCGTCGGGAAACGTATCGATGTGCCAGTAGACCCGTGCCTTCGCCAGGGGGCCGAGTTCCTGGTGGGCCAGGAGGCACGCGGGCCCGGGTGGGGGCGGCGTGCCGTCGAACCGGCAGGGTGTCGACGTGACGATACCGCCGGGATCCTGGCTCTGGGCGCCCGCGGGAAGCGGACGCAACGCGGTCGCCATGGCGAGACACGCGCACATGACGACGAATGGCTTGCCGATACGCAACGGACCCATGGGTTTCCTCCTGATTCGGCCGTCGCGACGTTACTCCGCGGCGAAAGGCGTGACCATCCGGCGAAAGTTCGATGGCAGGCCTCCGCCGACGGTCCTGGTCGACCATCGACCCCTCGCCCCCTCGAGAGGCAGGCAAATGAAAGAAAAGTAATGCTTGCGACTTGACGTGTGTGAAGGTGACGGGAGCATCAACAGCGTCAACGACTTGGCCGGGGCGGGCGTTCTGGCGTTCAGCTCTCCCGTCTGGACTGAACTCGCGTCAGGCCCTGCCGAAAATGGGAGTTGTGTCGCATCATTGGCGGTAACTTTCCAGGGGCCGTCCATGAGCACATCCCTTTCGACCGCGACCGAAGATCGCCGGGGCAGTATCGCCTGCGTCGGCATGGGCATCACCTTGGGTTCCCACCTGACGCCGATGGCGCGCAGCTATATCGAAAACGCGGAGGTCGTTTTCGCGGCACTGTCCGACCACGTGGTGGAAATCTGGCTGAAACGAATGAATCCGGCCTTCCACAGCCTCACGCCGCTCTATAGCCCAGGCAAGTCCCGGATGAAGACCTATCGCGAGTGGGTGCGGGTGATGATGGCCGAGGTTCGCGCGGGCAAGCGGGTCTGTGCGGTGTTCTATGGCCATCCCGGTATTTTCGCCTGGTCGCCGCATAAGGTGATCGAGGTGGCTCGGGCCGAAGGCTACCTGGCCCACATGGAAGCCGGCATCTCGGCCGAGGATTGCCTGTACGCCGACCTGGGTATCGATCCGGGCAGGGCAGGCTGCCAGCACCTGGAAGCGAGCCAACTGCTTTTCTTCGACCGCGTACTGGATACCGGCGGACACGTGATCCTCTGGCAGTTGGGCGTCGTGGGCGATCGCTCGCTCGGCCGCTTCAGAACCCCCGATGCCTACAGGGAGTTGCTCGTGGAACGGCTGCGCATGGATTACCCGGCCGACCATGGAGTCATCGTTTACCGTGCGCCGACCTTGCCGGTCGAACGACCGCACATCCAACGCGTGGCCTTGGGCGACCTGACATCGGCCGAATTCACCGGGCACGAAACGCTCGTCCTGCCGCCGGCACGCGACCTGAAACCGAATGCCGTCATGCAGGCACGTCTGGATGCGCTGGACGCCATCCATGGTTCGGGCCGTGAAAGCGTCTCAGTGGCATGAAAGATTAAAGAATGCACATCGCTTGCCGCTACAGCGGCAAGCGGTACGACCTCCGCGCCCCTCCCTGGGCGCAAGGTGTGTCATCTCCATTCATAGACTCGATCGGGGGAACATCGATGAGCGATACCGTTGAATTGCTGGAAGCCCTGGGCCGCGACTCCACATTGAGGAATGCGTCGCCGGAGGAGCTGGTCAAGGCGCTCGAAGCCGCGGGCGCGTCCGCCGGGCTGCGTGAGTTCGCCGCCAGCGGAAACGCCACGGCCCTGACCGAGGAGCTGGGTATCGAACAGGTCCACGTCGAGCACATGAGCCTGACGGGAGGTTGCGAAGGCGACGAGGACGATCCGCATCATCATCCGGACGATGGAGACGGCGATGACGACGGCGACGTCCCCGACGACCGAAGCGACGACCCTTCGACCTGACGATGGCGGGCATGGCTTCCCGCTGCTTTGGCCGCATGCGACCCTGGCTGCTCCTGGCCGGCGTCGCACTGTGGTCGCAAGTGACGTGCAGCCATGCCGTGGCGGCGTCCGCCGCCGATCCCGTCCGCGACCGGCTGGCGCAGATCGATGCGATCCGCACGAAGGACCACACGCGGTTTCTCGCGATGATGGCCGAGCTTCACAGGGAAGCGGATAGCCTTACGCCGCACGAAAAGCGATACATGCGTTTTCTCGACGGGTGGGAAGCGAATTACGAGGGCCGCTACAAGGAATCCATCGACACCTTGCGCGGGGTGATCGCCGAGGCGGAAGACGATGCGCTGGGCACCCGTGCCACCGCCACGTTGATGAACACGTTGACCGGGCAGGGCAAGTACGCCGAAGCCTATGCGATGGCGACCCGTGCCGCGGACGCCTTGCCGTCGGTGACCGATCCGGTCGCGCGGTTCGTGTTGCTGGCGAACCTGTCGCAGATGCTGACGTTCGCAGGCCAACCCCGGGTGGCGCTCGAATACGCCGACCTGATGCTGAAGGCCACGCCACCGGGCGTCTCCCGATGCGAGGCGCTGGTACAGAAAGTGGTGGCGCTCGAGGGCGCCCGCCAACTGACGTCGGATAGCCCCGAGCTGCTGGAGACGATCGACGTCTGCAAGACGGGAGGGTTGCCCCTGTTCAGCGACACCATGTCGCTCATCCAGATCGACCGGCTGCTGGAAGAGCGCAAGCTGGACGAGGCGCTCGAGACCGTACGGCGCATCACGCCGGACGTCGAGGCCTCCCGGTACTTTCCGCATCTGGTCGATCTGTCGAGTGCGCGTGCCCGGATCTACGAGGCCATGGGCAATGCCGTCGAAGCGCGCAAGGCGGCGCTCGCCACCGTCGCGATGAACCATCCGGGCGATACCAACGAAGCCTTGCGTTTCGCTTATCGCGTGCTCTATTCGATCGATAAGGCGCAGGGACATTACGCCAGCGCGCTGCAGTACTACGAAGACTACGTCGTGCAGGATCAAGGCTACCTGCGCGACGCCAACGTGAGAACGGCCGCCTACGAGGCGGCCAGCCAGCACTTCCGCGCGGAGAAGCTGGAGACGGAGGGCCTGAGCAAGGAAAACCGCATCCTGCGATTGCAGCAAGCGCTTGACGGCAAGGCCGTGGAAACCAGTCGCCTCTACATGGTGGTGATGGCGATCCTGCTGCTGTCCATCGTCTTCTGGATGGTGCGCGTCAAGCGCTCGCAGCTTCGTTTCAAATGGCTGTCGTCGTGCGACAGCCTCACCGGCATCTTCAACCACCAGCACTTCATGACCGAATCCGCGCGAGCCTTGAGGACCCTGGAGAAGCGGTCGGGCGAAGGATGCCTGATCTTCCTCGACCTCGACCATTTCAAGCAGGTCAACGATACGCACGGACACGCCACGGGCGACCTCTTGCTGAAGCATGTCGTCGCCCTGTGCAAAGGACAGCTTCGCAAGGCCGACCTGCTCGGGCGCCTGGGCGGCGAGGAGTTCGGCATGCTGCTGATGGATGCGCCACGGCTGCAGGGTACGGTGGTGGCGGAGCGCATTCGCCTGGCACTGGCGGCGTCCCCGCTGATCGTCGACGCCGGCACGGTGTCTTTCTCGGGCAGCATCGGTCTGGCCTGTACCGATACATGCGGCCACGACATGCAACGATTGTTCAGGGCATCGGACGCCGCGCTGTATCGGGCCAAGCGCAAGGGACGAAATCGCGTCGTCGTCGACGGGGAGGACGACGATGGACGCGCAACTCCGGCCGGCATCGCATCCGCGCCGTCGCGCGTCTTGTGACCCCCTTCGGCAGCGACTCTCTACCGAAGGGGGAGCCGATCGTATCGGCGAAGGCGAGGGGCCAGACGCTCAGGGCTGCTCGAACGCCTTGATCGTCGCTTCGTTGATCGCCCGCACCTTGGCCTCGTCCACCTTTTCGACCTGACGATCGTAGGTGTACAGGCCGTTGTGCTCGCCCTCCACGTCGGTGATCTGCGTATAGACGCTGCCCGACATGCCCTTGGCCGGACCCTTGTCGCGTAGCACGGCGGTATTGGCCACGTAGCCCTCGTTCAACGCGTTGCGGTCTTTCACGCCGCCATACGGGTTGATGGCCGTGTTGGGCCATACATGGCCGGGAACGTCCAGCGTAAGGCCGCCGTGTTCGCCGTCCATGGATGCCCGCGTGGCGTCCGGGCTCGGCAGGCCGGGGCCTTGGTAGTCGTGCACGTCGATGATGTCGCCCGCGTGCGTGTCGCCCTTGGTGTCGCAGCAGTTGTAACCGCTGCGTGCGTTGACCAGTCGCGTGGGATCGAGCTTCTTGATCTGCGTCGCCAGCTCGCCGCCCGCCGCGATGCTCCACTGACCCCAGCCCTCGTTGAACGGGATCCAGCCGACGATCGAGGTCTCGCCCTTCAGCTGTTCGACGATGGCCGTCACGTCGCCGCGGAAGCGCTTTTTGTCGGCTTCGGTGATCTTGTCGTTGCGGCCGTTGGGCATCGCGGGCATGTCCTGCCACACCATCAGGCCGATGCGGTCGGCCCAGTAGAACCAGCGCGCCGGTTCCACCTTGATGTGCTTGCGGATGGTGTTGAAACCGAGATCCTTGGTTTTCTGGATGTCGAATTTCAGCGCGTCGTCCGTCGGCGCGGTGTGGATGCCATCGGGCCAGTAACCCTGGTCGAGCGTCGCGAGCAGAAAGGTGGGCTTGCCGTTGAGCACGATGCGGTTGAACCCGTTGACCTTCTTGATGGCGACGGTGCGCAGGCCGGCGTAACTGGTGACCTCGTCCTTCAGGCCGCCACGCGTCAGGGTGGCCTTGACGGTATAGAGGAACGGATCCTTCGGGCTCCACGTGCGCGGCTGCGCGATGGCGAGCCGAAGCGGCTTGTCCGCCGGGCCGCTCGCCTCACCCACCGGCTTGCCGTCGGCGAAGGCGGTGACGCGCAACGTGGCGCCCTTGCCGTCGCCATTCAGTCTCGAGGTGACGGTGAACGCGTCGAGGGTGGCGGTCGGCGTGAGCGTGAGTTGAGCGAGGCTGGTGGCCGGCACCGGCTCCAGCCACACCGACTGCCAGATGCCGGAGGCCGCCGTGTAGAAGATGCCCTCGGGCTTCAGCCGCTGCTTGCCCACCATCACGTTCTCGCCGTCGACCGGCGCGTGCACGACGACGACGATTTCCTGCGGGCCCTTGGCGCTAAGCGCGGCGGTGATGTCCGCACCGAACGCGGTATAGCCGCCGGAATGCTTCGCCACCTGCTTTCCGTTGACGTACACCGTGGCGTCCTCGGCCACGGCGCCGAAGTTAAGCCGCACGCGCTGGCCGTTGGCGGTGAAGGCGGCGGGGATCTCCACCGTGCGGCGGTAGACCATGTCGTCCGAGTGCTTCTGCACGCCCGACAGCACCGATTCGATCGGGTAGGGCACGAGCACCTTGCCCTCGAGCGCCTTGCCGAAGGAGGGCGTCGCCTGCCGATCGGTGGCCGCGAACTCCCACACGCCGTTGAGGCTCATCCACTGGGGATGCTCCAGCGAGGGGCGCGCCAGTTGCGGCCGCGGATACTCGGGCAGCGCGTTGTCGGGCGATACCTTGGTCGTCCACGGCGTCGCCAGCGGCGCCGTCTTGCCGTTCCAGACGGTGGCCTGGTCCGGTGCCGCCGTCGCCGTCGTTGCCAAAGCCATGGCCAGCGCGATGCAGATCGCCTTGGGGTTGCCTGTCATTCGTGGTTCCTTAGGGTGCGGGGGTCATGGAGCGCGGGGCGTCGTGCGGGTCGCTGCCCCAGGTCTTGTTCGGCTCGGGGCCCATCGTGAGCACCAGGGTGGCACCGTTCACGACGTCGGCATGGCTGAACCACGGTTTGTTCCACGGCTTGCCGTTGAGCGTCGCCGACTGGATGTACTTGTTCGTGGCGGAGTTGTTGCGCGCGACGATCTCCAGCACCTTGCCGCTGCCCAGGTGCAGGCGGACACGGTCGAAGATCGGGCTGCCGATGATGTAATCGGGCGTGGATGGATCCACCGGATAGAAACCCATGGCGCTGAGCACGTACCAAGACGACGTGGATCCCTGGTCGTCCATGCCCGGGAAGCCGTAGCCGGTGGCGTCGCTGCCGTACATGTCGGCGAGGATGCGGCGGGTCAGCGCCTGCGTCTTCCAGGGCTGGCCGCTCCAGGCATACAGGTAGGCGGCCTGCTGGTCCGGCTGGTTGCCTTGCACGTACTGGCCGATGAGGCCGGTGCAGTCGCGGCAGACGCCCTTGGCCGTGTACGGCGTGGAGAAGAACGCGTCGAGCTTGGCGTTAAACGCGTCGCGACCGCCGAGCAGGTTCATCAGTCCCTGCACGTCGTGCGGCACGAGCCACAGGGTGGACCAGCCCGAGCCCTCCTTCATCATGAAGTTGTAGTAGGGCTCGCCCGGATCGAACGGCGAGATCCACTTGCCGTCCTCGGTACGGCCGCGGAAGAAGCCCGTCGACGGGTCGAAGACGTTGCGGTAGCTAGACGCGCGGCGCTCGAACATCGTCGCGTCGTCGGTCTTGCCGAGGCGGCGGGCGAAGTCGGCCAGGGCGTGGTCGTCCCATGCGTATTCCAGCGTGGTCGCGACGCCGGCCTTGCCGCCCGCGTAGGGCGGGCTGGGATTGCCCTCGGGCACGATGTCGGAAATCCAGCCCTTCTTGTCGTATTCGGCCAGGTAACCGCGCGGTCCCTTGGGATCGGTGGCGTTCTTGCGCAGGTATTCGTAGGCGGCGGCGTAGTCGAAATCGATGCCGCGCTGCCAGGCGCCGTCGTAGAGGAAGACGGCGTGGTCGCCATGGAAGGAGGTGTTCATGTAGCCGCGCTCGCGCGCGCGGTCCAGCTCCGAGCGCATGATGTCCTGCACGACCTTTGGTTGCATGAGCATCAACAACGCGATCTGGTTGCGGCCCGTATCCCAGAACGGCACCGGACCGTAGTGGTCGTAATCGGCGATCCGATCATGGCCGTCGGCATCGGTGTAGTGCTCACCCTTGCGCGCGATCATGCGTGGGCTGGCGAAGGAGTGGTACAGCGTGGAATAGAACAGCATGCGCTGCTTCGGCGTGCCGCCGGTGACCTCCACGCGGTCGAACAGTTCGGCCCACGTCGCACGGGCTTTCGCGTGCACGCGGTCGAAATCCGCGTCGCTGTCCTGCGCGTGCAGCCTCTGTTCGGCCTCCTCGGCGCTGTGTCCATGGGCAATGCGCACCACCACCTGGTCGCCCGCCTTCGTATCGAAGGTGAGGTAGGCTCCGGCGTAATCGTCCGATACGGTGCGGCGACCGGCCTGTACGTCGCTGCTCCCCAGCCCCCGATCCTTCTTGTCGGTCATCTCGGAATGGAACGTGCCGAACCGCGCGAAGGGGCGGGAGAATTCGGCGATGAAGAAGCGGCCGTCCGCGTCGCGGTCGCGACGACCTTCCGACGCGGCCCCGCGCACGGTGTGGTCGTCCACCACCTCGATGTCGCCGCCGACGTGGCGCAGGTTCAGCACCACGTTCGACCGATGGCTTTCCGGGAACGTGAAGCGCATGAGGCTGGTCCACTGCGTGGCCGTCATCTCGACCTTCGTGTGGAAGGTGGCCAGGTCCACCGCGTAGTACCCGGGCGATGCCTTTTCGGAGGCCTTGTCGTAGTACGACGCGGCGTAATCCGGCGGCACCGTCCAGTCGCCCACCACGGGCATCACCATGGGCGCGCCGCGCGCGCCATAGGTCGACCCGCCACCGGTGAAACCGAACATCGTCGGACGTCGATAGTCGTACGCGACCGGCACGCCGGTGGCGAAGCCCAGGTCGGTATTGATGTTGACCGGAGCGGCCTCGGTCGCGCTTTGCGGAAGGCTGGCGCCGGGCGTGGTCATGCCGGTGTAGAGCGGCTCGCCCTCGGGCGGCGAATTGCCGATCAGCCCCTGCCGGTCGAGCGGCGCGGTGCCGACGAGCGGATTGGCGAGATCGACGCTGGAAGCGGTTTTCGTGCCTGCCTTGCCGCCCGCCGCGTGGCCGGGGTGGGGGGTACCGAGCGCAAGGATCGCCAACGCGATGGCGAACGGCGCGCGGCGGGGAAGACGCGCGGATGGTGTCATGGTCTTTCCTTGGTGCGTAAAAGAAGAGGGGCCGGGCTTGTCGCCCGGCCCCGTCCGTTTGTTACTTGTCGCTGTCTCCACCGAACTTGTAGGTCACGCCCAGGTAGTACTGGCGGCCCGGATACAGCAGCTGGACCAGTCGTGCCCGGGTGTCGCCACCGAGGTAGGTGTGCGGCGTCGCCTTGTTGAAGTTGATGATCGACGCGGTGACCATGAAGTGCTTGTTGAATTCATAGTCGCCGTTCAGGTCGATCTGGTGGTACGGCTGTGCGTACACGGGCAGGCCCGCGGCCAGTCCCGTCATCTTGCGGCCGGTCCAGTTGTCGCTGGCGCGGAGCAGCAGGCCGTTCTTTTCGTAGAACAGCGAGGCGTTGGCGGCGTACTTCGCGCTACCGATCAGCTCGGCCTTGCCCACCTCGGTATCGCCGAGCGACACCGCGGTTTCGTTGGTCTTGTTGAGCGTGTAGTTGAGGATGTAGCCGAAGCCGGAGTCGAAGGTGTGCTGCGCGTACACTTCCACGCCCTTGGACGTACCGGAACGACCGTTGGCGTTGGTGCTGTACTGCAGGAAGTTCGTCGGGGTGCCGCCCACGTCGACATTGATGTTGTTGACGGTGACCGGGACGACGAAGTTCTTCACCTTCTTCTGGAACAGGTCGATACCGACCACGGCGTGCGGGGCGTAGTACCACTCGCCGGCCAGGTCGAACTGGGTCGCCGTGAACGGCTTCAGGTCGGCGTTGGCACCCGAACCGTACCAGCCCGGCAGCGGCGCGCCGAACTGCTTGCGGTCGTTGTAGTACTCCTGGGTGTTGTTGGTGAGCTGGCCGAGCTGGGCCAGGTCCGTGTAGTTCGCGCGGGCCAGGGCCTGCGAACCGGCCGCGCGCAGCACGAAGCTGTCCGCGATGGTCCAGGCGACGTTGAAGCTGGGCAACCACTTGTTGTAGCGCTTCTTCGTGGTCGAGTTGGTGAAGTCTTCGACGACCGCGATTTCGCGCGGCAGGTACTGGAAATCACCCGGCGCGCACGCACCGCCGCCCGCATTCACGCCCGAGGCCGGGCAGATGAGGATGTTGCCGGCGGCATCGTGGTAGTACGTCGCGTTGTTCGTGGTGACCTGGTTGGCGACGGTGAGGTCCTGCTGGGTGGTGACGAAGCGGACGCCGACGTTGCCGCGCACGGTGCCGGTGTCGAAGTTCGCCTGCACGTAGGCCGCGGCGATCTTCTCGCCGATCGACGACTTGTTCTGCGGCTTGTTGTACAGCACGCGGTCGTACGTGTCGTTCAGGTGGTTGTAGTACGCCGGGAAGTTGATCGCCGGGAAGATGTCGTCGCCGTAGGCGTGGTTCACGCCGTCGAGGTAGTTCGGCTGCAGGAAGCCCGCGGGCAACTGGCCCGCGTTCGGATCGCAGGTCTGGAACTGCAACTCGGTGCCCTTGCAGTACCAGCGCACTTCGTTGCTCTGCTGCTCGGCCTTCGCGTTGGAGTACTTGCCGCCGAACTGGATCGACTGCAGCCAGCTGGAATCCAGCGACCAGGTGAAGTCGGCCTGCGCGAAGTTCTGCGAGTTGCTGGTGTTGACCATGTTCGAACCGGTGGAGCCCAGGTCGACCTGGCCGGCGCCGTTGAGCATGTTCTGCAGCGTTTCCGGCTCGGCGCTGATGCCCGGCTTGCCGGTGGTGTCCCACGAGGCGCCATTGCTGCCGTTCACCCACTGGCCGTTGACGAAGTTACGCGGCTTGGCGGCCATGCCCAGTTCGACCGACGGTCCACCCGTGGCCCAGGTGCGGCCGAAGTTGAAGCTGCCGCTCAGCGCGCCGCCGTTGTCCCATTCGCCTTCGAGGTTCAGCGTCTGCGAGGTGGCCTTCTCGACCGAGTAGTTGCCGTTGAGCCAGGGGATTTCGGTGTTGCAGACGTCCACCGGCTGGCGGACGGCGCCGGTCGACGGATTCACGGTCGAGTTGCAGCCGACGCCCGCGGGCGGAAGCACGTAGTTCGCACCGGTGACGATCGTGCCCGAGGGATCGAAGGTGAGGCCGTTGGGTGCCAGCAGGCGACCGTTCTGGTCGGCATAGTTGCTGTTGTTCGGCAGGCCCCACTCGGGAATCTCGAGTGTATTGGTGATCTGGGTCTGCTGGCGCTCGAAACGGAAGTAGTTACCGGTCAGCAGCAGGTGATCGCTGGGCTTGAACTGCATCGTGGCCTGGGCACCCTTGGTCTTCAGGGTCAGGTCGTTCTGGCTCGTGGCGAACTGCTGCGGCATCCAGTAGCCGTTGTACTGGCGGCCGGCCTGGTCCACGACGCCGTTGCCCCACAGGTCGATGTTGTTGTTGACCGCGGACGGATACTGACGGCCGTGGATATCCACCGGGGCCTGCGTACAGGTCACGTGGTCCTTGCAGTCGTCCGACCACCACTTCCAGCTGGTGGCATCGGCCTCGTAGGTGGTGGTCTGACGCTTCTGGTACGAACCGGCGAGCAGGACACCGAAGGTTTCGTCCTTGTTCTTCCACGACCACAGGGCAGAGCCCTGCGGTTCGGTCTTGCCGCCGCGATCGGATGAGGCGGCGGTGCCGGTCACGAAGCCTTCGTTGGCGTCCATTTCCAGCGGACGGCGCGTGCGCAGGTCGACGTTGCCGCCGATGCCGCCTTCGTCCAGGCGTGCCTCGAGGCTCTTGTAGAGCTTGATGTCCGAGAACATGTTCGCCGGAAACAGCGTGTAGTTGAACGAGCGCGTCAGGCCGGCCGAGGTGTCGGCCGAGGCGACGTAGTTGCCGTTCAACTCGGTGTAGGTAAGTTCGGGCGCGAGGCCGCGGATGCTGACGGTCTTGCCTTCGCCCGACTCGCGGCTGATCACCACGCCGGGCACGTGGGCGAGCGCGTCGGCGATGTTCTTCGCGGGGAACTGCGCGATGTTCTGCGCGTTGATCACCTCGACGATGGAGTTCGCGTCGCGCTTGTCCTGCACGTTCTGGTCGATCGACTGGCGATAGCTGGTGACGACCACGGCTTCCATGTTGGTGGGACTGCCGTCGGCGTCTTTCTTTTGCTTGTCGCGATTCTTGGCCTGTTCGTCGCGCTTCCTCGCCTGTTCGTCCTGGGCGACCGTCGACGTCTGCGCCTGAGCGGGCGCGGCGGCCGGGCCGGCGGTCTGCGCATGCGCGGACGCGGGCACTCCCATGTAACCGACGAGCGACAGGGTGGCCGAGGCCAGTGCGGTGTAAAGCGGTTTGCGCGTAAAGGTGTGAGGCAGGTAATTCATTTTTTTTATTTCCCTCGAGTGGGCGCCCATGTGAAACGACACGTTGATCCTCCGATCAAGCAAGCCTTGCGTATGCGTGGTTCATGACTGCGGTGTGGTTCTTCCCCTCTACCTGAATCGATTCAAAGCTCCGCCATGCGACGGGCTTTCGCTCGTCGGCTACGGGTGTGTCGAAGTCCTTGGCCGAGCTAGCGCAGGGCGTCTAGCATCGACGGCCGCATATCACGGACGGCGATGCGGCTCCCGTCGATGGACGACCTCGTGAAAGGGCGTTGGTGAACGGCGAACGATGTCTTTTTTCATGCGGCGACTCCCCATTCCCTCTACAGGTCGGCGGGAAGCGACGGTCATTTCAGGAAGCGTCTGGCACGCGCCCCCCTCCAGCCTCTCCCCACCCCAGTCCAAACTCATCAGGTCGGCCGCCCCCGCGACGTGGCCTGAATCGCTGTCGTGACTTGGATCGATTTAAACCCCTGGCGCAAATTTGGCCGATGGGGCGGCACGTGTCACGCTGCACCGCAAAAAATCGTGCCGCGCGGCTTAAAAATCGTAATGCCTGTCACGGTGGTCAGGGATCGATCAGGCCCGCGGCAATGGCATCGGCGATGTCTTCGGGCGTTTCCAGCAGGCGCCCCAGCGCATCGCGCCGAATGGCGCCGGGATGTGTTCCGGTCCACAGGCGTCTGAAAGATGCATCGCATGGCAGCGTGCGCGAGAACGCCATGGTGATGGGACGGAGCAGGGCGGGTGGTCCCATGGCGTCGCCGTAGGCCGAGACCATATCGCAGCTGCCGTCGTAGGCCCCCAGGAGCCTGTGCAGATGATCCGGCGTCAGGCAGGGTTGGTTCGCGACGGTGACCAGCGTGGGATAGGGACGACCGGAGAGCGCGGTCGCCGCGCGCGCCAATGACGAACACATGCCCGACTCCCACGTGGGATCGAACACGATGGTGGTGCGTGCCACCAGCCGGGCCAGTGGTTCGGCTTGCGCGCCGAGCACGACCAGCAGACGGGTGGGACCGGTGTCTTTCACCATACGAACGGTGCGTTGGAGAAGGGTCTCGCCCCCGACGGTCAGCAGATGGCTGGGCTTTTCCAGCGTGCCGCTGCCGCTTGCTGCGAGCACCACGGCGTCATGTTCTCCTGGCTGTCGCATGGACGTTCCGCTGCCGCCTTGACCGGGGCGCATTTAAGCATGCTCCGGATACCCGTTCATGACGGCGCCTCGCCGAAGCGGATCGCAATAAATTACGATTCACGATGCTTCGAAGTTTGGGGTCAAAGGGGATATTGCCGAAGCTTGGGCAATGCCGTACGTTTCCGCGCAACGTGCCGCGTGCAATGCGTCGGCCAGGGACACATCGAAGGAACAGGGGCAAGGGAATTGAGCATTTCGCGTTGGGTTTTTCTGTGCGTTCTGGGGTTGTGCATTTCGTATTTTCCACCGTCGCTTCGCGCCGAAGTCTTCGTTACCCGTTGGGATTGCGTGGTCGTCGGCAGCGACTACAGCAATGCGGGCGACTTCAGCTGCAAACCGACCTATGCCAACGATGGGCAAGGCGGCCACCTCGGCGGTGGTACCACGCTCTCGGGCGGTGGTGGCGGCGCGCTCGCGTCGGCCAACCATGGCGACCTGACGGTGGCCCCTCGCGATGCCAACACCAAGGACAGTTGCGGCCAGGTGGGCGATCCCGTCGTGATATCGACGGGCAACCGCATCGAACCGGAAACCGACTTCGCGGGCGCGGGCGAGATGGGCCTCGCACTCACTCGCACCTATGACCACTACTGGAACGGCATCGGCATCTTCGGCCGGCGCTGGATAAGCAATTTCGACTACAAATTGCTGTTCACCACGCCCGATCCAACGTCGTCGTGCTACCCGGTGCCGTCGAGTACGCCATGCGATCCGCTGAACAAGCCCATCTGGGCGCAGCGCGCCGACGGGCGGCAGATCAAGTTCAACTATTCGACGAGCCCGACACCGGGCTGGTACGAAGACAAGCCCAGTCCGGTGGCGAAGATTCTCCAGACAGGCTCGACGTATACGTTGTACAGCGAAGACCAGACGGTCGAGGTCTACGACGCCAACGGATTCCCGGTGTCGATCAAGAATCCTCAGAACGTCGGCCTGACCTTCACGTACGACAGCGTCCATAACCTGACGCGGGTCACCCACAGTTCGGGACGCCATGTGGACTTCACGTGGGACCATGGCTGGTTGAGGCAAGTGACCGATCCGGCCGGCAACGTCTACCAGTACACCTTCGCGACCATCCTGACCCCGATCACCCAGTTCGGTGGAACGCAGCCTCCCGGGACGTCGAACTGGAAGCTCGATGCCGTCATGCTGACGGGCGTTACCTCTCCCGCGACGAACGGCGGCGCACCGGCCACGACGGTGACGTATCAATACGAGAACACCCAGTACGTCACCGCGCTGACCGGCAAGACCATCAACGGTTCGCGTTTCGCCACGTTCCAGTACGACGCCAACGGCCGGTCCACGGACACCCAGGTGGCCAATGGCGCGGGACATTACCACCTCGACTACGCCTTGGACGGCAACGGCGTCGTCACCGGCACCACGGTGGTCAATCCGTTGGGCAAACAGGCGACGTACAGCTTCGATGGCCGTGGCAACCAGACAGGTATATCCGGCCTGGCATCCACGCACTGCGCGGCAGCGGCCCGTGCGGCCACGTTCGACGCCAACGGTTATCCGCAAGGGTCCACCGATTTCAACGGCAACCTCACGCTGTACTCGTACGCGGCGAACGGCCAGTTGCAGCAGCAGGTGGAGGCCTACGGCAAACCCGAGGCCCGCACCACCGACTTCGCGTGGGACGCCAGCAACCGTGCGACCAAGGTGACAGTCGAAGGCGATCACGAAACGACCTATGCCTATGACGGCAACAACCGCCTCCAATCGGTCACGGTGAAGAACCTTTCGTCGAAGGTATCGGCGACGGCCGGTACCACCCGCGTCACCACGTATAGCTACACCACGTGGCCCAACGGGCTGGTGGCGACGATGACCGTGGACGGACCGCTCGCCGGTACGAGCGACGCGGTCACGAGCAGCTTCTCGCAGGAAGGCGACCTGCTGTCGGTGAAGGACGCCGCCGGGCACACCACGAGCTACGACGGCTATAACGGCCTGGGGCTACCTGGCTCCATCACCGGTTCGAACGGCGAGAAACAAAGTTTCACCTACGACGCGCGCGGCCGGATCATGGTGATGCGCACGTACCGCAACGGCGGCACGCAGGACACGCATTACGACTACGACAGTTTCGGTCGCCTGGCGCGTATCACCCAGCCGGACGGCCAGACCCATTCGTACCAATACGACGTCGCCGGCCGGATGACCGCGGAGTTCTCGCCCGAAAGCGGCGGTACGTTCGCGGAGACCACCTACCAGTACAATGGCATGTCGTTGCCGACGGTAATAAAGAAGCAACGGGTGTATGTCCAGCCGGCACAGGGGACCGTGCCATGAGGCGGCTCATCCTGTGGCTGGGTCTTGCGGTGCTGGTGGGATCGGGCTTGCAAGATCCGGTCATGGCGAACGGTATGCCCGCGACGGCGCTCGTCACGGTTTCCAAGGTGGCCTTGCCGCAGCCCAATCAGCAGATATGTCAGCAACCCGACCATATCTGTCCACCACAAGCTCCGAACCATAGCCCGGTCATTACCTGGACCGCCGTGCCGGCCGCCAATAGTGCCTTCCTTCCCACCGACGTCATCACCGTCGGTGCGTCGGCGACCGATCAGGACACATGGGTCTCGAGCATCGTCTTCTATATCGACCACAAGATCATCACCACGTACTCCGCCTCGTCGTTCAGGACCACCTTCACCGGCCTCGCGCCCGGTGCCCATACTCTCGCGGTCGTGGCCTATGACAGCACAGGGAAAAGCGGCGAGACCGGCGATATACCCTTCACCGTGCTCAACTCGGTCGTGACGGGCAACATCGACGGCGTGTCGTCCGATGGTGTGATCTCCGGTTGGGCGTGCTCGACCTACATGGCCCAGTCCATCAATGTGGACCTCTACGTGGGTGGGGCTGCGGGTGTTGGTGTCATGTTGGGGCGCTATACCGCCAACTTGGGCAGCGAGCCCGCCGTGGCCAGTGCATGCGGCGTGGGTGGCGGAAGCTACCGGTTCCAGATCGCGCTGACATCGGCGCAGCGCGTGCAGTTCGGCGGCCAGGCGATTTATCTGCATGGCATCTCGCCGATCGGAGCGGCCAATAACCTGCTGCCCGGTTCCGGGCGATTCATGGTGCCCGTGGCCGTGCGCAACGCGCAGTTCGTCAGCCAGTCGGTGGCGACCACCATGCAGGTGGGCGGCGTGCAGACGGTCAACGTGCAGATGTACAACAACGGCAACTTCACGTGGACGGCGGGCACGGCATTCAAACTCGGGTCGGTAGGCAACAGCACCATCTGGGGGCCGGGTCGCGTCGAGCTGCCCAGCGACATCGCACCGGGACAGACTGCCTCGTTCACGTTCAATATCACCGCGCCGTCGACACCGGGCGCCTACACCTTCCAGTGGCAGATGCTCCAGGAGGGCGTGGCGTGGTTCGGCACGGCAACGCCCGCCGTCGGCATCACCGTGCTGGGTGGGACCATCTCCGCGAACCCGGGAACCTGCGCCATCGACGTGGGCAACACCACGTGTGCCAGCGTGATCACCTGGAGTTCCAACAGCGCAGCGGCGCAGGTTTGGGCCTCTAATCTGGACGGTTCCGCGGCGGCCGTCGTCGCCAGCGGCCAGAACGGCTCACAGGCGCTGGGCGGCATCGGCACGGCGGGTCGCCGCTTCCTGCTCAAGAGTGGCAGCTTCACGCTGGCCAGCGTGGATACCCACGCCATCCCGCCGCCGGAAGTCGCCACGACCGTCAGCATCGATTACGACGAGCTGGGACACGTCATCGCCCGTCGCGACGCGTCGGGGCAGGTCAAGGAGAGCTACCAGTACGACGCGAACGGCCAGCTCACCCACAGCACCGACGCTCTCAACCATGTGCGGTCGCTGAGCTACGACGCGCTTGGCCGGGTCGTCTCGTCCACCGATGCGGATAACGCGACCACGTCGTACACCTATGATGCTGATGACCGGATCGTCCGGGTGGTCGATCCGCGCGGCAATGCCACGACCTACGACTATGACGGCTTTGGGCAGCTGTGGCGTCAGGTGAGCCCGGACAGCGGCATCACCACGTTCTCGTACGACGGTAATGGCCTGCTGCAATCCATGACCCGCGCGAACGGTGTGCAGACCGCCTACGGCTACGATGGATTGAATCGCCTGACCAGCGTCACGGCCGGCGGCATGGTACAGCACGCGACCTATGACAGCTGCACCAACGGTGTGGGACGGCTGTGCAGCGTGGCGGATGCGACCGGCACTACCTCGTATAGCTACACGCCGGAAGGGGATATCGCCGGGCGCGGGTTCTCTATCGCCGGCACCGGGTATGGCCTGGGCTACGCCTATGACGGCCTGGGCCGGTTGAGCGCCGTGGTCTACCCGGACGGCAATCGGCTCAACTACGCCTACGCGTACGGCCAGCTATCGGGAGCCACGCTGACCGCGAACGGCACGACGACGCAGGTCGCCAGCGCATTGACCTACCGTGGCGGCGACGCGTCGTCGTTCACCGGCTGGACCTCGAGCAATGGCCTGACCAACACGCTCAGCTACGACGGCGACGGCCGCCTGACCGGCATCAGCGTGCCCGGCGTGCAGAGCCTGGGCTTCGGCTACGACGCAGCCGACCGCATCACGCGCATCACCAACGGCAGGGATGCCTCGCTCACCCAGACCTTCCAGTACGACAGCGTCTACCGTCTGACCTCGGCGACCTCGACGGCGAACAGCGAAGGCTTCCAGTACGACACCAACGGCAATCGCACGTCTCACGTGATCAATGGTGTGACTCTGGCGCAAGGCATCGACCCGGGCAGCAACCGCCTGGTCAGCACGAACACCCAGGCGCTGGGTTACGACGCCAACGGCAACCTGACGACGGTCGATGGAGCGGCGCAGTACCACTACGATGCGTTCAACCGCATGGATTCGGCTACCAGCACGACTTACTACGTGAATCCGGAGGGGCAGCGGCTGCGCAAGGCAGGCACGCTCGGTACGACCTTCTTCGCCCCGGACCGCGGCGGCCCGATGCTGGCGGAGTACGCCAATGGCGGGTGGGTCGACTATGTCTGGATCAATGGACGCTTGATCGGGCGCGCGGCGGGTGGGCAGGTCTATGCCATCCATGCCGATCAGGTGGGGCGGCCGGAAGTGGCGACGAATGCGTCGCGGAGCATCGTGTGGTCGGCCGAGAACTTCGCATTTGATCGTCAGGTGGTCACGGAAGGGTTCAAGTTGAACCTGGGTTTCCCGGGACAGTACTTTGACGATGAGACGAAGACGTGGAACAACGGGTTTCGGGACTATCGGGCGGATTTGGGGCGGTATGTGGAGAGCGATCCGACAGGCCTGACGGGAGGTATAAATACGTTTGCCTACTCCATGAATAACCCAATCAGCTATTCTGACTTGCTGGGATTGGCATCCCATCATTATTCCGTTAAAAACTTCATCTGCTCCGTGAATCAGCCGGGCTGCACTCAGCAGAACGTATTTGGTAGGCTTCGGCAGTATCCAGCACCGTTTTCGAATCCATCTCACTCAATAAAAAACGGTGATATCGAGTCTATTCCGGGCCTGGGGCCTGTGGTGCACACGGTTGACTCATCAAATTGTTCGATCACGAACACAACGTTGCCGGGACACTTGCTGCATCCCGGTCAAGTCACTCGATCCGTTGTCAACGAAAACGGTTTGATTTCCATCATTACGGACGGGACGGGCGATGGCGCTTTGGCTGGACCAAACGATTGGCTTGCATATCCGCTCTGGAGCACAGTCGACGACAATATTTCTGCACCTTGGGCGACCTCTTCACCTACGTATGTCGACGCGCCTATCGAGGCAGGGTTGCATTGGGGACGATGATCCTGATCGGAACGAGCAGTGCGTAATCTAATGACGTGCGATGCCAAACTTCTTTGAGTAAGGTGCGACTATGATTTTCACCGTCTTTGTTATCTCCATTGCTGTGGTTGAACTGCTTATAGGTGTAGGTCTTCTATCGTTTTTCGTGTATCCAGTGAAAAATATTGCGTGGCCTAATAATCGAAAGCGGGTAATTTTCGTCTGCGTAGGCGTTTTAATAACTTCACCTGCACTGGCTCCTGCGGGCACGCTTGCATTATTCCCGATTCCTTTGGGTGTCTTGTTGATGTATCTTCGTTCATCAGAAGATGCGATATTTCTTCTTAAAACGTGGTGGTTCATTTTGCCATCAATGCTAATAACGGGGCTTGCATGTACATACGCAGCCAATCGTCTTTTTGCTCCAAGGTTGGCGGGCGAAAACGATTCGCTTTGATGAATTGTTCGTCTCGTGCCAGCAAGCACATCGGTAGCTGAAGACGAGCTATCAGTACGACGCGAACGGCCAGCTCACCCACAGCACCGACGCACTCAACCATGCAGGTCGCCAGCGCATTGACCTACCGTGGCGGCGACGCGTCGTCGTTCACCGGCTGGACCTCGAGCAACGGCCTGACCAACACGCTCAGCTACGACGGCGACGGCCGCCTGACCGGCATCAGCGTGCCCGGCGTGCAGAGCCTGGGCTTCGGCTACGACGCAGCCGACCGCATCACGCGCATCACCAACGGCAGGGATGCCTCGCTCACCCAGACCTTCCAGTACGACAGCGTCTACCGTCTGACCTCGGCGACCTCGACGGCGAACAGCGAAGGCTTCCAGTACGACACCAACGGCAATCGCACGTCGCACGTGATCAATGGTGTGACTCTGGCGCAAGGCATCGACCCGGGCAGCAACCGCCTGGTCAGCACGAACACCCAGGCGCTGGGTTACGACGCCAACGGCAACCTGACGACGGTCGATGGAGCGGCGCAGTACCACTACGATGCGTTCAACCGCATGGATTCGGCTACCAACACGACTTACTACGTGAATCCGGAGGGGCAGCGGCTGCGCAAGGTAGGCGCGCTCGACACGATCTTCTTCGCCCCGGACCGCGGCGGCCCGCTGCTGGCGGAGTACGCCAATGGCGGGTGGGTCGACTATGTCTGGATCCATGGGCGCTTGATCGGGCGCGTGTCGGGTGGGCAGGTCTACGCCATCCATGCCGATCAGGTGGGGCGGCCGGAGGTGGCGACGAATGCGTCGCGGAGCATCGTGTGGTCGGCCGAGAACTTCGCATTTGATCGTCAGGTGGTCACGGAAGGGTTCAAGTTGAACCTGGGCTTCCCGGGGCAGTACTTTGACGATGAGACGAAGACGTGGAACAACGGGTTTCGGGACTATCGGGCGGATTTGGGGCGGTATGTGGAGAGTGATCCCGTTGGGCTGATGGCGGGGGCGAATACATACACCTACGTAGGTGGGAACCCGATGTCACTTTTCGATATTTGGGGTCTGACCCAGGAAGATATCGATTGTATGCTTGCTCTTGCGAAGAGAACTGAAACGGACCTCAAATTCCCTAAGAAGGATCCTGTCGTCCAAAACATGGCGACGCATATCGATTCACTCGGTAACGAGATAGTGGATGTCGGGGAGTACAACGCAATCAACGGGAAGATGTATCTATCGAGTCGTTATCTCAAGACATTATCTGGAGATATGTTGGTTGAGCTCTATGACACGATAGTTCATGAGGCGTTGCACAAAACCAGAGGTCCTTTCAGTGGCTTGGGTGAAGCGCATCGAGATGTATATCAAGAAGCCAACAAAAGGTCTAACGCATTGGCGGGGCAGATCAAGTCGGGAGGCATTCATTGTGGATGTGCGAAATAAGTTGGTTTCGCTTGGGGTTCTTCTCCTTTGGGCATCTGTTGCATGTGCAAGAGATAACAGCTTTGCAGTCGATCAAGTAGCGATTGACGTCACTGGATGCAAAGCAGTGGAAGCACAGCAACGGCAATTCTCTTGCCATCGAATCGGGCCTGGACGGGGCTACGTGATCGCTGAACGACAATATTGGCCGTCAAAGAAGACGGATGATGATGCGTTCGAAAAACTTACGATGTACTTTGTTTCAAAGCCTTTGCCGGGGAGTGTATTCGAGTTGCCCAGCGAGAAAGTGGCGGTTTTTTTTAGCTCTGGCCCAAGTTCTTTTCCAGGCAAGCATGGCTGCTATGGAGCCGCTTCGGGAGGAAGGGTAGAAGTGACCAACATTTCGGAGAGAAGCGTGGGCGTGAAAATTGACGTTTCCATGGATATGAAAAGTCCGCTCGGCTGGCAGGATGAGTGCAAGCAGACACGCCTACGGAAGCAGGTGGATGCGAAATTGATAGATTTTAGTGAACTGGATTTCTGGCACGGGAAAATCGCGTCGAGCTATGATTTGTGGAGTGAATCTCATCCATGATGGATATCCGTGAGCAATTAAGCTTTTCTTGTTGACTATGACTTCAGTCGATGCGTATGCCCATGAATCTCCTGGCGAGAAGCTGCTGGAGATTCACAGCTTCCGAGCATCGAGCCGAAGCTTGCATTTAATAATGCTGGACTATAGGGGAAGATTGAACTGTTCTTTCAAACTAATCGACGTCATCCGGCATATATCAGCTTGAACGATGTCTTCGAAAAGAGGGTAGGCCATTGGAATTCATCCATGAGGTTAAGAGCAGTCAAGATTTTGGCCTTGACGTCTATCCCTTTGGCGATTGCACTAATTTGCTATCCAACTCTCAAGCGAAAGCTACTTGCAGATAAAGGATTTCTTGAGATTACCCAAGCCTCTGTTTGGGCTGATCTACAGGGTTTGGAGTTCAGTCGCAGATCATCGCCTGGATTGAAGATGCCTCTGCTACTTAAAGGTGCAGTTAATTCATCCAAATACAATGTTCTCGGTGTGAGAGGTTTGAGTGCAAGGACTCCTTATGTATGGATAGTTCTCAATGACAATGCGGGAGCCAACGGCATTTATGCTATGCCGTCGAATGTGGATTTCGATCTTTCATGTGCCTATCTTAAGGAACTCGAGTCGAAGGAAGACATCGACAGCGCTGTCGATAAAGTCCTTAGAGAACATTGCATGAACTAGTTTCGCAGGCACTACTCATAACTCACTCTCGCTGTGCCGCTCGCTAAGAATTCGCTCTCTCTACATCCGAACCATCGGCTGAAGCATCCGCGCCAGCCAACCGGAGAACACCAGCGGCGCATCGGTCGCGGCCACGCAGATGCAGGGAACGCCCGGCGCGGTGACGGGTTGGTGTTCCGTGTCGTTGTCCAGGTCGGCGACGTCGCCCGGGGCGAAGTGGCCCAGCGTGTCGTCGTAGGCGCCGCGCAGGATCATGGTCAGCTCGCTTCCGCCATGGGTATGCATGGGCAGGCTGCGCCCGGGCGCGACGCGCAGGAGCATCAGGTGGTCGGGCACGCCTTGCGCGCGGATGTGGTGGATGCCGGGGCCGATCCACTTCCAGGACAGCTCGCGGTAGGAGCGGCCGAAGTACGGCCAGAGCGGTGTCGGCAGGAGATCGGGATCGTGCCGGCTCGGCGCGTCGTGAGGTTCCGGCATGGCCGGGCCGTCCTCGTTCAACCTCGCCAGGAGCCGTTCCGCCGCATCGGAGGAAAGGGGGATCCCTTCCTGCTGAGTGAGCAACTGGCCGCCGATGGCATCCATTTCCCGCAGGCACTCCCGGCAGGCGTGGCAAACGCTGAGGTGCGCGGAGACGACGGCCGAGAACGCGCTCGAGAGCGCGCCGGCCGAATAGGCCATGAGCGTGGCGACGTCGGGGTGGTGGTGCGGCTTCATGGTGCTTTTCTCAGGGAGGCCTGCAGCTTGGCGAAAGCCCGGCGCAGGTTGGATTTCACCGAGCCCAGGGGCTGGCCCAACTCGCGGGCGATCTCGCCGTGGCTCCTGGCCTCGAAATACGACATCCGGATCATCCGGGCCTGTTGCGGCGGCAGCTCGGCGATGGCGCGGTCCAGGCCCACGCCATCGGCAAAGGATTCCGTGGACGTGACCCCGTCGTTCGGCGGAAGGTCGTCCAACTGCTCCAGGCCGTCCTGGATCGCGAGCCAGTGCGGCTCGCCCCTGACGCTGTCGATGTAGAGGTTGCGCGCGATGCGGAACAGCCAGGTGGACACGTTGGCCCGGGACGGATCGAACTGGGCGGCCCGGTGCCACAGCCGCAGCATGGTCTCCTGCACCAGTTCCTCGGCTTGCGCGGGCACGACGCCCATGCCGACGAGGTAGCGCTGCAGGCGCGGGCCGAAGTGGGCGAACAGGCGCATGAACGCATCGACGTCGCGGCGCGCACTGACCGCCGTCATCTGCGCGGACCAATGAGCGGCGTTATCGGTGTCCGGGCACGCCCGATGAGCCATGCGTCGCACCGCCTTGACGGAGTGGGGAAGGGGAGTGGCGTCCGGTCGCATCATACCGCTTCAGCGAAGTCCATGAGGCGAAAGGCCGTACTCGTCAACGGGTCGACGCTTCGGGCCATTGCTGGGGCACCTTGCGCAGTTTCGCGGTGTCGTAACCCATCGCCGCCACGCGCGCGACCAGCGCTTCGTAGTCGGCGTCGGACATCGTGGGCGTGCGCGACATGATCCAGACGTAGTCGCGCTTGTCCCGAGCCACGATCACCTGCCGGTACGCCGGATCGAGCCACGCGATGACGTACTGGGCCTTGACGGGCCAGACGAACTGCATGCCCCAGACCGCGTTGCGCGTGTCCGCGTGAGCGAAGCCCTTCGCATGCATGGTCTTGAGTTCGCCCGTGGCTTCGTTCTTGCGATAGCGGAAGCGCGTTTCGATGGTCCCGTCCGCAGCGAGCCGGTAGGACTCCACGGCATTCACCGCCTCCTTCTCGAACCGCGTGGGGATCGAGGCGATGACGTACCAATCGCCCGCGTATCGGGCGACGTCCACGCTGGAGGCGCGGGGTACGGGCGGCTGCGTGGAGGCACAGGCGGTGAGGGGAAGCATGGCGAAGGCCACGCCTCCCAGGCGCGAGATCAGGGATTTCATGGGCGTCGTCCTCCGTCGCGGTTCGGCACGAACCGGTAATGCGAGACCATCCATTCCTGGCCGCCGGCATACCCGAACAATTCGGCGCAGGACATCCAGAAGATGCGCCACCGATGGAACCAGAGGCGCGCCAGCGATTCGGAGCCGTAGGCATCGGACAGCACCCGCATGACCTCGTCGCGATGGCGATCCTGGTTGGCGAGCCACGCGTTCGCCGTGCGCTCGTAGTGCGTACCGTCCACCAGCCACTGCCCTTCGATGCGCAGGTCGCGCTGGAACCAGAGCAGCGTATCGGTGGCCGGCATCATGCCGCCCGTGAAGAAATGACGCCCCATCCAGTTGTCTTCGCCGTCGGTGTCGAAGAGATAGGCCGAGCGGCGGTGCGCGAAGATGTGCACGAAGAGGGCGCCGTCCGGACGCAGCCATTCCGCGATGCGTCGCATCAACGCCTGGTGATTGCGTACGTGTTCGAACATCTCGACCGATACGCATCGGTCAAACGAGCTGGGCGGCAACGCCAGGGTGTTGATGTCGCAGGTCACGACACGGACGTGCGGCAATCCGCGTCGACGGGCTTCGGCTTCGATGTGCGCGCGCTGCGAACGGGAATTCGATACCGCGGTGATCCGCGCATGGGGATAGCGCTCGGCCATCCAGAGCGTGAGCGAACCCCAGCCGCAACCGAGTTCGAGGATGTCCTGCCCGTCGGCAAGCTGCGCGCGCTCGGCGTAGAGACGGAGCATCGCCTCCTCGGCGTCGTCGAGGGTTTCCCCGCCCGTCGGGAAGTAGCAGGACGAATACTTCAGCCGCGCGCCGAGGCACCCCTGGAAGAACGCGGTAGGCACCTCGTAGTGCTGCGCGTTCGCCTCGTCGGTGTGGATGGCGAGCGGGGCCTGGGCCACCGCCTGCAGCAGCGCGGCATGGCGTGCCATGTCGGCTTCGGCGCCTCCGCGACGGCAGTCGTCCAGGCGTTGCGCGCAGAGGCGACGTATGCCGAGACGGATAAGCGGGTCGGGAAGCAGGCCGCGTTCGGCCAGCCCGAGCAGCCCGGGGGCGGCTCGGTCGGCGGGCAGCAGCGCGTCCTCAGCGACGGTCGTGTTCATGGGCGTCTCCGGAAGAGGAGGAGGGAAACCACGGGATCAGCGCGGACGTGGTGCGTTGGTAGTCGCGGTAGTCGTCGCCGCGCGTGCGGAGTGCCTGCGCTTCGGTAAAGGGGACGCCGCTGAGCCAGCGTACGAAGACGTACATCACGATCGGCCCCACCCAGGCCAGCCAAGCCAAGGGAGAGCCGACGGCCAGCGCGACGTAGGCGAACCAGTGCAGCCATTCGAAGAAGTAGTTGGGATGCCGCGAATAACGCCACAGGCCACCGCGAAAGGTCTTGCCCCGCTGGTCCGGCTGCGCGCGGTGGCGGGCCAGCTGGCGATCGGCGACGGATTCGCCGACGACGCTGGCCGTCCAGATGACGACCGCGAGCGCCATGCCGACGGGACGTGGCGCGGGGTTGGCCGCGGCGGCCATGAACGGCAGAGCGAAGAGCACCACGATCGCCGCCTGGGCCTGGAAGAGCGCGAAGAACTTGCCCTGGTGTCCGTGCCAGTGCGAACGCAGGTAGCGATAGCGGCCGTCTTCCGGTTCGCAGCGCACGCGCTGCCATAGATGCGTGGCGAGGCGCGCGGACCACGCCAGTCCCATCGCGCCGGTCAGCAGGCGTGCCGGCGCCGCGCCGTTCGCCGTGGCGGCCATCAGGAGAGCGGCCAGCCCGACGCCGGCCGTCCACAACACGTCGACGATGCCGGCGTTGCGATGGCGACGCTGCCACAGCCATCCGGCGGTCATCAGCACGATCATGACCACGGCCAGGACCACCAGGCTCATGAGGGCGGCCGATCCGTTCATGCCGTCCAGCCCTGTACGGCGGGACGCGCCTGCGGACGCGCGAGGAGCAGATGGCACACGCCGATGGAGCGCTCACGGAAGCCGCCTTCGCAATAGGCGAGGTAGAACTCCCACAGGCGCGCGAAACGCTCGTCGAAGCCCTGGCCATGCACGTCGTCGAGGCGCGAGAGAAAGCGCTCCCGCCATGCCTCCAGCGTGCGCGCGTACGACAGGCCGAAGTCTTCCTGGTGCACGAGGGCCAGGTCGCTCGATCGCGTCTTGGCGGCGAGCATCGCGCTGACCGAGGGGATGAAGCTTCCGGGGAAGACGTGCCGTTTGATGAAATCGACGGCGGCCAAGGCCTGCTCGTAACGATGGTCTTCGATCGTGATCGCCTGGATGAGCGCGACGCCTTGCGGCGTCAGCAAGCGGCCGATCTTGGCGAAATAGGTGTCCATGTATGTCGCGCCGATGGCTTCGATCATCTCGATGGACACCAGTCGATCGAAGGAACCTTCCAGGTCGCGATAATCCTGCTGGAGCACGGTCACCCGGTCGCCGAGCCCGGCTTCGGCCACGCGCTCGCAGGCGAGGCGGTATTGCTCGGCGGAGATCGTGGTGGTGGTGACGTGGCAGCCGTATCGGGATGCCGCGTGTATGGCGAAGCCGCCCCATCCGGTGCCGATCTCCACCACGCGCATGCCCGGGGCCAGGCCCAGCTTGCGGCAGATGACGTCCAGCTTGCGCGTGGAGGCGATCTCGAGCGTGTCCGTGGCCTCGGTCCACAACGCGGACGAGTACATGAGGTCGTCGGAGAGAAACAGCCCGAAGAACGCGTTGCCCAGGTCGTAGTGGGCGGCGATGTTGCGTCGGCTTCCTTTACGGGTGTTTTCGCGCAGCGCGTGCCACGCGCGCATGGCCATGCCGCCCCAGCGCGCAAGGCCGGTCTCCATGCCATCGAGCAGGTCGCGGTTGCGCACCAGGAGGCGGACGAGTCCCACCAGGTCGCTGCAGCGCCAGTAGCCTTCGATATAGGCATCGGCGGCGCCGACGCTGCCGTGCGTCGCCATCAGTCGATAGAAGCGGGTGTCGTGCACGTCGACATGGATATCTTCGTCGGCGGGGTCGGCCAGGGAGGCACCCAGCGTTTCCGTTCCCCACGCATCGCTCACCACGAGGCGGCCGCGTTCGAGCGTCGCGAGCGAGCCGAGCAGTTGCCGGCGAAGGAATCGATCGAGCAGGGAGCCTTCGGCGGTTCCATCCCGCAGCGATTCGTTGGCGAGTTCGTTCATGGTGAATCTCCATGGTCGGCACGAACCAGGCGCGCGTGGCCCGGATGGTCGTGCACAGGTGTTTTCTTCAGCCACAGGCGCAAGGCCTGCCAGTGGATGGCGCCGATGACCTGCGCCGTCATGAGCGGGTAGCGCCACAGCACGCGGGCCAGTCCCGGGCCGTTCAACGGATGCCGGGCGAGGGCGAGCGTGGCGTCGAATTCGCAGGCGTCGTCGCGATGCACCTTCATGTGCACGCGCAGGTCGTCGCCCGGCGCGGTGAAGCGCCAGTCGTAGCGGCGCTCCATGGCCATGAAAGGCGATACGTGGAAGTCCTTGTCGAAGGTCCACGACATCGCGCGGCCGCGATGGGCGGCGCGATCCACCGGAAGCACGTAGGCATGGCGTTCGCGCCACGGCGTATTGGTGATCTCCGCGACGATCGCTTGCAGGTCGACGCCGTCGTCGGCATAGCAGTAGTAGAACACCACCGGATTGAAGACGTAGCCGGCATAGCGCAGGTGGGCGAGCATTCGTATCGGGCCGGTGGGACGATGCCCCGTGTGTTCACGCACCCGTTCACGGATCGCCTCGTGCAGCGGCGTCGCGGGCGAACCCAGGTAGTCGCCGCGCCGAAACTGGGCGAGGTTGGCGCGGTCGACCGACCACAGCCATCGGCCACGAAATACCCTGTCCAATTCGTCGAGGTCGAGGTAGAGCTGCGCCATGCGATAGGTGAACGCATGCGGCCGCGGCAGGTGGCGCCGATGGGTGACGATTCCCTCGTAGATGGCGCTGGCCGGGGATGTCATGCGGCCACCCGTCCCGCGTCCGGTGCCGCCACGCCGTCGGTACGCTGCAAGGCGGAGACCACGTCCACCGCGCTGCGCATGCCGTCTTCGTGGAATCCCCAGCCCCAGTAGGCGCCGGCGAACCAGGTGCCCCGCATGCCCTGGATCTCCGCCTTGCGCGATTGGGCGCGCACGGTGGCCTCGGTGTAGACCGGATGGGCGTAGGTCATCCGGCGAAGCACGTGGGCGGGATCGATGGCCGCCGTCTGGTTGAGGCTGACCACGAGGGGACGCGTCGAGGCGATGCCCTGCAGCAGGTTCATGCAGTAGCTGACCGTGCATTGCGCATCCGGAGTCGCGGGGATGAACGCGTTCCAGGCCGCCCATGCCTTGCGGCTCCGCGGCAGCACGCTGGCGTCGGTGTGCAGCACGGTGTCGTTGAGCTGGTAGGGAATCGCGCCGAGGATGTCGCGCTCCGCCTCGGTGGCGTCGCCGAGGAGAGCCAGCGCCTGGTCGCTATGGCAGGCGAGGATCACCTGGTCGAACGATTCCTCGCCCGATGCGGTATGCACCCGCACGCCGTCGGTGTGACGCGTCACGCGTCCCACCGGGCAGGCCAGGCGCTCGTCGATCCGCCAACGGCTGCGCATGGCATCGACGTAGGTCCGCGAGCCGCCGTCGACGACCTGCCACTGCGGACGGTCGTCGACCTGGAGCATCTGGTGGTTGGCCATGAAGCGCACGAGGTACCTCACGGGAAACGCCAGGATGGTCTCGGCCGGCGACGACCAGAGCGCGGACGCCATGGGCACCAGGTGGTCGTCGCGAAACGCCGCGCCATAGCGATGCTCCGCAAGGTAGTCGCCCAGGCACTGGTCCGTCGCCGAATCCAGCACGGCCGGCGCTTCCCTGTAGAACCGCAGCAGGTCCCTCACCATGCCGAGGAAGCGGGGCGAAAACAGGTTGCGGCGCTGGCAGAACAGCGTATCCAACGTCGTGGCGTTGTATTCGAGGCCGGACGCCGCGTTGCGCACCGAGAAACTCATCGTGGTGGATCGGGACGCCACGCGGAGTTCGTCGAACAGGCGATTCAGGAGCGGGTAGTGCACCGGGTTGTGCACGATGAAGCCGGTATCCACCCGATGCCGTTGACCTTCGATCTCCACGTCGTGGGTGTGCGTGTGGCCGCCGAGGTAATCGTTGGCCTCGAACAGCACGATCTCGTGCTCGTTGCGCAGCATCCAGGCACACGCCAAGCCGGAAATCCCCGAACCGATGACGGCGATGCGCATGTCAACGCTTCCCCTTGGCGAGTACCCACTCGGGAACCGGCTTGAGGTCCCATACGAGGCCGCAGGCCTGCATGGCCTTCAGGCCGTACCAGGTGAGGTCGATTTCCCACCATCGAAACCCTTGCCGGGCCGAACCCGGGAAGAAATGGTGGTTGTTGTGCCAGCCCTCGCCGAAGGTCAGCACGGCGAGCCACGGATTGTTCCGGCTGTCGTCGCGGGTGGAGAAGCGGCGGGAACCGAAGCGATGGGCGAGGGAATTGATGGTGACCGTGGCGTGGAACAGTACGACGGTCGAGACGAAGAACCCCCATACCAGCAGCTGGGCACCGCTCGTTCCCCACGACGGAACGAACGCGTTCAGCGCCGCGCCGAGGGCGTAGAGAAAGACGGCGAGGGCGACGGGCACCACGAGGTCGTAGCGGTCGAGCCAGCGCAGCTCGGGGTAATGGCGCAGGTCGGGCAGGCGGTCGAGGTCGGTGGCGAACGCGGCGGGGGTCAGGAACCACCCGGCATGGCTCCACAGGAATCCATGGACGCGCGGCGAATGCGGATCGCGCGGGGTGTCCGCGTGGATGTGGTGGTGTCGATGGTGCGCCGCCCACCACAGCGGGCCGCGCTGGACACAGGCGGCACCGATCACGGCGAAGACGAACTGGACGGCGCGGGAGGTGCGGAACGCGCGATGGGAAAAATAGCGATGGTAAAAGCCCGTCAGCGCGAACATCCTCACGGCATACAGCAGGACGGCGACGACGATCGCCACGGGAGAGACGCCCACCCAGACCACGGCGGCGCAGGCCAGGTGCATGGCCAGGAAGGGCGCGGCCCGCCACCAGTCGATCTGGTTATCGTCCGCCGCGACGGGGGCGGCCTGGCCGTCGAACCACAGGCGAAGACTGCGCAGGCGGGACCGGCGTGGCGGCGAAACGGGAGAGTGGGCGACGGGGTTCATCGATGGGTTCCTGACCTGTCCTCAGTCGCTTACGTGAAATACCGCCGATTGGATGCACTGTCGGGCTGCGTTAACTCTGGCGCCTGAATAACCGATTGATTTGTATGGTATATTTTCGTGCGTTCGCGAAGCGCAGCACCGGAGCGACATCGCTACGCGTCGTAAAGCAACGCGGTGACGTCGTATCCATCAGTAAGGCTGACGGCAGTGGCGCGTGGTGGCGGTGCAGGCTGTTGATCTCCGCCATCCATTAAGACGCCGGTTGCCCAACGGTTGTTCCCTATCCCAATGCGCCGGACACGTGCCTGCAGAAGGTCGAGCTCGTAGGCATCCCCGTCGAGAGCAGCGCGCTGGATGTGGAAATCCCTGCTAGAGCGGTAGCATTTGCAGTTCTACCGGTCCCCAAGTGGTGCCGGAGGATCCGTGGCTGTCGATGCTGTGGTGATGGATGCGCGCAGCAGCGGTGCCGCTGGTGGAAGCCACGCGTGAAAAGCGCAATAAATTACGAATCCGGCGTCTGCTCAATTTTGCCGAATTTAACTACGTCGCATCTCGAAATCTGACACAAACCCAGATTAACCTCGCAGGCCGATCCAACCAGGGAAAGGTCATGCGCAACGCCGCGGCAATCGAAAGGGCTCGAGGTTTTTTGAAAGGGTTGTTCCACGGGAAGTGGATTTTCGCCGCCTTGCTGTTGTGCCTTGCCGGCATCGCGCAAGCCAAATCGACGTATGGAGCGCCATACATCCTCGTCGGATCGATTCAGAACGATGCGGTGTATTCCTCTGTCGGCGCCGGTGTTTCAGCGATATCGGCCGTGTATCAGAAGAACTGTCCCACCTGCACGATCTACGTCTACTACTACGACAACAATGCGTTGCAGCAGCGGACCGCCGCACAGGTCACGACTCAGCCGCATACCGTGGGTACCGCCGTCTGGGCCACCGAATACCCCACCAGTAATCCGGAGATCAACTTCGGCAGTTGCAACGTCTACTCCGGCGGCAATGGCGATGAGGCGCAAGACCACGGAGCGATGTGCCAGGCAGGGAATAACGTGCAGCCGTCGAGCACACTGGTGGCAGACCCCATCAACGCATCGAACGGAAACAAGTACGAGCAGGTACTCGATTTCAAGGTCGGTGATCTCGCCTTCCGCCGTTTCTACAACAGCTTCAACTACGTGGCGCCAGGATCCTTGGGAGCACATTGGCGTCATTCCTTCGATCGTGTGCTGCAGTTAGGGGTGGTCGATTCCGATGGCCATACTCCCACGTCCGCGCGATTGATTCGCCCGGACGGCACGGTCGAAACGTTCCAGCTGAACAACGGCGCGTGGCAGCCTCTCGTCAAGTCGAACTCGCTCGACAGCATGGTGGAAGAACACGATGCGTCAGGCACCCTGACGGGTTATCGCATCCTGATGGGCGGGCCGCAGGATACGGAGCGATATGACACCTCCGGCCACCTTCTGTCGATCACGAGCCTGCACGGTGACGTCACCACGCTCGAATACAGCACCACTATCAGCGCCGATGCGCCCGCGCTCGGCTTGCTCCTGAAGGTAACGGCGCCCTCGGGCAGGTCGCTTTCCTTTACCTACGATGCGTCTGCGCGTGTGAAGTCCATGGTTCTGCCCGACGGGCAGTCGCTTTCGTACGCCTATGATGGCAATGCGAATCTGGTGAGCGTCGGTTATCCGGACGGCAAGCAGACCACCTACGTTTATGGGGAGCTGGCGCAGACGGCGAACGTATCCCAGCCCGGTAAGCTCACCGGCATGATCGACGAAAAAGGCGTTCGTTTCGAGACGACGAAATACAACAGCGCGGGCTGGGGTATCGCCACGAGCCACGCGGGCGGCGCGGACGCCTTTTCCCTGGATTACGACCTAGGCCGTGCGTGGCTGACGAGTCCGTTGGGAGTCACGACCATTCTGGCATTTAATACGTCGCTTCCCCTGTCGAAGATATCCGGTTCGTCGGCACCCTGCGGCACGACATGCAACCAGCCCTACAAATCGGTTGCCTACGATACCAACGGCTGGCCGTCCAGCTATACCGATTTCAGGGGCACGGTCACGACGCTCGCCCATACGGTGGCAGGGCTTGAAACCCAGCGTGTCGAAGCCAAAGGGCAGGCCCAGCAGCGTACGACCGACACCACGTGGGACGAAACGCGTCGCCTGCCGTTACAGCGCACGATAAAGGATGCCTCGGGAAACCTGGTGGCCAAGTCGGGATGGGCATACAACGACCGCGGCCAGGTGGTGGCGGAGTGCGCCCAGGACCCCACAAAGCCTGACGCGACGGCTTATGTCTGCTCGGCATCGGGAACCGCCCCGGACGGCGTCCGGCGTACGGTCTACACCTATTGCGATACGACGGACACGACGACTTGCCCCCGGCTGAACTTGCCTTTGACGGAGACAGGGCCGAGAACAGATGTCGCCGACGTCACGCGCTACAGCTATTACCTCGATACCGACGAAGGCGGTTGTGGCAGCGCGGGCGGAACGTGTCACCGCGCTGGCGATCTTTTTCAGGCGACCGACGCCATGGGACATGTCCGGACCATCGTCGGGTACGACAAGGCGGGGCGCATTGCGAGGACGAAGGACGCCAATGGGGTCATAACAGATCTCGCCTATACCCCGCGCGGCTGGCTGTCCAGCCGAACCATCCGGGCGAATGCGGACGGAACGCCATCCGCTAGCGATGCCATCACTGCCTTGACATACGAACCCACCGGGATGCTCCATAGCGTCACGGATCCGGATGGCGTCACGGTGACGTACACCTACGACGACGCGCATCGACTGACGGACATAGTCGATGCGGCGGGAAATCGTGTTCACTACACGCTGGATGCAAGTGGCAACCGAATCAAGGAAGAGACCTTCGATCCACAGAACGTGTCCCGGCGCTCCCTGTCGAGGACGTTCAATACCCTGGGGCAGCTGGTAAAGGTCACGGATGGCCTGGGTCAGGTGACGTTCGACGCCACCGCCAGCGGCAGCTACGATGCCAACGGCAATCTGGTGTCAGCCAAAGACGCCCTCGGGACGATCCAAAAGATCGGCTATGACGGGCTCGACCGCGTGGTCAGCGGCGTCGCCAACGCCAACGGCACGGATGCTTCCAATTCAAGCACGATCAAACTCGCGCTCGACGCCCTGGATCAGGTCAAGTCGGTGACCGACCCCGATGGCTTGGTCACCAGCTACGGCTTCGATGGTCTGAGCAACCCCGTTTCCTTGACCAGTCCTGATACGGGCGCGCAGTCGTCCACCTTCGACGCGGCGGGGAACGCGCTGACGCAGACCGACGCCAATGCCACGATAGCGACGAAAGCCTATGATGCGCTGGGTCGCATGACGTCGGTCAGCTACACGGACGCCACGCTGAATGCCGCCTTCCACTACGATGAAGCCACGAGTGCCACTGGGTGTGCCAATTCGTTCCCCGTCGGTCGCCTCACCCGGGTCGTGGAGAACGCCGTTACCACGGTGTATTGCTATGACAACCAGGGGCGCGTGACCGAGCAGCGCCAGACGCAGGGCACGGTCACCGATACGACCGATTATGTCTACACCAAGGCCGGTCGTCTGGCCGCGGTCGCCTCCCCGAGCGGGCTGGTGACCGAATACGGACGGGATGCCGTCGGCCAGGTCACCAAAGTCACTGTCACCCCGGCCAAGGGCGTTGCGACCACCGTCGTCATTGCGGCCACCTACCTGCCTTTCGGGCCGGTCGCGAGTTATACGCTGGGCAGCGGTCAGACCATCTCCCGCAGCTACGATGCCAACTACCGATTCACCGATATCGTGAGCCCGGCGCTGAACCTGCATGTGGCGCGGGATGCGGTAGGCAACATCGTGGCCTTGGGCAACGCCGCGGGCGCGTTGCCGGCCATCGAAACCTACACGTACGATCCGCTCTACCGCCTTACCGGCGCGAAGAACGCCAGTGGGGCACTCGTTGAGTCTTACACCTACTCGAAGACCGGCGACAGGTTGACGAAGACCGCGCCGGGTCTGGCCACCGGCACCTACGGGTATCAAAGCGGCACGCATCGGCTCACGACCATCGGCACCGGGTCCCGGACCTACGATGCAAATGGGTCGACTACCGGCAACGCCGGTGCCGGCGTGGCATGGGGCTACGGCTACAACGGCCGAGGCCAGATGACCGTGCTCCAGCAGGCCGGCACGACGGTCGCGACCTATGCCTACGACGCGTCGGCCCGTCGCGTCGCCAAGACGGTCGATTCGGCCACCACCCGGTTCGCCTATGGCCCGGGCGGGCTGCTGGGCGAGTATGGTGGGGCATCACGTGATTATGTGTGGATGGACGACACTCCTGTGGCCGTGGTGGACGGGAGCACGGTGACCTTCGTGCATGCCGATGGCTTGAACACCCCCCGCGCGGTCACCAACGTCGACGGCGCGGTGGTCTGGTCGTGGGCGTACCAAGGCAATCCGTTCGGCGAGCAGGCGCCGACCTCGACCAGCGGTTATACGCTGAACCTGCGGTTCGCGGGTCAGTATGGGGACCGGGAAAGCGGGTTTCTCTACAACATTCATCGCTACTACGACAGCGCGACCGGGCGGTACATCCAGAGCGATCCCACGGGGTTAGCCGCGGGCATAACGACGTACTCTTACGTGGGCGGGACGCCGCTTATGCAGATTGACCCTGATGGTTTGGAAGGGATTGGCCCCTGGACTTTCGCACCTGGTGCGCAGCGCGATGAATACGAGGCCTATGAGCGATCATGTGATACGTTTGATTACGACGCATTTGCAGACTATGTCAGGGATAATGCAATCGATCCATCGATTGCGGTCTCAACGCTCGCCACAACACTGGGCATGGGGACGATGCCGAAGACTGCTGCGGAACTTCGAGGCTTAGGCATCGCCAAAACGGCGATGAATCCTTATACAAGTCAGCTCAGCAGGTGGTCCGGCAGACTTGGCACGCGATCGCTGCGGTTGATCGGCAGAACGGGTGCGGGAGTGGCTGCTGGAGCTATCGCTACTGGCGCAACCATTTTTGAGGGCTTTTACGACTTGAGCATTGAAGGTCAAGCGGCGACATTTGCCACGAAGACCAAGGTGTGTGGCTGCAAATGACGGGACAAGAATGCTATGTCGGTCAACATTGAGTTTCTCTCGCTTCAAAGAATCGCTGCCATCTTCAATATACCGGTGGAGCAGATCCGACTAGATTGGGTCTTCGGCAGTGACCTTAAGTCGAGTTTTCGATCTGACTTTGCACGAAATGAGTTCGACATTGTCAATGACGACATCCACGACGTTGCAGATAAGGATGCCTTGCGTCTTCTTGGCGAAGGGCATCTGGTGATTTCTACCGTCGGTAAATATTGCGAGTTCATGGTCAACTTAAGTCGGAAAAACCAGGACGTTGTCAGACGCGTGCTCACATCTAGCACCGGGCTTCCCGAAAGATCTGGGTTTTAAATCTGCAACGAGTGCGATGACCGCTACGCATGTCGGATCAGGATGAGGCCGCGCGGTATGTGCTGGAATTACCTCTCTGCGAGTGAGGTGGGACTACAACGAGGATGGCTTTTGAAAAACCAAGAAATTTGGCCCTGCTGGGGCTTTTGCCGGGAGGGGTAATGCTGCCGATGAAGCTGTGACACACTCATTTAACGCGCGCGCGTTGTTCTTGAGCCTGTCTTTTTCGACTGCGTATCCTGTGTCAGCGATGGCCAATAAACAGGATGTGCCGGTGCGTCTCTCTGGAGATTTAGACCTTAGCGCTGCTCAGCAGGCGACACTGGGTCGCGAGGCCATCTAAGGATCAGATGACGCTGCTTGCAGACTGGCTAGCTACCATTCCATTGTGAGAGGTGATCGCGCAGCCATGATTAAGTGGTACACCATTGGTGCTGAGAACGGTGATGCCGGCCGTGCCTATGGCCTTTTCGGCTTGCTTCGCAATAGCGAGAATGAAGAGGAGCGCAAGCGTGCTTCTTTTTGGCTACATAAGGCTGCGGATGCGGGGCTTCAATACGCAAAAGACGAACTAAAGGCGGCCGAAAAGCAGCCGAAGCGTCCAGCGCGAGCCCAGCCGGAACATCCGTAGAGCAAAGAGCGAGCATGTCGCCATGCGCAGGAGGCTGGAACGCACCGAGCACGACGAGAGTAAGTGGTGTAAGGGTCTCTTCTGGTGAAATCGGAGGTAGCCGGTATCCCTTCACTTGGCCCACTGGCAACTTTTCCATCCATGATTCGTCGATGTTCAGTTTTTCTCGAACTGTTGATTGCATCGGCGAATGTGAACGCCACAAGTGCAAATCATTCCGACTATGTCCCTGATAAGAGAACGGCTGAAGCGGTAGGGCTTGCAGTTCTGCAAGCGAGATTTGGCGAGGCTGAGGTGAAAAAGCAACTTCCGCTAACCGTGATTCATGGACGCGGGAACGTATGGATCGTCCAAGGAAATGCGTCGCAGCCGACGGCGACTGGCGGCGGAATGGCGGTGTGGATCGACCAAAATTCGGGGTGTATCGTCAATGTCATGGCTTACATGAAGTAGGTTTCCGAAAGCCTACATCCCGCCTACGTCCAATCGAGGTAACTAATGCGTGGTTTTAGCTTCCCCACGACGCCGCTGATGAGTGATTTTTTCTTACAACAAGGTGAGCCTGACGTTGTGAAGTGGGACGTTATTTCGGTCAGCGACAGGCAATCAATACGGATTCTGGTTGACGCAGTGACTCCGCTTCGGCCCCAAGGTTTGTGGTTGCGGTGCGATGAGGGGATTGAAGTAGCCGGTGAGCGGAAAGAACAAACCGTTCTTATGTTTCATGATGCTCCCCATGAGGTCGAGATGGTCTGTCACTCTGGGAATGGCCTCTTGAGCCTATACAACGTGTGGGAAGACAATAAGCAGCGAAGGTCTCAACTTCGTATGACCGGTATGAAAAAACGGCCTATAGAAGGTGGATATCAGTATCAATGCACGGATACGGGACCAGAAGCGGATTTCTCTCGTTTTGTTTTCAAATTGCTCATCGGCTAACTAATTTCCTTTTCTCGTGGCTGATCTGGGTGTAATGGTCGAAAATGCGGCGAGAAATCGTGTTCACTACACGCCGGATGCAAGTGGCAATCGGAGCCCTCAGCACTCTTTGATGAGCTATGGTTTCGATTCTTGCAGGGTGGGGCGGTCGATGGATTCGACGATTTTGTGAGGTAGGGAAGTACCGCCCGCCTTCATTGCTGCTCAACACCGTCCGAACCACAAGGCCTTGGATGGGATTGAGTGTTTTTAGTAAAGAGTCTATACGCATGGAGGCCGCCGTCACACAGATCAAGGATTGGCCACACGTCTACAAGGCTTTTCGTGACAATCGTTCCTGCAACGGTGAGAGCGTGGTCGAGGTATGGAGCGCCTACAGCGAAGTGATCGCGACACTCTTGGCTGATCACTGGGACGACGTCGGTGAGCTTTCTGGACTGGTCTCTGCTCACCCAGACTTCAAGGCATTCGTCATTAAACATCTAGAAGATGAGACGATCCCTGAGAACGTCCTGAGCGCGATCAGGCAGCATGCTGCGCATGAATGCCGTCCAGGTTTGGAGTGGCTATGCAAGGAGCTGGCGGCGGCAACGAAGTAGCCGCGCTGCTGACAGCGTTGATTCTTGTTTGCCAGTGCGAAGCATCGCCTGAGATTGCAGGAGGGGACAACGGCCGCTTGACTCTAGAGTTACATCCAGGGTCTAGACTTGGCCTCATGAATACGCCAGCCTCCCTCACCATCGGCCGCATCGCGCAGAGCGCGGGCGTGGCCATCGATACGATCCGGTTCTATGAGCGGGAAGGGCTGCTGCCCGAGCCGCGCCGTCGGCCGTCCGGTTACCGGGAATACGACCAGGGCACGGTGTCGCGCCTGCGGTTCATCCGGCGGGCCAAGGACCTGGGGTTCACGCTCGACGAGATTCGCGAACTGCTGTCCCTGTCGGCCGAGCGCCATGGCGGTGTCGAGGGCGTGCGGGAGCGCGCCGCGGCACGGTTGAAGGCGATCGATGAGCGCATCGCCGAGTTGCAGCGGGTGCGCGACGGTCTCTCCGACTTGATCGATGCCTGTCCGGGGCACGGCGCGCCGGAGGACTGTCCGATCCTGAAGGCGCTGACGGAGCCGCGCGCATGAGCCATACCTGCTGCTCGCACGGCACGGCCACCAAGGCCGCGACCGCGGTGGACCCCGTATGCGGCATGACCGTGGATCCGGCCAAGACGCCGCATCACGCCACGCACGATGATCACGCGTACCACTTCTGCGGCGCCCGTTGCCGCGAGCGCTTCGTGGAGGACCCACAAACGTTCCTCGGGCCGAAGGAACCCGAAGCGTCGATGCCCGCGGGAACGATCTATACCTGCCCGATGCATCCCGAGGTGCGCCAGGAAGGCCCGGGCTCCTGCCCGAAATGCGGCATGGCCCTGGAGCCCGCCATGCCCTCACTGGACGACGACGGTGAGGTGCGTGCGCTCGGGCTCCGTCTCGGCGCGCTGGTGGCCCTCACCTTGCCGGTTTTCGTCGTGGCGATGGGGCCGCATCTGTTCGGATGGATGTGGCCCTCGCCGTGGGATGCCGTCGCGTCGTGGGGCGAGGCCTTGCTCGCGACCGTGGTGGTGCTGTGGGGCGGCGTGCCGTTCTTCGCGCGTGGTTGGCGTTCGCTCAGGCCGTGGTCGCCGAACATGTACACGCTCATTGCGCTGGGTACGGGCGTGGCGTGGGTCTACAGCATGGTGGCCTTGCTGGCGCCCTCGCTGTTTCCGCCCGCGATGCGCGGCATGCACGGGCGCGTGGACGTGTATTTCGAATCCGCCGCCGTGATCGTCACGCTGGTGACGCTCGGCGATTTCCTCGAGCTGCGTGCGCGTCGCCGAACGGGCGAGGCGCTTCGCGGGCTGCTCGGCCTGGTACCGAAGACGGCGCGGCGCATCGATGCCGACGGCAACGAGCGTGACGTGCCGATCGACCACCTGCGGGTCGGTGACACGGTGCGCGTGCGTCCCGGCGAAAACGTACCCGTCGACGGCACGGTGCTCGACGGCGAGAGCCACGTCGACGAATCGATGCTTACCGGCGAGCCGATGCCCGTCGCCAAGCACCTCCACGACCGGCTCACGGGCGGCACGCAGAATCGGCACGGCGCGCTGACCATGCGCGTGGACCACGTCGGCAGCGACACCGTGCTCTCACGCATCGTGACGATGGTCGCCGAGGCACAGCGCTCGCGCGCGCCCCTGCAGCGTGTGGCCGATCGCGTGGCCGCCTGGTTCGTGCCGGGCGTGGTGGCCGTGGCCGTGCTGTCGTTCCTGGGCTGGTGGTGGCTGGGGCCGGAACCCCGGTTGGCGCATGCCTTGGTCGCCGCCGTATCGGTGTTGATCATCGCCTGCCCGTGTGCGCTCGGCCTGGCCACGCCCATGTCGATCATGGTGGCCAGCGGGCGGGGCGCGAGGGCGGGCGTGCTGTTCCGCGATGCCGCCGCCATCGAGCGTTTGCGTGAGGTGGATACGCTGGTCTTCGACAAGACCGGTACCCTGACGGAGGGGCGTCCGGTACTGAAGGAGATCCGCGCGTTCGGACATGGACGTGCGGAGGTGCTGGCCCTGGCGGCCGCCGTCGAACGGCCCAGCGAACATCCGCTGGCGGAGGCCATCGTCGCCTCGGCGGAAGGCGAGGGCGTGGCCATCCCCGACGTGTCGGGCTTCCAGGTCATGGTGGGACGAGGCGTGAGCGGCCGGGTGGATGGTCATGACGTGGCGCTGGGCAACGCGCGACTGATGGAAGGCGAGCGTGTCGAGATCGGTGCCGCCGACGGGTTTGTCGACGCCGAGCGGGCGAAGGGCGCGACGGCGATGTACCTCGCGCTGGACGGCCGGCTCGCGGCGGTCTTCGTGCTGGCCGACGTGGTGAAGGCATCCGCGCATCCCGCGTTGGCCGCGCTGCGCGAGGCCGGACTTCGTCTTGTCATGCTGACCGGCGACAACGAAGTGACCGCGAAAGCGGTGGCATTGTCTCTGCCCATCGACGAAGTGCATGCCGGTGCCTCGCCGGAAGACAAGGCCGACATCGTGCGTTCGTTGAAGGACCGTGGGCATCGCGTGGCGATGGCGGGCGACGGCGTGAACGACGCGCCCGCGCTGGCCGCGGCGGACATCGGCATCGGCATGGGCAACGGCAGCGACATCGCGATCGAGAGCGCGTCGGTCACCCTGCTCAAGGGCGATCTGGCCGGTATCGAGCGCGCCCGCGCGCTGTCGGAGGCGACGGTGCGGAACATCCGGCAGAACCTGTTCTTCGCGTTCGTCTACAACGCGGTGGGCGTGCCGTTGGCGGCGGGCGTGTTGTATCCGCTGCTGGGCATCACGTTGTCGCCGATGGTGGCGGCGCTGGCGATGAGCTTGAGTTCGGTATCGGTGGTGGGGAATGCGTTGCGGTTGAGGTCGTCGCAGGCTTGATTCGCCGATACGATCGGCTCCCACCCCTTCGGTAGCAAGGCTTCAACGACCTGGCCTACCGAAGGGGTGCTCGGGAATGCGTTGCGGTTGAGGTCGTCGCAGGCTTGATTCGCCGATACGATCGGCTCCCACCCCTTCGGCAGCAAGGCTTCGACGACCTGGCCTACCGAAGGGGTGCTCGGGAATGCGTTGCGGTTGAGGTCGTCGCAGGCTTGATTCGCCGATACGATCGTCTCCCACCCCTTCGGTAGCAAGGCTTCGACGACCTGGCCTACCGAAGGGGTGCTCGGGAATGCGTTGCGGTTGAGGTCGTCGCAGGCTTGATTCGCCGATACGATCGGCTCCCACCCCTTCGGTAGCAAGGCTTCGACGACCTGGCCTACCGAAGGGGTGCTCGGGAATGCGTTGCGGTTGAGGTCGTCGCAGGCTTGATTCGCCGATACGATCGGCTCCCACCCCTTCGGCAGCAAGGCTTCGACGACCTGGCCTACCGAAGGGGTGCTCGGAAATGCGTTGCGGTTGAGGTCGTCGCAGGCTTGATTCGCCGATACGATCGGCTCCCACCCCTTCGGTAGCAAGGCTTCGACGACCTGGCCTACCGAAGGGGTGCTCGGGAATGCGTTGCGGTTGAGGTCGTCGCAGGCTTGATTCGCCGATACGATCGGCTCCCACCCCTTCGGCAGCAAGGCTTCGACGACCTGGCCTACCGAAGGGGTGCTCGGAAATGCGTTGCGGTTGAGGTCGTCGCAGGCTTGATTCGCCGATACGATCGGCTCCCACCCCTTCGGCAGCAAGGCTTCGACGACCTGGCCTACCGAAGGGGTGGGAGCCGATCGCATCGGCGAATGGGAGTGCCGCGACGCGGATCGTTACTTGACGTCGAACGAAGGCGGTGCATCCGCCGCCTTGCCCGCCCAGCCCTTGTTCGGCTTATCGGACAGGTCGAATTCCAGCGTACCGCCCTTCAACGCGAACGACTCCGGCAACCACGAGCGATCGCTCGGCTTGCCGTCGACCTTGAGCGATTGCACATACGGCCGGCCCTGGCCGGCCTTCGGCGCGAGGATGGTCACGTCGCCGCCGTCGCGATGCACCACGGCCTTGGTGAACAAGGGACTGCCGACCACCAGCTCCGCGCGGCCGGGAATCGACGGATACGCACCCAGCGCCGCGAACACGTACCACGACGACATCTCGCCGAGGTCGTCGTTGCCGGGAATACCGTTAGGTGCGTTCACCCAGAGCGTGTCGAGCACGCGGCGCACCAGCTCCTGCGTCTTCCACGGTTGGCCGGCGAAGTTGTAGAGCCACGGCGTGCCGATGGAGGGTTCGTTGTCGAGTTCGGCGTGCAGCGGGCCGGACTTGGTGACCGCGAAGGTGCCGTCGGGCTGGTAGAAGAAGGCGTCCAGGCGCTTGCGCGCCTTTTCCATGCCGCCCATGGCCTCGAACAGGCCGTGCACGTTGAACGGCACCATCCATACGTATTGCGCGGCACTGCCTTCGACGAAGCCGTCTTCGGTGGACGGCGTGAAGGCGTGCGGCGCCTCCTTGTCGTCGTCCTTCACCAGCGCCCAACTGCCGTCGGCGTTGCGGTTGCGGATGTAACCGCCCTCGGGGGTGGCCTTGGGATCGAACAGGTTGCGCCAGTACTGCGCGCGGGCGAGGAAACGCTGCGAGGTGGCCTTGTCGCCGAAGCGCTCGGCCAGCGCGCTGAGGCCGAACTCGGCGGTGACCAGTTCCAGCGTATCGGCCGCCGGCCCCCAGGCGGGCGCGCCGACCGGGACGTAGTGCAGCTTCAGCCACTGGTCGAGCCCCGGGCGCTGCCCGACGCACTCCACTTCGCAACCTTCGTGCGAGGTGTCGAGCGCGGTCGGGTTGTCCGCCGCGTGGACGAGCGAGGCGAGGGCGCCCTTGGCGTCGAAATCGCGCGCGCCGAAGGCGTAGATCCCGGCCACGGCGGGCGCGGACGGATCGCCGTTCATCACGTGGGTCGCGCCGGTGTTGTGTGTCCAGCGATCCCACACGCCGTTGTTCTGCCTGGCCTGGTTGAACAGGCTCTGCGCGATGTCGCTGCCGATCTTCGGCTCCAGCCACGAGACCAGCTGGAGCTGTGAACGGTAGACGTCCCAGCCGGAGAAATTGGCGTACTGAGCCTTCTGGGTGCCTTCGACGCGATGCACCTTGCCGTCGAAGCCGCTGTATTCGCCGTTGACGTCGCTGTACACGTTGGGCGTCATGAGCGAGTGGTAGAGCGCGGTGTAGAACACCGTGCGCTGGTCGGGCGTGCCGCCCTCGATGTCGATCCGCGAGAGTTGCCGGTTCCACGCCGCCACGGCCTTGTCGCGCAGCGCGTCGAAGGTGGTGCCCTTCGGCGCCTCGGCATCGAGGTTGGCCTGTGCGTTGGCCTCGCTCACGTAGGAGATGCCGACGCGCAGGTTCACCTCCTTCGTGCCCTTGGCGAACGACACCCATGCGCCGGAGCCCGTGCCTTTCTCCGGGAAACCCTTGGCGCCATAGCCGCTTCCGCCGGCACTGGACGTGCCGCCGCGTTTCACTTCGGCATCTTTCCAGGTGCCGGTACCGGCGAACGGCTGGTCGAATTCGATCACGTAGTGCAGCGTGTAATAGCTGCGCTTGTCGGCATCGTTGATGTAACCGCAGAAGTTGCCGCTGGTCACTTCGCCGCTCACGCGATGCCGCGCGGCGTCCACGGTGACGGTGGCTTTCTCCGAACCCACTTCGGAATCCGAGGCGCGCACCAGCACGTTCGCGGGCTTGTCGGCGGGGAATGCGAATCGCGCCGCGCCGCTATGCAGCGCCGCGGTGAGATCCACGGTGACGCCGTTGTCGAGCGTGACCTGGTAATGCCCCGCGCGCGCCTTCTCGTTCGCATGCGAGAACTTGGAGGCGTAAGCGTGGCGGAAATCCGAACTCGGCGAGACGCTCACGTCATCCGTGATGGGCATGATCGGCACGTCACCCGACGCGCCCGCGCAACCCCACCCTTCGACGTTGGTGAGGCTGAAGCCGCGGATGCTGTCGGCGCGGTATTCGTAGCCGCCGGCCGAGGCGATCGGCGACTTCTTGCCGGGGATCGGCGATTCCTCCGGGCTGAACTGCAGCATCCCGAAAGGCACCACGGCACCGGGGAAGACGTCGCCGCCGTTGGTCGTGCCGATGAGCGGGTTGACCAGGCTGGCGGGGGCGTCGGTGGCACCGGCCAGGGCGGGAATCAGGGCGGCGGCGAGGGCGATCGGCTGGAAGGCGCGCAAGGGACGGTCTCCACGAAAAGACAGGATTTGTCTCGATTGAAATACCGCTGGCGCGGGATGTCCCGTGCCATGGGTCACGGCTTTACCACTGGATGCCGTTATCGGGCTTCACCGGTTCCAGGTCATGGGCCTCGCCGAGGCCGTCGCGCAGGTCGATCTCGATGGCGCGGGTAAGGGTGGTCAGCGGCACGTCGTCCTCGAGATTCTCGAACGGGTTCTGCATGTCGTTGCCGATCTGCAGGAGGGCGAGGAAGAGGAAGCCCGCCACGGTTGAGCCCAGCGGCGTGTACAGGCCCAGCGTTTCGACGAGGCCCAGCGGCAGCAACAGGCAGAAACCGTGGGTGAAGATGGCCGGGTAGGTGGCGTATTGCTGCGGCAGGGGCGTGTTCTTGATCCGCTCCATGCCGCCCTGGGCGTTGGTGATGTCGCCCATCGTGCGCGCGAAGCTGGCGAGCAGGATGGGATCGGGCTTTGCCCCGGCCAGGATCGACGCGGTGCGCGCATGGATGGCGTTGGGCACGTTGGCGACGCCGCGCAGGCGCTCCAGCTCGTCGACCGGGAGGCGACCGGCCAATTCGTCCCAGGGTACCTGCCGGCGCAGGTGCAGGCGAAGCGCGTGCACGTAGGCGATCTGGCGGTGGGCCACGGTCGTGGCCACGTTCCGATCGGCGAGCAGGGTGATGGCTTCGCGGGCCAGGGAGCGCGAGGCGTTGACCATCGCGCCCCACAACGTGCGGGCTTCCCACCAGCGGGCATAGGCGGTGGTGTTGCGGAAACTCAGGTACACGGCCACGGCCGAGCCGAGCAGGGTGAGCGGCAAGGCGGGGAATTCCACCCATCCCGGGTGCACGAAGTACCACAACGCCGTCACGGCGACGTCCCAGGCCAGCAACCACACGAGCGGCCGGCCGACGTAGCGGAGGATATGGCCGAGGTGGGCGCGACCCGGGAGGATCATGCGTCGTGTTCGCGCTGGATGGCTTCGGACAGCGGGATGAAGCGGTCGCTGGCCTGGTCGAGCACGGAGACGTTGCCGTCGCCGATGTTGTAGACCCAGCCCTGCAAGGTGATGGCGCCGTTCGCCCGCGCGGCGGACACGGCCGGATGCGTGCCCAGGTGGGCGAGTTGCAGGCGCACGTTCTCCTGCGTCACGGCCTCGAGCGCTTCGCGACCTTCGAGCTTGCGCGCGAACACGGCGCTCCGCGCCGCCTCCGCATTGCGCAGCCACGCGGTGACGGTGGGCAGGTCTTTCGTGCTTTCGGGGTTGAGCAAGCCTTTCATGGCGCCGCAGTCGGTATGGCCGCAGACCACCACGTTGCTTACGCGCAGCACGGCGACCGCGAACTCCACCACCGCGGATACGCCACCCAGCATCTCGCCGTAGCCGGGCACGATGTTGCCGACGTTGCGGCAGACGAAAAGCTCGCCGGGCCTCGTCTGGGTGATCATCTCGGGCACCACGCGGGAGTCCGCGCAGGTGATGAACAGGGTATGCGGGCTCTGGCCTTCGGCCAGTTCGCTGAAGAGCTCCTGGCTTTCGGGAAAGACGTTCTGGCTGAAGCCTTCCACGCCCTTGAGCAGGCCGAGCAGGCTGTCGTTGCGGGTTTCCTGGGTCATGCGCTCACCTTGGAGGTCAGATGACGCAGTTTAAGGCAAAGCTCAAGCCAGCGGATTCGGCTCCGTATGGTTCGTGTCGCGTCGTGATTCGCCGATACGATCGGCTCCCACCCCTTCGGTAGGGCGGGTTGCGGAGCGCCGTGGTCGTCCCGAGACGCGCCGATGCGGTCGGCTCGCACTCCCTAGGTAGGCCGGGTTGTCGAAACCGTGCTACCGGAGGGGTGGGAGCCGATCGTATCGGCGAAGGGTCTGGCCTCAGGCCTCGACGTCTTCCTTGTACGCATCCACCGGAATGCACGCGCACATCACGTTCTTGTCGCCGTAGACGTTGTCCACGCGCGACACGGGCGGCCAGTACTTCGAGAGCTTCAGCGACGGAAGCGGGAACGCGGCCAGTTCACGGGGGTAGGCGTGGGTCCACTCGCTGCCCGTCACCATGGTGGCGGTGTGGGGGGCGTTGCGCAGCGGGTTGTCCTCGCGGTCGAGGCGCCCGTCTTCCACGGCGCGGATTTCCTCGCGGATCTGGATCATGGCGTCGATGAAGCGGTCGAGCTCGTGCCGCGACTCGCTCTCGGTGGGCTCCACCATCAGCGTGCCGGCCACCGGGAACGACAGCGTGGGCGCGTGGAAACCGAAGTCGATGAGGCGCTTGGCCACGTCTTCGGCGCCGACGCCCGTGGCGTCCTTGAGCGGGCGCAGGTCGAGGATGCACTCGTGCGCCACCAGGCCGTTACGGCCCGTGTAGAGCGTCTTGTAGTGCGGCGCGAGGCGCTTGGCGATGTAGTTGGCGTTGAGCAGCGCCACCTGGGTGGCCTTGCGCAGGCCTTCGGTGCCCATCAGCGTGATGTACATCCACGAGATCGGCAGGATGGAGGCCGAGCCGAACGTGGCCGCGCTGACCATGCCCACGTCGCCTTCGCCGCCGAAGGCGCGCGGGAGGAACGGGGCGAGGTGCGACTTGACCGCGCACGGGCCCACGCCCGGGCCGCCGCCGCCGTGCGGGATGCAGAAGGTCTTGTGCAGGTTGAGGTGGGAGACGTCCGAGCCCCACTTGCCGGGCTTGGCCACGCCCACCAGTGCGTTCATGTTGGCGCCGTCGGTGTACACCTGGCCGCCGTGCTTGTGCACGATGTCGCAGATGGCGACCACGTCTTCCTCGAACACGCCGTGCGTGGAGGGATAGGTGATCATGATCGCGGCGAGGCGGTCGGCGTATTTCTCGGCCTTCTCGCGGATGTCGTCGACATCGACGTTGCCGTTGGCGTCGCAGCGCGTGACCACCACCTGCATGCCCACCAGCTGCGCGGACGCCGGATTGGTGCCGTGTGCGGATTCGGGAATGAGGCAGATGTCGCGATGGCCTTCGCCGCGCGAGCGGTGGTACGCGCGGATGGCGAGCAGGCCGGCGTATTCGCCCTGCGCGCCGGAGTTGGGCTGCAGGCTCACGGCGTCATAGCCGGTGCACTCCACCAGCATCGCTTCGAGTTCGTCGATGAGCTGCTTGTAGCCTTGCGCCTGGTCGGCCGGGGCCAGCGGATGGATGTTGGCGAATTCCGGCCACGTCACCGGGATCATCTCGGCGGTGGCGTTGAGCTTCATGGTGCACGAGCCCAGCGGGATCATCGTGCGGTCGAGCGCGAGGTCCTTGTCGGCGAGGCCGCGCAGGTAGCGCAGCAGCTCGTGCTCGCTGTGGTGCGTGTTGAACACCGGGTGCTGGAGGAAGTCCATGCCGCGCAGCAGCGCCTTCGGCAGCGCGTCGTGCGCTTCGGCGTCGATGGCGTCCACGTCGATGGCGGCGCCGAAGATGCCGGCAAGCGTGGCGAGATCGGCGCGGGTGGTGGTTTCGTCGAGGCTGATGCCGACGCTGGAGGCGTCGATCGCACGCAGGTTGACCCGAACCGCCGCGGCCTTGGCGTGGATGGCCTTGGCATCGACGCCGGTGACGTGCAGGGTGTCGAAGAAGTCGCCGCCCACGGCGACACCGGCGCGGCGCAGCGCGACGGTGAGGATGGTGGCCAGGCGATGCGTGCGGCGTGCGATGCGCACCAGGCCTTCCGGACCGTGGTACACGGCATACATGCTCGCCATCACGGCCAGCAGCACCTGCGCGGTGCAGATGTTCGAGGTGGCCTTCTCGCGGCGGATGTGCTGTTCGCGGGTCTGCAGCGTGAGGCGGTAGGCCGGCTTGCCTTCCGCATCGACGGACACGCCGATCAGGCGGCCCGGCATCGAGCGCTTGTACGCATCGCGACAGGCCATGTACGCCGCGTGCGGGCCGCCGAAGCCGAACGGCACGCCGAAGCGCTGCGTGTTGCCCACCACGATGTCGGCGCCCCAGCTGCCGGGCGACGCGATGAGGGTGAGGGCGAGCAGGTCGGTGGCCACGCAGACGATGGCGCCGCGGGCGTGCGTCGCCTCGGCCACGGCGGTGTAGTCGTGGATGGTGCCGAAGGTGTCGGGGTATTGCAGCAGCACGCCGAAGCTGTCGACCGAAGAGGCCTCGGCGTCGTCGCCCACGTGCAGCTCGATGCCCAGGCCCTCGGCGCGCGTGCGCACCACTTCGAGGGTCTGCGGATGCACGCCCTTCGACACGAAGAACACGTTCGACTTGGACTTGGCCGAACGCTTGGCCAGGGTCATCGCCTCGGCGGCCGCCGTGCCCTCGTCGAGCAGGGAGGCATTGGAGATATCCATGCCGGTGAGGTCGGCGACCATGGTCTGGAAGTTGATCAGGGCTTCCATGCGGCCCTGGGAGATTTCCGCCTGGTAGGGCGTATAGGCCGTGTACCAGGCCGGGTTCTCGAGCACGTTGCGCAGGATGACGTTGGGCGTGAGCGTGCCGTAGTAACCCTGGCCGATGAAGCTGCGGAACACCTGGTTGCGATCGGCCAGCGCGCGGATCTTCGCCAGCGCCTCTTCCTCGGTGACCGCCGCGGGCAGGGCGAGCGGGGCGGGCGACTTGATGGCGCCGGGAACGATGGCGTCGGTCAGCGCGTCGAGCGTGCCGTGGCCGACCACGGCGAGCATGTCGGCGATCTCGGCATCGTTGGGGCCGATGTGGCGCTCGATGAAAGCACCGTGGTTCTCGAGGTCGCGCAGCGAGGGAGAGGAGGTCTGGCTCATGGCGTTGGGGGCATCCGTAGATACGTGCCGTGCCGGCACGTGGGGCGCCCCTCTGTCCTTTTGCCTGAGAGTTTGGGGGTGGGTACCCCTTGCACCTTCGGCGCCGGATCGAACCGGTCTCTCCAGAGTGATGTCTCGCGCGGTGGTATGGGAGCCTGAGCGATTACGGGCGTTGCGCCTTCGGCAGCGGGTCCGTCCGCTTCTCCCACCGTGCGGTGAAGGCGGTGATTATACAAAGGTCGCCGGGCGGTAGGGGGAACCGCCGCACCGGCGCAGGCCGGTGCGGCGGTGATCGCGGATCCGGACGCCCTTACCAGGGGTCGATGCCGTCCTTGCTGGTGAAGGTGCCGGTCGGACCGCCGTCCAGGCGGGCCAGGCGGACGATTTCCTGCGCGCCCTCGGCCAGGGTCTGGTGGCCGCTGTGGCCGTTGAGGTCGGTCGCGGTGTAGCCCGGGTTCACGGCATGCACGAGGATGCCCTTGTCCTTCAGCTCCGCGGCGAGGATCACGGTAAAGAGGTTGAGCGCCGCCTTCGACCCGTTGTAGCCGAGCAGCTTCACCGCGGCGTATTCCCAGGTGGGATCGGCATTGAGCGCGATCGAACCCAGGCCGCTGGAGACGTTGATGATGCGTCCGGCCGAGGATTTTTCCAGCAGGGGAAGGAAGGCCTGGGTCACAGCCACGCTGCCGAAGAAGTTCGTGTCGAAGATGCGCCGCACGGCGGCGAGGTCGGCCGTGCCCGCCGGGCCGTCGGCCGGATCGACGATCGCGGCGTTGTTGACCAGTACGTCGAGGCGACCCTCCTGCGCGGCGACGTCCGCGGCGGCGGCCGCGATGGAGGACGGATCGTCCAGGTCGATGCGGACGACGCGCACGTTCACGCCCTCGGCGCGCAGCGTGTCCGCCGCCGCTTTCGCGCGGCCGGCGTCGCGGGCGCCGAGGAGCACGCGATGCCCGGCCTTGCCGAGCTGCCTGGCGGCTTCCAGTCCGATGCCCTTGTTGGCGCCGGTGATGAGGGTGATGCGATCTTGCGTGGTCATGGCGGGTTCCTCGTTGGTTAGGTGGCGGGTCGCCCCAAGAGTAGGTGGGAACCCCTCCCACGCTTTTACATTCGCATATGCCCGTCGTACCCACGGAAGCCCTAAAGCCTCGGAAAACACCGCGCCAGGCCCGCTCGGCGGCCACGGTCGCCGCCATTTTCGAGGCGACCATTCAGGTTTTGCTGGTCGACGGCTACGCGGGCCTGACCACGACCCGGGTAGCCGCCCGCGCGGGCGTGTCCGTCGGCACCATGTACCAGTATTTCCCGCACCGGAACGCGTTGCTGTACGCCGTGCTGGAGGACTACCTGGAAGATGTCGTCGCGGCCATGCATGCCGCGGCTTCCCGGCTGCGCGATGCGCCGTTGGCGGAGATCGCCGAGGGCATGGCCGGGGCCTACCTGGAGGCGAAACTCGACGGCATGCCCGGCACCCGGGCGCTGTACGTGGTGGCGGCCGAACTGGAAACGGCCGCCCTCGTTGCCGACATCGTCCGGCGCGCGGAGCGGATTCTCGCCGATCTCCTGCGCGGCGTTCCCGACACCCGCTTCGACGATCCCGACAGGATCGCCCGTGCGTGGCGCATCCTGCTGACCGGCACCGTCCAGGTCGTGCTCGAGAAGGACGCGTCCGCGGAAAGCATCGCGCTCCTGCGCAGCGAGCTGCCGGCGATGTCCCGAGCCTATCTGCTGGCGTCGTCCCTCAGGCACGGAAGCTTGCCCGCATGAAGGCCATGCAGGCTTCTTCGGAGGTATGGGGCCGCGACCAGCGGACGGATGTCTTCCGTGGCGAGATAGCGCAGGCGATCGGTGCCGTCGGTCACGGCGTCGAAGATCGCCTTCGCCACGTCGCGCGAGGCGCTTGGCCGTGGCGAAGGCTTCGTAGTCCGCCAATACGCCCATCCGGTCGGCCTCGCTGGCCGAGCGGCCGCCGAACCCGGTATCGAGCACGCCGCCGGGTTCGACGATCTTCACGGTGATGCCCTGCGAGGCCCGCTCGTAGGAGAGCGATCCGGAAAAAACCTTTACCCCGCGCGTCGGCATATGTCGGCCGGATTGCGTGCGTTCCTCGATCTGGTGCGGGGGGCGCAGGCCGCCCTGAGGCGCAGGCCCAGGCGTTTTCGAGGGACGCCCTCCGTCCGTGAGACGGCACGTAACCGGCGCTGTCGCCAGGTTGTTCGTCAGAATCGGACAAAGCTTCCGTTTCCTGTCGGCGGACGGATGCGGCCGGGGTAAGGGAAGGCTGGCGCTGGGGGCGGACCCCACTAGGTGAACGGATGGTCGCGGCGGCATAACGTGTTGAAAACAGGGTGCCTCGCTCATCGCCAAGGCATCGGCAGCCGCGGATGCCTCGCTTCGGCTTGAGCCATTCGCTTATCGACAAAGCGATTCGGCTGGCTAGTGTTGAGAGCGGACACAACAAGGAGACGTTATGAAGTCCGCATCCCCCTATCGACGTTCGCTGACATCCGCCATCGGCGCCATCCTCTTGCTTGGCCTTGCTCCTCACGCTTTCGCCTCGACGACCGAGGTCACCGACCCTCCGCTCATCGTCTTCGGCAAGCATGAAGGGCATATCCATGACCTGCTCGACGCGTCCGGCCCGGCTTCCCGGCGATCGACGGGGCTCGTTGCCGGCGACTTTCCCGTCGCCGACCCTCGCGCCCTGGCGCTCGTCGCCGCGAACGAACTGGAGAACCTGGGTGACGCGCGTGCGCGCCTATGGGAACTGTTCCACGCCGGCGTACCGGTTTTCGTGTGCATGGAGGGCGCCGAGCGGCAGGCGGTGGCCCGATTCTTCGGGATCGCGCCGCCCGCAGGCGACGTGATCTTCGTCCGCGAACCCGACGGCGACATCGACGTGCTGAGCGTGGCCTCCGGAAACACGCACTGGGATGCGCATTGGACCCATGCACTCGCGAAGGAACTGGTCGACTTCCAGCATCGTGCCGAAGAAGAGGGGGCCAAGGGGCGACTCGCCGCGACCCCCGAATCGGCCTCTGTCCCGATGTTGCGCATCCACGAGGGCGTGATCGACACCGGCAGCGACGAGATCACGGGGCGGTTGTCCATCGACGTCATCCGCAGCGCTACCCGCACCGGCGACGAGAAAGAAATCCACGTGCATACGTGGCCCTCCGTGACGCCCACGCGAGCCGGCATCCACGAAGGGCACAAGCAGGGCGAGAACCTCACGGCGGCCTACCTGCCATGGGTCTATCGCGTGAGCCACAGGGTAACCGCGACGAATGCGACGGCGTCGATGGTGGACTATCTCCCGCTCAGCGACGGCCGTACCGAGTTCGATTACGCCGAAACCAAGGAGAGGACCCTCGGCATCGGAGGCACGTCGGGCGATTCGCTTTCGGTCGACGGCAAGCCGGATGCCCTCCTGGCCGCGAAGATTCCCTTCAACCTGGCGTTCAACTATGCGTATACAAGCCGGGAGGAGCTTCGTTTCCGCTTCAACGACTACTCCCTCGTGGCACGCCCGACCGACAAGGGAACACGGATCCTGTGGGAGGCACCGATCGCTCCGGCATTGAAACACTCGCTCGTCGAACGCGTGTATGCGGACAAGGTGGAGCTCACTGAAAAGCGAATGACGCCGATGATGCGAAGCGCCACGATGGCGACGTGGTCGGGCTGGAAACTTCCGGGCGGTTACGAAGGCATGGCCAACGTGCGTATCGACCTCGGGTACGACCGTAACGAAAAGACATGGTGGTGGGAGCGTTCGGACTGGAAACATGACGACCGGACGATCGCGGTGTCGAAGTCGGTGTCCTACGACCTGGATCTTTCCCATCCCTTCCTCTCCAGCGAAATCACCGTGCTTCTTCGTTCCAACGAGGGTCTGGGAGGATGCATCGCGCAGGACGGCCAGGTGGTGAGACTGGCATCGTGCGATCCCACGAACCGCGCCCAGATGTGGGGCTTCGACAGCGAGGGGCGTTACGTCAATCGGGCCGACGGTCGATGCCTGCAGGCCGATCTCGATCGGCGCGTGCTGGTGACGGCACGGTGCTCGCTGTCGAACAACCAGGTGTGGGAGTGGCGGGCGGACCGTATCCATAGCGGTTATGGCGATCGTTACCACCGGCTGTACGTGGAAAACGGCAACCTGCGCTTTTTCGCGCCGGCCGGTCGGTTCGACGCCACCCCGGTCAATCCCCACGCTTCGGCGCTCAAGCCGTGGTCCGGATACCCCAACGCGCCACTGGCGGGCGAACTCGTGCCGGCGCCTTTCGGCACGCAAGCGGGAACCGTTCCCGCCGAGTGGATGGGGCGTTACGGCCCCGTCGGCGCGGAGCAGCGATGGACGCCGATCGTGTTGCGCGCCGGCCTGTAGATCGCAACGCCGAAACCGGGCGCTCCTGGACCTCGTCCAGGAGCGCCACTAAAGTGATACCGCATACGGAGGGGGACGCCATGAAGATGTGCTGGAGGGTTGCGTCGATCCTGCTTGCTTTCAGCACCGTGGCATCGGGCGAGGACGTGCCCGCGTGGACATCGCGGGTGGATGCCATCGTCGACACGATCGCAACGGATGGTCCGGGCGCGACCGTGGCGGTTTCCCAGGGCGGTCGCATCGTGTACGCCCAGGCGCGCGGCTTGGCAAGCATGGAACTGGGCGTCCCCATGGAAGCCGCGAGCGTCCTGCGGATCGGTTCGCTGACCAAGACGATCACCGCCGCGACGATCCTGCGTCTGCATGCGCAAGGTCGCATCGACCTCGACGCCAGGCTGTCCACCTGGCTTCCCGAATTTCCCCATGCGAAGGACATCACGATACGCGAACTGTTGACGCATACCTCCGGCGTGAGTGACGGATGGGACGTGCCGTTGACCGATGTACTCGATACGCCTGGCCTGGTTCGGCATATCGGTTCGGTTCCACTCGATTTCGCCCCCGGTACGGATTGGCGATACAGCAATTCCGGCTACATGCTCCTCGGCGCCATTCTCGAAAAGATCACGGGCAAGCCGTGGTACCAAGCGGAGAACGACCTCGTGCTGGCGCCGCTCGGCCTGACGCATACGGGATTCCACGACGACGCGGCCATCGTGCCGCGCATGGCGCCGGGTTATTCGGTCGACGAGGCAGGGAAGGTCGTCCGTCCGGTGGCCTATTCCATATCGGGGCCGGGCGCGGCCGGTGGAATGACGTCGACGGCATCGGACATCGCGATGCTGCTGCACGGCCTGGCGACCGGTCACGTGCCGGGAAAGCAGGCCTTCCAGGCCATGGCCACGCCCGCACGCATCGGCGACGTGGACTTGCCTTACGGCATGGGCATGGTGCCGGGGACCTTGCGCGGCACGGCGATCGTCGAGCACTCCGGAGGCATCGAGGGATATTCCGCTCACTACGTCTATCTGCCCGGTGAAGACATCGCCGTGGCCGTGCTGGAAAACTCCGACGCGCCCACGTGGCTGGCGCGTTCGCTGGCGCATCGCATCGCGGCAACGGTCATGGGGCGGCCGTATCGATCCTTCACCGCCACGCCGTGGAGCGCATCGAGCCTCGGCGCGGTGGTCGGCACCTATGCGATCGAAGGTGGTGGGTGCCATAGCGTGGCTATAAAGGATGGCGCGGCATGGATTCGTCGTGACGATGGCCCGCAACGGCGGCTATACACCGCGGCGGACGACGTACTCCTGTACGCGGGAGACGGCATCGATTACCTGCGTCCGCAACGCGACCGCTCGGGAGCCGTCACCGCGTTGGCGTTTCACGCCGATGGCGCCGATGCGGGACGTGTCGAGCAGCGTGTCGCCGAATGTAGGAAGTCGCGAACACATTGATGCCAGGCCGTCTTATCGATCATTGTTCAGCCCAGCGATCACGTAGTGACATACATAGCTCCGACATTTCCTGGTATTCGGAAGTGTTCGCATAGACACCGTCGCGAAGTGCTTCCATAACGGCGAGGACAATCGGTTGGAGGAGATGCCTGAGCTCTCGGGCTCGCCTATTCCTCGCTCGCAGTTCGTCCAATACCTCCGCGTGATGGCCCGAGGCAAGCAGCGGTCCGAATCGATGCCCGAAGTGGTGAACGACCTCATTTCGCTCGGAGACCACTTGCTTGATAAGCGCCATCAGCGAATCCGTGTCGCCAACGCATGCATCCACAAAACGACTTGAAAGTAAGCCCAGCGGCTTGCTGGCAAGTGCGGAAGCACGATCGAGAATGCCAGCGATGGACGGGTCTCCGGCATCTGTCATGGGAACGATGAACTTTAAAAGTTGTTCCAGCCCCTGGCTTTCAAGCACCAGGACGCCAATGGCGCAGACGATACGCTGATTCGTGCCCAACTCGAGGTCGACCATCGCGGCAGATCGCTTACGAGGCTTTTCGGCGACGGGTGGCAAATGCTGCACCGGGCAGGGCGCCCGCAAGGCAAAGCGGCGCGGCCAGGTCGCCGAGGCCCCAGGCCTTGGCGATGGGCAAGCCGAAGAGCTTTTCCAGGCCGATGGGTATCAGTACCACCAGGCTGAACATGGCGAGAATCCCGAAGAACGCGCCGGCGCGTATGGCGGCCAGGTTAGGAGAGAAACGGGCGGTCATCCGTAAGTACCTAGCTGGAGTTCAAGCCATGTTACGCCTGAATTCAAACATGCGGCGGCTACTTCCGACCGGTGATGTCTTCGGCCGACCGACGAATCCATTCCAGCACGTAGGCCTCCAGCGACATGCCCTTGGGCACGGCCAGCCCGGATGCGTGGACGAATCCGTTGGCGGCGACAAGAAACGCTTGCCGCGAACGCGCGGACTCGATGCGCGCCGTGGCCTGCTTCTGACGCAGCTGCACGATGTGCGCCGAGGGCTGGCCGGGGCGTGAGAACTTCGCGTACCGCCGCAGTTCGTCGGCGGCCAGGGCGGTATCGCGCGCCGCCTTGTCCATGGCGTTGCGGGCTTCCGCCGCTTGCGCGAGGAGGGCCAGGGCGTCGGCAGGCAGTCCGTTCGGCAGGTGTGGGCCAGGGGTCATGGGATCTTCGAGATACCGGAAAAAACAAAGCCCCGCATCGCTGCGAGGCTTTGTCTTATAATTGGTGCCCAAGAGAGGACTCGAACCTCCACGGTTTTACCCGCTAGTACCTGAAACTAGTGCGTCTACCAATTCCGCCACCTGGGCAGGTGTCCCGGTAGCAGACGTGTCTGCCCCGTGAGCCGCGTAGATTAGGCAGGTCGGGTAAGCTTGTCAACGATTTTTCACCACGGCCGCCAAAAAAGTGAACGGCCCCCTGCAAGGTCCCTACGTGACGAAGAAAAAGAAAGGTTCCGGTGGCGATAAAGGCCCCCGTAAAGCCAAGGCTACGCGCCCGGGCAAGGCGCTGGCCAAATACCGCGACCGGCTGCCGCCGCCGGCCGTGAACGATCCACACGCCGAGCGCGAGGCGCAGCGCTACGATCAGCCCATTCCCAGCCGCGAGGCGATCCTCGCGCTCCTCGAGCAGCGCGGCGAACTGGTGTCCGCGGAGGACATCGCACGCGCCCTGCGCCTGTTCACCGATTACGAGATCAACGCGCTGGGCAAGCGCCTCGCGGCGATGATCCGCGACGGCCAGCTCCTGCGTAACCGGCGGGGCGGCTATGCGCCCGCGCAGAAGCTCAGCCTCATCCCCGGCCGCGTGATCGCCAATGCCGAGGGTTACGGTTTCCTTCGACCCGACGAGGGTGGGGATGACCTCTACCTCTCGCCCTCGCAGATGCGCAGCGTGCTGCACGGCGACCGCGTGCTCGCCAGCGTGGTCGGCATCGACCGCCGCGGCCGCCGCCAGGGTGCGATCGTCGAGGTGCTGGAACGCCGTTCGCCGCGCCTGGTGGGTCGCATCGTGGTGGAGAACGGGGTCACCCTCGTCGAACCGGACGACCGCCGCCTGCACCAGAACATCATGATTCCCGCCGGCCGCGACGCGGGCGCCCGTTCGGGCGAGATCGTGGTGGCCGAGATCACCGATCCGCCGACGCCGCATCGCGGTCCGATGGGTACCATCCGCGCCGTGCTCGGCCAGCGCCTGCAACCGTCGCTGGTGGTGGAAATGGCCATCGCCAGCCACGACCTGCCGCATGAATGGCCGGCCCAGGTAGTGCGCCAGGCCGAGGAGGTGGAACCGAAGGTCACCGCCGCCGAGCGCAAGGGCCGGGTCGACCTGCGCGACCTGCCGCTCGTGACCATCGACGGCGAGGATGCGCGCGACTTCGACGACGCCGTCTATGCCGAGCCGCTGAAGGGCGGCGGGTTCCGTCTCATCGTGGCCATCGCCGACGTCTCGCATTACGTGCCCATCGGCACGCCGCTCGACACCGAGGCCTACGAACGCAGCACGTCGACGTACTTCCCCGGCTTCGTGGTGCCGATGCTGCCGGAAACGTTATCCAACGGCATCTGTTCGCTCAATCCGCGCGTGGATCGCCTGTGCATGGTCTGCGACATGGAGGTGGACGAGCAGGGCGAAGTGCAGCACGCGAAGTTCTACGAGGCGGTGATGTATTCGCACGCACGCCTGACCTATACCAAGGTCTGGCAGGCGGTGGGGGAGCGCGACGCCGAAGTGCGCCGGGAGATCGCGGACGTGCTGCCCCAGGTGGAAAACCTGCATCGCCTCTACAAGGCCATGGCGAAAGCACGCAAGCGTCGCGGGGCCATCGATTTCGAGACGCCCGAGGTGAAATTTCGCCTCGCGCCGTCGGGCGACGTGGTGTCGATGGGCGCCTCCGAGCGCAACGACGCGCACAAGCTCATCGAGGAATGCATGATCGCGGCCAACGTGCAGGCCGCGAAATTCCTCTCCCGGCGCAGGATTCCCGCGCTCTACCGCGTGCATGCGCCGCCGCCGGCGGAGAAATACGAAGACCTCCTCCAGTTCCTGCGCGAGTTCAAGCTGAAGCTGCCCCCGGCCGACGAGGTGACGCCGGCGGATTTCTCGGCGCTGCTGAAGAAGGTGCAGGATCGTCCCGAAGCGGAATTGATCCAGTCGGTGCTGCTGCGGTCCCAGAGCATGGCCGTGTACCACCCGGAAAACCAGGGCCACTTCGGCCTGGCGCTGGATGCGTACGCGCATTTCACCTCGCCGATCCGCCGCTACCCCGACCTGCTGGTGCATCGCGCGATCCGTTATGCCATTACCAAGGGTAAGCCGTCGGACTACGTCTACAGCGAGGCGCAGATGGCCGCGATGGCCGTGCATTGCTCGCAGCGCGAGCGCCGCGCGGAAGAAGCCGAGCGGGACGTCGACGAGCGCTTCAAGTGCGCATGGATGGAAAAGCACGTGGGCGAGGAGTTCGCCGGCACCATTACGGGCGTCACGTCGTTCGGTTTGTTCGTGGAGCTGGCGGCCTCGCGGGTTTCCGGCCTCGTCCACGTATCGCAACTGCCCAACGACTACTACAAGTTCGATCCCACCCGTCACCTGCTGGCGGGCGAGCGCACCGGCGCGAGCTATCGCCTGGGCGATTACGTGAGCGTGCAGGTGCTACGCGCGAGCCTGGAAGATCGCAAGATCGATTTCCGGCTCGTGGCCCGCCTGCAGTCGCTGCCCAAGCCCGTCGCCGTACCGGCTCCGGTCGCGAAGGAGTCCACGCCCGGCAACGCCATGGCCGAAGCGGGCAAGGCCATCGGCCGTGCCGTGAAGAAGATGGCGCAGAGGCTCGGCGGCACGCGCAAGGCGAAAGCCGGGGTTGCTCCTCCCGCGCCGGTTGGCGATGATGCGCGGCCGTCGGTCGAGCCGGTCGAGGTCGTTCCGTCGCGCCGGTCGCGTTCGGGCGCCGATGTGTCGGCACGCAAGCCCGCCGCGGTCTCGAAAGCTCCGGCCGGGAAGGTTGCCGCGAAGGACGTGGCGGCGGCACGGCCAAATGGCAAGGCGACCGCCAGACAGGCGATCGGTAGGGAAGCGGTGGCGAAGAAGGCTGTCGCCAAAAAAGCCGTCGCGAAGAAAACCGCGGTGAAGAAGACCGTCGCGAAAAAGGCTTCCGAAACGAAGGCCCCGGCGACGAAGTCGGCATCGCGCAAACCCAGGAGCAAGTCGTAAGTCATGAGCGAGACGTGGATCGTCGGCATCAATCCGGTGGAAGGCGCCCTCGCCAACGACCCGGAGCGAGTCCGTGAAGTACTTATCGAGCAGAACTCGAAGAACGCGCGCGTGAACGACATCGCCGCGCAGGCACGCAAGCGCGGTATCCAGGTGAAGTCGGTCGGCAAGGACAACCTCGAGCGCATCGGCGGCGAGCCGCGTCACCAGGGCGTGATCGCACGCTACGAAACGCCGCCGCTCAAGGACGAGCGCGATCTGGAGGGGCTGCTCGAAGCCGCCGGTTCCGACGCGCTGGTGCTGGTGCTCGACGGCGTCACCGATCCGCACAACCTCGGTGCCTGCCTGCGCAGCGCTGCCGCGGCGAAGGTGACGGCGGTGATCGTGCCCAAGGATCGCGCGGTGGGCATCACGCCCACCGTGCGTCGCGCGTCCGCGGGTGGGGCGGATCTCGTGCCAATGCTTGCGGTAACCAACCTGGCGCGTGCCCTTCGTGCGCTGAAGGACGCGGGCGTGTGGATCACCGGCCTGGCGGGCGATACCGAGCAGTCGCTCTACGACGTCGACCTGAAGGGGCCGGTGGCCCTGGTGCTGGGCAGCGAAGGCGACGGCATGCGCCACCTCACCCGCGAGACCTGCGACTTCGTGGCGAAGATCCCGATGCCGGGCAACATGGAGAGCCTCAACGTGTCCGTGGCGACCGGCGTGGTGTTGTTCGAGGCCTTGCGGCAACGAGGAGCCAAGCGATGAACCTGTTCTGGCATGACTGGGCTGGCCTGATCGGCGTGGCGCTGGTGCTCGTGGCGTTTTTCCTGCTCCAGGCGCACAAGCTGTCGGGGCAGGGCTATCCCTACCAGGTGATGAACCTGGTGGGCGCGTTCGGCATCCTGCTGTCGCTGATCTTCGGTACGTTCAATCTCTCGGCGTTCCTGCAGGAGCTGGCGTGGTTCCTGATCAGCGTGTACGGGATCGTGCGTGGGGTGCGGGCGAGGCGGGCGGCGGAAATCGTGCCCTGAGGCAACCCTGTTTCGCCGATACGATCGGCTCCCACCCCTTCGGTAGGAGACTGTCTACCGAAGGGGTGGGAGCCGATCGTATCGGCGAAAAGCCAACGAAGCGGTAAAGCGGTTACATCCGGGTCAGGCTGGCTCGATAGAATGAATGAAGGGCCGGCGCAACGCCGGTCCGCCCATGGGGACGGCCCCATGGCGCACGTCACTCGCGGGGACGACCCCGCTCCTGACGGAAACGAACCATGTATTGGCTCATTCTCTTCGTGGCTGGCCTGTTCGAGGTCGCCTGGGCCGTTGGCCTGAAATACACCGAAGGGTTCACCCGGCTCGTGCCGAGCGTGCTCACAGGCCTGGCGATGGTGGTCAGCATCGTGTTGCTCGCCATGGCGGCGAAAAAACTGCCGCTGGGTACGGCGTATGCGGTGTGGACGGGTATCGGCGCGGTCGGTGCGGTAACGCTCGGCATCGTGCTGTTCGGCGAGTCCGCGCAGCCGTCGCGGCTGGTGTGCGTCGGCCTGATCGTGGCCGGTATCGTCGGCCTGAAGCTCACGGCGGCTTGAAATCGCGGGCAGGGCCCGTTCCCACCCTTCGATAGCGACCTTTCTACCGAAGGGTGGGAGCGGACCCTGTCCGCGATGGGCCTTGCGGCACGCTTGCCCTTATTTGTTGAAGTCCGGGTTGGCCGTCTCGTCGCGCTTCACGCGCGGCGCCACGAGCGGTTCGCCGTGCACCACGAACCACACGTTTTCCGCGATGTTGGTGGCGTGGTCGCCGATGCGCTCGATATTCTTCGCCATGAACAGCAGGTGCGTGCACGGCGTGATGTTGCGCGGGTCTTCCATCATGTAGGTGAGGAGGGCGCGGAACACCACCGTATACGCCTCGTCCAGTTCGGCGTCGGACTTCCACACCTCGTAGGCCGCCTCGGCGTCCTGGTCGTGATACGCCTTGAGCACATGGCGTAGCTGTTCGGCGGCCAGTTCGGCGAGATTGGCCAGGCCGCCGGCGGCGGCGATCGGCGCGACGCGGCTGAGCGGGATGGAACGCTTGGCCACGTTGGCGGCGTAATCGCCGATGCGCTCGATGTCGGCGGCGATGCGCAGCGCGGCGAAGACGTTGCGCAGGTCGCCCGCGATGGGCGCGCGCAAGGCCAGCAGGCGCACCACGTCCTGGCTGATGTCGTGCTCGAGCGCGTCGAGGGCGTCGTCGTTGTCGACCACGCGCTGGGCGGCGCGCTCGTCGCGGCGCTGCACCACGTCGATGGCGGCTTCGAGCTGGGCCACGGCCAGCTCGCCCATCCTCACGATCTCGCCGGTCAGGCGCTTGAGCTCGTCGTCGTAGCTCTTGATGATGTGCTGGTGCGGAGTGTTCATCGCATGCCTCGCAAAGAAGGGGGCTTAGCCGAAACGGCCGGTGATGTAGTCTTCGGTCTGCTTCTTGTCCGGCTTCGTGAAGATCTTTTCGGTCTTGTCGAACTCGATCAGCTCGCCCATGTACATGAAGGCGGTCATGTCGGAGCAGCGCGCCGCCTGCTGCATGTTGTGCGTGACGATGACGATCGTGAAGTCTTTCTTGAGCTCTTCCACGAGCTGTTCGATGCGGCTGGTGGCGATGGGATCGAGCGCGGAGGTGGGCTCGTCGAGCAGAAGCACCTCGGGCTTGAGCGCGATGCCGCGGGCGATGCACAGACGCTGCTGCTGGCCGCCGGAGAGGCCGAGCGCGCTCTGCTTGAGCTTGTCCTTCACCTCGTCCCAAAGCGCGGCGCCGCGCAGGGCCTGTTCGACGCGATCTTCCATCTGCGAGCGGCTGAGCTTCTCGTGGTGGCGGATGCCGTAGGCCACGTTCTCGAAGATGGTCATCGGGAACGGCACGGGCTTCTGGAACACCATGCCCACCTTGCTGCGGAGGCGGTTGAGCGAGTACTTCGGATCGAGGATGTTCTCGCCGTCGAGCACGATCTCGCCCTGCGCGCGCAGGCCGGGGTAGATGGCGTAGATGCGGTTGAAGATGCGCAGCAGCGTGGACTTGCCGCAGCCCGAGGGGCCGATGATGGCGGTGACCTTCTTCTCCGGGACGTCCAGCGCGATGTGCTTCAGCGCATGGAACTCGCCGTAGTAGAAGTTCAGGTCGCGCACGGTCATCTTCGCGGGAACCTGGCCGAGGTCGGCGGTGGCGGCATGCGGCGAGGTGCCGAAGCCCGGCTGGGAGGCGACTTCGTTCATGTTAGTCATTGGACACCTTGGAGCGCGAGAAGGCGAAGCGGGCGATCAGGCTGAGCGCCAGAACGAACATGGTCAGCACGAACGCACCAGCCCAGGCCAGGGTGTTGATGTCCGGGCTGGGATCCTTCGTGTATTCGTAGATGACCTGCGGAAGGCTGGGCATCTTGTCAAGCGGGTTGAAGGTCATGAAGTTGTTGCCGAAGGCCGTGAACAGCAGCGGCGCGGTTTCGCCGCTGATGCGGGCCAGGGCCAGCAGCACGCCCGTGACGATGCCCGAGCGCGCCGAGCGCACGAGGATCTGCATGGTGAGCTTCCACTGCGGAACGCCCAGCGAAAGGGCGGCTTCGCGCAGGGTACTCGGCACCAGGCGGAGCATTTCGTCGGTGGTGCGCACGATGACGGGCAGGGCGATCAAGGCCAGGGCGACGCCGCCGGCGACGCCCGAGAAGGTGACCTCGCCATTGGACAGGTACTTCGACGGCAGCACCACGATGGTATAGACGAACAGGCCCAGCACGATCGATGGTGCCGACAGCAGGATGTCGTTGAGGAAGCGGATGGTCGGACCCAGGCGCGAGCGCCGCGAGTATTCCGCCAGCCAGGTGCCCGCGGCCACGCCGATGGGCGTGGCGATCAGGATGCCGAGGACGTTGAGGATCAGGCTGCCGACCATGGCGTTGGCCAGGCCACCTTCCTCGCGATACGCGGTGATCTTGGTGAACAACGAGGGCTTCAGGGCCGAGATGCCCTGGCTCAGCGTCTCCCAGAGGATCCAGACCAGGAAGAACAGGCCGATGGCGGTGGCGAGGATGCTGCAGGCCATCGCCACCACGTTTTTCACGCGGCGCCTGGTGTAGAGGGAGGCGGACATCAGCGACCCTCCTTCGTGGCCATGCGGCGAAGCATGAGGCGGGCGATGAGCAGCACGATGAAGGTCACCACGAAGAGCAGGAAGGCCAACGCCATCAGCGCCGACCGCTGCAGGCCCTGGGCTTCGCCGAACTGGTTGGCGATGGTGGAGGCGATGGAGCTGCCCGTTTCCAGCATCGACCAGGAGAACTTGAAGGTGTTGCCGAGTACGAAGGCCACGGCCATGGTTTCGCCCAGGGCGCGGCCCAGGCCGAGGAACACGCCGCCGATGACGGCGGTGCGGGTATAGGGCACCACGATGTCCCACACCACTTCCCACGTGCTGGAGCCCAGCGCGTAGGCCGATTCCTTGAGGCGCGTCGGTACCGTCTGGAACACCTCGCGCATCACCGAGGAGATGAACGGGATGATCATCACCGCCAGCACCAGGCCCGCGGTGAGCACGCCGGCGCCGAAGAAGGGGTATTCGCTGGAGAAAAACTTCGCGACGAACGGCACGTGCTGCACCAGCCACGACACCTGTCCGTCGGGCGGGTCGGCGCTGAAGTGGTTCATCAGCCAGGGCTTGATATGCGCGGCGACGAACGGCGCGAAGACGAAGAGGCCCCACATGCCATAGATGATCGAGGGGATGCCGGCCAGCAGTTCGATGGCCGAGGCGACCGGCCCGCGCAGCCACTGCGGCGCGATCTCGGTCAGGAAGAGGGCGATGCCGAAGCTGATCGGCACGGCGACCACCAGGGCGATGAGGGCGGTGCCGACGGTGCCCATGATGGGTACCAGGGCGCCGTACTGGTCGTTGCTGGGATCCCATGCGGCGCTGGTGGGGAAGCCCCAACCGAAGGTGTGGAAGGCATCCGAGCCGAGCCACAGCGTGGAACCGGCGGCGCCCAGGAGGGCGGCGAGGACGAGCAGGGCGCAGGCCTTGAGCACCCAGCCGAAGAGCACGTCGTTGCGCGAATCCTTCGCGTTGCGGGACGCTTCGTGGGCACGATCGACGCCCGTTCCGGCGTTGCTGGCGGTGGCATGCATGATGAGCGCTGTTTCCCGGGCCTTGGCAAACTATGGGCCGCCGTTCCTTTCGGGAACGGCGGCCCCCCTGGACGATAGTCTGGACCGGTTATGTTTCACCCGGCCTGTCGCATCGCGAATTACTTGTTACCCAGATCCGACGCCCAATAGGCTTCGATCTTCTTGACCAGCGAGTCGGGCAGGGCGACGTAGTCGAGCGAGGCGGCGGCCGGCTGACCCTTCTCGAGGGCGTTCTTGAAGAAATCGAACGCCACCTTGCTGTGCGACGGGTTCTTCGACTTCTTGTACATGATGATCCAGGTGGTCGCCGTGATCGGCCACGCCTGTTCGCCCGAGGCGTTCGTCATGATGACGTTGAAGTCCTTGGCCGAAGCCCAGTCGGCGGTGGCGGCGGCGGCACCGAAGGTCTCGGCGGTCGGCTGCACCCACTTGCCGGCGGCGTTCTGCATCTGCGCGAAGGCGATGGCGTTCTTCTTCGCGTAGGCGTATTCGACATAACCGATCGAGCCGGGGATCTGGCGCACGTACTGGGCGACGCCTTCGTTGCCCTTGCCGCCGACACCGGCCGGCCACTCGACGGCCGTGCCGAACTTCACCTTGGAGGCCCATTCCGGGCTGACCTTCGACAGGTAGTTGGTGAAGTTGAACGAGGTACCCGAACCGTCCGAACGATGGACGACGGTGATCTTCGTGCTGGTGAGCTTCAGGCCCGGGTTGAGCGCGGCGATGGCCGGGTCGTTCCACATCGCGATCTGGCCCATGTAGATCTTGGCGAGCACGTCACCCGTGAGCTTGAGCTCGCCGGCCTTCACGCCCTGGAGGTTCACCACCGGCACGATGCCGCCGACGACGCTCGGGAACTGGCCGAGGCCGAACTTGGCGAGGTCTTCACCGCTCATCGGGGCATCGGACGCGCCGAAATCGATGGTGCCTTCCTTGATCTGCGCGATACCCGCACCCGAACCGACGGACTGGTAGTTGATCTTGTTGCCGCTGGTTTCGGCGTACGTGGCGGCCCACTTGGACAGCACGGGGTAGACGAAGCTCGAACCGGCGCCGGTGATGTCGGTGGCCTGGGCGGCACCCATGCCGAACAGCGAGGCGGCGACCAGGGCGGCGATGCGGAGTTTGCGTGTGAACACGGAGTGATCCTCGATGGAAGATTGTCAGGCGGAACTCCGCCCGGGGCGGTATTCCAGTCCTGCCGTGTTGCAATGAAATGTGTTGAATGTTTCAACCATATGACAGCCGCCTTTTTGCTGTCATATTCAGGAAGTTACGAATGGGCTCACATGGCCAGGGACGTGCCGATTTCGCCCTCGGCCAGCTCCAGGCGTCGCCAGCGGTTGACGATTTCGCAGAACAGCTCGGCCGTGCGCTCGGCATCGTAGATGGCCGAATGGGCTTCTTTCGTATCGAACGCGATGCCGGCGGCGATGGCCGCCTTGCTGAGCACCGTCTGCCCGTAGGCCAGCCCCCCGAGGGTGGCGGTGTCGAAGCAGCTGAAGGGATGGAAGGGGTTGCGCTTGTGGCCGACGCGGCGCACGGCGGCATTGAGGAACGCCAGGTCGAAGGCCGCGTTGTGGCCCACCAGCACGGCGCGTTGGCACTCGGACTGCTTTACCGCCTCGCGCACCGCATGGAATACGTGATCGAGCGCCTGGCGTTCGGGCAGGGCGCCACGGAAGGGATGATCGGGGTCGATGCCCGTGATCTCGAGGGAGCGGGGATCGATGTTGGCCCCGGGGAAGGGCTCGACGTTGGCCGACACGGCCGGTTCCGGCACGAGCAGGCCCGAAGGCTCCATCCGGACGGCGACCACCGCGATTTCCAGGAGGGCGTCACGTTCGGCGTCGAAACCGCCGGTTTCCACGTCCACGATAACGGGCAGGAACCCCCGGAACCGCGCAGCCATGGTGGAGGCGGTGCTATTGCTCGTCGTATCCATGCGCCAAGGATACCAGCGGTGCCGTCGGAGGTGGGTCGGTCGAGGCGACGTACCGATGCCTTCGACAAAAAGAGGCAAGAACGTGAAAAAAAGCCGGGTGTTCTCCCCGCCGCGGGCGGCCGCACCAACGTCTGACTGAGAACCGGCGGAAGCGCCGTTCGATGTCGAGGACGATGCGGCGCGTCCGATCATTCATCACTTTTCGGAATTATCTCAATAATGGGACGGGCGTCCGGACGTCCGTATCTGAACGGACATGCGCGCTTCGATGTCCATGGATACGAAAAAATCCTTGGTGCGTCACGTTTTCGTGTGTCAGGCGTTGTCGAACATGAATCCGACGCTTCACACCCCTTGCAACGGTCATATGTGCTGCGTAGGTTCGGTCGCATGCATAGCGTCCTCGCCAGCTTCCCACACCGCCTCGCGATCATGGTTCTCGTGGTCGTGGCGTTGTTCGTGGCCTGCGCGGGCGTCCGTGCGATGCCTTGCGACGCGAACGACGGCATGCCCGTCGTCCAGCAGGTGGCGAACGAGTCGGATCACGACGAAGCCGATCCGGTCTCGTTGCCGTCGCTCGAAGACAACACCACGAGCCTTGACGATACGTTCGACGTGCCTCCCCATCACGTCGTGACCGTGCCGCGCTCGGCGCCGTCGCGTCCGTCCGGCCACGAGCCGGCCAGCGTCGCGCATCGGCTGCATCTCGACCTCCGCCCTCCGATCGTCTGATCGACGCGACGCCCCCGGCGTCGCCATCCCCACACCGCGCTTTTACGAGCCGTGACCGGCCCACCGGTCACGCCACGGGCTTCCGTGCCCGTGCCCGACGATTTACCTCCCCAAAGAGAGAACACCATCATGGAACGCCTCATCCAGGGTTTCGACCGGTTTCGCCGTGAAATGACCGACGACCAGCGCGAGCTGTTCGCGCGCCTCGCCTCCGGCCAGACGCCGCACACCATGTTCATCACCTGCGCCGACTCGCGCGTGATGCCCGAGCTCATGTTTTCGGCGCAGCCGGGCGAACTGTTCGTCTATCGCAACGTGGGCAATATCGTGCCGCCCTATGCGCAGCACGTCAGCGGCGTGGTCGCCGCCATCGAATACGCGGTGACCGCGCTGAAGGTGAAGCACATCGTGATCTGCGGGCATTCCGACTGCGGCGCGATGAAGGCCTTGCAGAATCCGGCGGCGCTCAAGGGCAAGCCCTCGGTGGAGCAGTGGCTCAAGCACGCCGACGTGGCGCGCTACGTGGTGGCGGAAAACCGCCCGACGATCCTCGGCGAAGAAGGCCTGCGTTACCTCACCGAGGAAAACGTGGTGGGCCAGCTCGAGCACTTGCGCACCCTGCCGGCGGTGGCCGCCGCCATGGCGAACGGCAGCCTGCGCATCCACGGCTGGATCTACGACTTCGCGCGTACCGAGATCACGGCCTTCGATCCGCTGGAGGGTGGCTTCCGTCCGCTCGGCGCGGACGTCACGAAGGCACCCGATGCCACGCCGCACGCGCGGTTCTCCGTGCGCCCGACGGTGGCCAGCGCGGCCTGAGGAATCCCGACGATGCGTGCCTATTTTTCCCAAGGCCTCTTTGGCCGCGACCTCCTTGGATCGGTGGTCGTCTTTCTTGTCGCCCTGCCGCTTTGCATGGGCATCGCCATCGCCTCGGGCCTGCCACCCAGCGCCGGTCTCATCACCGGTATCGTCGGCGGCATCGTGGTGGGTGCCATCGCCGGTTCGCCGTTGCAGGTCAGCGGGCCGGCGGCAGGCCTGGCGGTGCTGGTGTTCGAACTGGTGCGCGAGCACGGCGTGGCTGCCCTCGGCCCGGTGGTGTTGCTTGCCGGCCTGATCCAGTTGGTCGCTGGCTTCTGCAAGGTGGGCGTCTGGTTCCGCATGACCTCGCCCGCGGTCGTGGCCGGCATGTTGTCGGGCATCGGCATCCTCATCGTCGCCTCGCAGTCGCACGTGTTGCTCGATGCGATCCCCAAGGCCCGCGGCCTCGAGAACTTCGCGGCCCTGCCGGCGGCGGCATGGGAGTCGGTGACGGGCTTTGCCGAAGGGCAGATGCCCGCCGCGATGATGATCGGCCTGGGCACCATCGCGATCATGCTCGGCTGGGAAAAGCTTCGTCCGGCGAAGCTGCGTTTCGTACCCGGCGCGCTGCTCGCGGTGGTGGCGATGACCGCCCTCGCGCAGTTCGGCGCGCTCGACGTCAAGCGCGTCGACGTGCCGTCCAACCTGTTCTCGGCGGTGAGCTTGCCGAGCATGGGCAGCCTGTTCGGATTGTTCGATTCCACCTTGCTCGTGGCGGCGGCGACCTTCGCCTTCATCGCCAGCGCGGAAACCCTGCTCTCCGCGGCGGCGGTCGACCGCATGCACGATGGCGCGCGCACCAATTTCGATCGCGAACTGGCGGCGCAGGGCGTCGGCAACATGATCTGCGGCTTCCTCGGCGCGCTGCCGATGACCGGCGTGATCGTGCGCAGCGCGGCCAACGTGCAGGCCGGCTCGGCCACACGCATGGCCACCATCTTCCACGGTGCGTGGCTGCTCGCCTTCGTGATGTTGTTGCCGTGGCTGATGCGGATGACGCCCGTCTCGTGCCTGGCGGGCATCCTGGTGTTCACCGGCGTGAAGATGGTCAACCCGAAACAGATCAAGGATCTGGCCGCGTACGGCAAGGGCACGGCGGCGGTGTATGTCGCCACGACGGTCGCCATCGTCGCCACCGACCTGCTCACCGGTGTGATCGTCGGCTTCGGCCTGTCGCTGCTGCGCCTGGCGCTGCTCTCCTCGAAGCTGAAGATGGATGTTCTGCATCATGACGAGCCGGGCCAGGCCACGCTGCACCTCGAAGGGTCGGCGACCTTCCTGAAGGTGCCGAGCATGGCGCGCAAGCTGGAAGCGGTGCCGCCGAACACGCGCCTGAGCGTGGTCATGGACCGCTTGCATCACGTCGACCAGGCGTCGCTGGAACTGCTGCGCGAGTGGGGACGTAACGCGTCCAAGCGCGGTTGCGAGTTGATCGTGGATTGGCAGGAGCTGGGAAGGCGGGTGGAGGGCTCGCGCCAGACGGCCTAGGAGCTCCTCGGACAGGGTCCGCTCCCGCCCTCCGGCAGTGAGTCCGCTACCGGAGAGTGGGAGCGGGCCGTGTCCACGATGGGTCTTGCTTCAGTCCGCCTTGGTCTTGTGCTTGTAGGCACACATATCGGCGATCACGCACTGCGGGCAATCCGGTTTGCGCGCCTTGCACACGTAGCGCCCGTGCAGGATCAACCAGTGATGCGCATCCTGGATGAATTCCTTCGGGATCACCTTCTCCAGCTTGTCCTCGACCTTGCGCACGTCCGGCCCTGGAGCGAGGCCCGTGCGGTTGGACACCCGGAAGATATGCGTATCCACCGCGATGGTGGGTAGCCCGAACGCCGTGTTGAGCACCACGTTGGCCGTCTTGCGGCCGACCCCGGGCAGTTCTTCCAGCGCCTCGCGCGTCCGCGGCACCTCGCCCTCGTAGCGGTCGACGAGGATTTGGCTCATGGCGATGAGGTTTTTCGCCTTGTTGTTGTAGAGGCCGATGGTGCTGATATAGCCCTTGAGCTTTTCCAGACCGAGCTTGAGGATCTTCTGTGGGGTATTGGCCACGGGAAACAACTTTCGCGTGGCCTTGTTCACGCCCACGTCGGTGGCCTGCGCCGACAACGCTACCGCCGCCAGCAGTTCGAAGGGCGTGGTGTATTCCAGTTCGGTCTTCGGATGCGGGTTCAGTTCGCGCAGGCGGCTGAACATCTCGACCACGTCGGCCTTCTTCACGGGCTGTCCTTTTTCTTCGCCTTGGCGCGGGCAAGGGCTTCGAGTACGGCGTTGCGGGCGGCTGGCGCACCGACGTCGCGCTTGCTCGCGGCGAGCTGGCGTTCGCGTGCTTCTCGCTCGCGGGCAAGTCGCGCCTCGCGACGCTGGAAATGACGACGCGCCGCGTCCGCGTGTCGGCGATCCTCCACGTGGGCCAGCGGCATGGGATCGAGCGCGATGCAGTCCACGGGGCAGGCGGGCACGCAGAGCTCGCACCCGGTGCATAGGTCGCTCATCACCGTGTGCATGAGCTTTGCCGCCCCGACGATGGCGTCGACGGGACAGGCCTGGATGCATTTGGTGCAACCGATGCAATCGGCCTCGACGATGCGGGCGAGCGTGCGCGGCTTCTCCACGCCGCGCGTGGTGTCCAGCGGCAGCGGCGGGCGGTCGAGCAGCGCGGCCAGGCGGGCGATGCCGAGCGCGCCGCCCGGGGGGCAGCGGTTGATGTCCGCCTCGTCGGCGGCGATGGCATCGGCGTAAGGGCGGCACCCGTGGAAGCCGCATTGTTCGCACTGGGTCTGCGGAAGCAGGTCGTCGATGCGGTCGGCGAGCGTTGGCATCATGGCTGGCGCGTTGCCGGCGGCACCGATCAGCGGACGGTGGCGCCCGCTGCCGCGCCCTGGTCGGCATCGAGGAGGAACAGGTCCGAACCGCCGTCGCCGGCGGAAAGGATCATGCCCTCGGACACGCCGAAACGCATCTTGCGCGGAGCGAGGTTGGCGATGAACACGACGTTGCGGCCCACCAGCTTCTCCGGCTCGCCGTAGGCGGCGCGGATGCCGGAGAAGATCTGGCGCTTGCCCAGGGAGCCGGCGTCGAGTTCGAAGCGCAGGAGCTTGTCCGAGCCCTCCACGAATTCGCAGGTCAGCACCTTGCCGATGCGCAGGTCGAGCTTGGCGAAGTCGTCGATGGAGATGGTGGCGGTTTCGGTGGCGGCGGCGTCGGTCATGGGCTTGGATGCTTCTTTGGCTTTGTTCGGTTTCTTGGTGTCGGCTGCCGCGGCCTCGCGGGCCTGCTCGGCGGGCGAGAGCGATTCCTTCGAGGCCTCGACCATGGCTTCGATCTTCTTCGGATCGAGACGGCCGAACAGCGGCGAGAAGGCCTTGACGGTGTGGCCGAACAGTTCGCGACGGGCGTCGGCGAAGTTTTCGATCGGGGCGCCGAGGAAGGCTTCGGCGGCGGCGACCGTGGTCGGCAGGATGGGCTTCAGCAGGCCCGAAAGCAGGCGGAAGGCGTTGATGGCGAACGTGCACACCTGTTGCAGCTCGTCGCGACGGGTGTCGTCCTTGGCGATCACCCACGGCGCCTTCGCGGCGATGTAGCCGTTGACGGCATCGGCCATGGCGACGAAGCGACGGGTGACCTCGGCGTATTCGTCGGCTTCGTAAAGGGTTTCGATGCCTTCGTACTGGGCGAGCAGGTCGTTCCACAGCGGGCCGGCTTCATCGTCGAAGCGAGGCGCCAGCGTGCCGCCGAAGTGCGTGTGCAGGAAGCCGGCGGTGCGGCTGGCGATGTTCGCCCACTTACCCACCAGGTGCGAATTCACGCGTTCCTCGAACGATTTCAGGTCGAGGTCGACGTCGACCGGCGTCGGGCCGAGCATGGTGGCGAAGTAATAGCGCAGCGCTTCGGGATCCAACCCCGAGTCCAGGTAGGTGCGCGCCTGGATGAACGTGCCGCGCGACTTGGACATCTTCGCGCCGTTGACGGTGAGGTAACCGTTGACGTGCAGCGCCGTCGGCACGCGCAGGCCGGCGCCGTGCAACATCGCCGGCCAGAACAGGCCATGGAAGTTGATGATGTCCTTGCCGATGAAGTGGTGCATCTCGGCCGTGCTGTCTCTGCCGAGAAAATCGTCGAAGACCAGGCCGGTGCGATCGCACAGCGCCTTGAAGGCGGCGAGGTAGCCGATCGGCGCGTCGAGCCATACGTAGAAGAACTTGCCCGGCGCGTCGGGAATGGGGAAACCGAAATACGGCGCGTCGCGGGAGATGTCCCAGTCGCGCAGGCCGCCGTCGATCCACTCGGCGAGCTTGGCGGCCACGCTGCTGTCGGCCGTGGGCTTGCCGTCGGTGAACTTGCCGGCGAACCAGTCGCGCAACAGGGCCTCGAACTTGCCCAGCTCGAAAAAGTAGTGCTCCGAGTCGCGAAGCTCGGGCGTGGCGCCCGACATCACCGAGTACGGGTTGACGAGATCGGTGGGCGCGTAGGTGGCGCCGCAGTTCTCGCAGTTGTCGCCGTACTGGTCGGGCGTGCCGCAATTGGGGCAGGTGCCCTTGATGTAGCGATCGGGCAGGAACATGTCGCGCGCGGGGTCGTACAACTGCTGGATGTCGCGGCGGGCGATGTAGCCGCCCTCGCGCAGGCGCAGGTAGATCGCCGTGGCGAGTTCCCGGTTTTCCGGCGAGTGGGTGGTGTGGTACTGGTCGTAGCTGAAGTGGAAGCCGGTGAAGTCGGCCTCGTGGCCGGCGCGGATGTCGGCGATGTACTGCTCGGACGTCTTTCCGGCCTTTTCGGCGGCCAGCATGATCGGCGTGCCGTGGGCATCCTCACCGGCGACGTACCAGACCTCATTGCCTTGCATGCGCTGCGCCCGCGCCCAGATGTCGGCTTCGATGTAGCCGAGCATGTGGCCCAGGTGCAGCGGGCCGTTGGCGTAGGGGAGGGCGTTGGTGACGAGGATGCGGCGGGCCATGATTCGCACGGTCGGCTGTAGGACCGGGGATTATGGCATGCCGATCGCGGACAGGGTCCGCTCCCACCCTCCCGTAGCGAGCTTCCTGCGGGAGGGTGGGAGCGGACCCTGTCCGCGATGCGTTATTCGGCCCGCACCCACTCCTGGCTGCGGCCGATCAGCGAGAATCCGATGTAGCCGTGCACGTCGAGCTTCTTGCCGCCGTCCTCGAGCTTGAGGGTGACCTTATAGATCTTGCCCTTGGCCGGATCGAGGATCTGGCCACCGGACCATTCGTCGCCGTCTTTCTTGAGGCCCCACATGATGGTCATGCCCTCGATGGGCTTGCCCTTGCGCTCACCCTCGCACTTGTCGCACGTGGGGTGCGGGCCGTGCTCCGACTTGAGCACCTGGAGCACCTTGCCCTCGAGCACGCCGCCGTTGTCGGTGATCTCCACGATCGACTTCACCTCGTGGGTGGAGTCGTCGATGGTCTTCCACTTGCCCACCGGGCTGTCGGTGGAAGCCAGGGCAGGGAGGGCGCCCGCCACCAGGGCGAGGGCGAGCGTGGAGCGGATCAGGGTCTTCATGGACGTGCGGTCTCCCCATACGGTTAGGTATGGCGCGAGCCTGACGAACGGACGGAGGGGCCGTCAAGCTGCATCGCGCCAAGTCCCCCCGGGCGGTCCGTTTCCGGCGGTCGGGGCGTTTGGCTGTCATAATGGGCGATCTTGGATTTTTCGTACGACTTCCCATGAGCCAGGCCAGCGAAACCCTCGTGCGCGGTGTTCTCGACCGCGTCATCGATCCTCATTCCGGTCAGCCGCTCGACGCCTCGATCCGTGCCGTCGGGGTAGACGGTGACCGCGTGTCGGTGGATATCCAACTGGGCTATCCAGCCGCCGGTTATGTGGAGCGGGCCGCCACCGAGGCCCGCCAGGCTCTCGAGGCCGAGCCGGGCATCGCCGCGGCCGCCGTCTCGGTGAGCTGGCGCATCCATGCCCACAAGGTGCAAGGGCAACTGGCGCCGCTGCCCGGGGTGAAGAACATCATCGCGGTGGCGTCCGGCAAGGGCGGCGTGGGCAAGTCGACGGTGTCGGTGAACCTCGCCCTGGCGCTGGCCGCCGAGGGCGCCACGGTGGGCATCCTCGACGCCGACATCTACGGCCCCAGCCAGCCGCGCATGCTGGGCCTGGCCGGCAAGCCGGTCTCGCCGGACGGCAAGAGCATCGAGCCGATGCGGGCGCACGGCCTGCAGGCCATGTCTATCGGCGTGCTGATCGACGACGACACGCCCATGATCTGGCGCGGCCCGATGGTCACCCAGGCCCTGATGCAACTGCTCACCGACACCCGCTGGGATGGCCTGGATTACCTCGTGATCGACCTGCCGCCGGGCACGGGCGATATCCAGCTCACGCTCTCCCAGAAGGTGCCGGTCTCCGGCGCGGTCATCGTCACCACGCCGCAGGACATCGCCTTGCTCGACGCCCGCAAGGCGCTGGGCATGTTTCGCAAGGTGGAGGTACCCGTGCTCGGCGTGGTGGAGAACATGGCCACCCACATCTGCTCGAACTGCGGTCACGAAGAACACATCTTCGGGCAGGGCGGCGGCGCGCGCATGGCGGCCGAAGCGGATATCGCCTACCTCGGCGACCTGCCGCTGGACATCCGCATCCGTGAGCAGGCCGACGGCGGCAAGCCCACCGTGGCGGCCATTCCCGAGTCCGACCTCGCGGCGCGCTACCGGGCCATCGCCCGTTCCACGGCGGCGAAGCTTTCGCTGCAGGCGCGCAACAAGGCCATTTCCTTCCCCAAGATCGTCATCCAGAACACCTGAAGTGGCAGGTTTCCCGGCGTTCCTATATTTTTCCCGCCTCAAGCGAGGGAGATCGTAAGTGAGCATCAAATCCGACAAGTGGATCCGCCGCATGGCCGAGCAGCACGGCATGATCGAGCCGTTCGCGCATGGCCAGGTCAAGGAGCGCGACGGCCACCGCCTCGTGTCCTACGGCACGTCGAGCTACGGCTACGACGTGCGCTGCGCCGACGAGTTCAAGGTGTTCACCAACATCAATTCCACCATCGTCGACCCCAAGGCTTTCGACGAGCGCAGCTTCGTCGACGTCAAGTCCGACGTGTGCATCATCCCGCCGAATTCGTTCGCCCTGGCGCGCACCGTGGAGTACTTCCGCATCCCGCGCAACGTGCTCACCATCTGCCTGGGCAAGAGCACCTACGCGCGCTGCGGCATCATCGTGAACGTGACGCCGCTGGAGCCCGAGTGGGAAGGCCACGTGACGCTGGAGTTCTCCAACACCACGCCGTTGCCCGCAAAAATCTACGCCAACGAGGGCGTGGCACAGATGCTCTTCCTCGAATCCGACGAGGTCTGCGACGTGTCCTACGCCGACCGTCGCGGCAAGTACCAGGGTCAGCGCGGCGTCACGCTGCCGAGCACCTGAACGCCTTTCACGTCGCAGCCGCGCGCGACACGCGCGCGCGGTAGACTCGGCTTTTTCCAGGCCCCACCGATCCACGGAGACACCGCATGATCCGAGCTTCCACCCTGATGACCCGCGCCGTCGCGGCGATCTTCCTCGCCAGCATGCTGGTGCTCGCCGGTTGCCATCGTGGCGTATCGAAGGACGACCACGTCGCCAGCTCGCAGGGCCAGTTCGACTACACCCTGAAGGCCTACAAGAGCGGCCAGTTCGTGGTCGACGGCGCGGTGCTTTCGGCCGCCGACACCGGTAGCCATTTCGCCTACCTGAAGGACCAGGGCAAGCTGCCCAAGACGGTGCTCCTGATCCCCAGCGACGATTCCAAGGTGCGTGACGCGCACCTGGGCTTCATGGCCCGCATGGCCCTCGACTACGGCTTCGCCGTGTATTACGACAAGAAGGGCGAGCTGGTCCGCCTGAACGCCGTCGAGAAGGACGCTCGCACGCTGGAAGACACGCCGCAGAAGTCTTCGCTGCCCGACCGCATGCAGGGCAAGGAGGCGTCCAGCGGCGCCTATGACGTGCAGCAGGGCCAGCAGCAGGGTTACTGATCGAACGAAATCGCCGGCCTCGAGCCGGCGATTTGCTTTTGGGGTGATTGAACGCCCGGGATTACCTCACGTCGTTCCTGTGAAAGCAGGAACCCAGCGCCTTTCGTCCGGACAGGCGGAAGAGCCGCATCGCCTCCTCGCGAAAACCGTATTCAAGGCGCTAGGTTCCTGCCTGCGCAGGAACGACGTGAGGGGTCAGGCAAGGTCGAGGGCCGACGCCAGGGAGCGGACTCTTTCCTCTATATCCGCGTCCCCGTACGCCTCGGACTTCCCCGCCCCCCATACCGGCCCCGGCCACGCCGCATCGCCTTCCACTCGCGCCACCACATGCACGTGCAACTGCCGCACGATGTTGCCGAGTGCGCCGATATTGAGCTTGTCGCAGGAAGCCACCTGACGCAGTGCCGCCCCGGCGAGGTCCACCTCGTGCCAAAGCGTGGCGCGGTCGTCGTCGGACAGGTCGGCCACTTCCACGCGCCCCGCCTGTCGAGGCACCAGCACCAGCCAGGCGAAGCGGCGGTCGCGCATCAGCAGCACGCGGCACAGCGGCAGGTCGCCGACGACGACCGTGTCGCCGGCGAGCCGCGGATCCAGTTCGAACGTTGCGCTCACGCCAGTTCGCGGGCGAAGAAGGCGAGGGTGCGCTCCCAGGCGAGCTTCGCGCTGGGCTCGTCGTAGCTGGCGCGCACGTCGCAGTTGAAGCCGTGGTCGGCCGGATACACCCACGTGTCCATTTCCGGCTTCAGTTCGCGATGCTTTTCGACCATCTCCGGCGGAATGCCGTGGTCGCGCTCGCCGAAGTGGAAGATCACGTTGGCCTTGGCCGGTTCGCTCAGGAAGGGCACGTTGCGCGCGCCGTAATAGCTCGACGAGGGCAGCCCCAGGCGCAAGGCGGCCAGCAAGGCCACCGTGCCGCCCCAGCAGTAGCCCACCGTGCCGACCTTCACCTTGTAGTTGTCGGCCAGGTAACCGGCGGCGATCGCCACGTCGTCGGTGGGGCGCTTCAGCCCCAGCTCGGAAATCAGCTTCACGCCCTTGGTCATGCCCTCCTGGTCGTAGCCCAGTTCCACGCCTTTCTCCACCGGATCGAACAGGGCCGGCGCGATGGCCACGTATCCCTCCGCGGCGAAGCGGTCGGCCACGCTGCGGATATGGGCGTTGACGCCGAAGATCTCCTGGATGACGACGATGCCGCCCTTTGGCGTGCCGGCGGGCTCGGCGAGGTAGGCGTCGATGCTTTCCGGCGGGCGGGAGGTATCGAGGATCAGGGTGCGGCCCATGCTGCGTCTCCAAGGATGATGAGAATAATCCGTCAAGGTTAACGCAACCCTCGTCGCAAGATCGTGGTGGATATCGTCTCCGGCGATCGCCACGCGGGTCTTCACCATGTGATCCCGGTGCCGACCCGTGGCCTCGGCGAATGTTTCACCCTGCCATCGGCGAGCAGATTTCGACCAGGCATCCGTTGATATCCCGCACGTAGCCGACGCGCTGGCCCCAGGGTTTGGTGTCGACGCCCTTGACGGGCAGCGCGCCCGCCGCGACGGCCTGGTCGTAGCCCTGCTCGGGTGCCTCCGTCACCAGGCATATCTCGAAGCCCGCCGGAAGCTCGTTTCGGCCGTTCGGACGAATGGCCACGCCGTTGCGTTCCGCCATCGATTCGGCGGCGAAGCCGAGCGTAGTGTCGCCGGTCGCCATTTCCGCGTAGAGACCGCTCTCGTGGACGAAGCGGCGTTGCAGGCCGAAGGCCCGTTCGTAGAACGCCACCGTTGAGGTGACGTCCTGCACGTAGATGATCGTATAGCCAAGACGCATCATATTTCCCCCGTGGTGATGGGGATGCAGCGTAGGGTCCACCACCTCCATCCCGCTTGAAGAAATCGGCCAGTTCATTCCGCCGACATGCCGACCAGGACCAGCGGCGGGCGACTACCGGGGGTGAAACCGCCATGGCGCCGGAACTCGCGGGTCATGTGGGCCTGGTCGCTATAGCCGCTTTCGATCGCCGCAGCGGCCGGATCGAGCGGGGCGGATCCATCGGTAAGCAGCCGCACGGCGCGCTGGAAGCGCAACACCGACGAAAACGCCTTGAAGGACAATCCCACCGCAAGGGTCAACTGACGTCTCAGCGTCCGTTCCGGCACCCCCACGAGACGGGCGACCTCGTCCAGGCGCAGACGTCCGCCGGAGGCCTGGATGACGGTGAGTGCACGCCGGACCGTCGCGGCGGGCGCTTGCGCCGCCGCCGCGCGTCGATGCGCGATCTCGCTCAATGCCGCCATCAGCGCCGAAGGCGTTCGAGCCGCGTGGATCGTGCGGCGGTCCGCACCGAGCACCGCTTCGGCTTCGTTGCCGATCAGTGCGCGGTCTTGCAGCGACATGGGGTCGACGCCGAGGCATGGCCCGCCCCAGCCGGGCCGGAAGCGCACGCCCCGGAAGCGGTCACTGGCCGCTACCGGGACATCCGCCCAGCGCCGCGCGGGCCCGACGATCAACACCTTCACATGGGCCAGCCCGCCTTCTTCGTCACCCCGAAAGGCGACGATGAGGTCCATCCGGCCATCCGGAAGCACGAGGTGCGTGCCATCGGTGGACGCCGTGAATGTCCACTCGGCTTCGATCGCCTCCGACAGGCGGACCGGGAGAAGTCGTTCCTGATAATCCGACGGCCATGGCATGCGTGAGAGTGTGCCGTATCCCGGCGACTTTCCGTGTCCGGGGCTCGCCCCATGGCGAACGTTCCGGACGCCGGCACATCGCCGAGGTGCCATGTCCCTCGAAGAATCTCCGTCCGCATGAGAACGATCCGGAGTGCTTTCCCGGTGAGGCAGCCGGTCCGGCTATAATGCGCGATTTCCCTCCTCCGGTACCCACGGCACATGTCCCAGGCCGCCCAGACCCAGAAGATCGGTTTCGTCAGCCTTGGCTGCCCGAAGGCGCTCGTCGATTCCGAACGCATCCTTACCCAGCTCAAGGTGGAGGGCTACGAGATCGTGCCCAGCTACGATGCCGCCGACGCGGTGGTGGTCAACACCTGCGGCTTCATCGACTCGGCCGTGCAGGAATCGCTCGATGCCATCGGCGAGGCGCTGCATGAGAACGGCAAGGTCATCGTGACCGGTTGCCTGGGCAAGCGCGAGGAGCTGATCCGCGAGAGCTATCCCGACGTGCTCGCCATCACGGGGCCGCAGGATTACGCCTCGGTCATGAGCGCGGTGCACAAGGCGCTCCCGCCGGCGCGCAACAAGTTCCTCGACCTCGTGCCCGATACGGGCGTGAAACTCACGCCGAAGCACTACGCCTACCTGAAGATTTCCGAAGGCTGCAACCACCGCTGCAGCTTCTGCATCATCCCCTCGATGCGCGGCGACCTCGTCAGCCGTCCGGTCGACCAAGTGCTCGTCGAGGCCGAGAAGCTCGTCAAGGGTGGCGTGAAGGAACTCCTGGTGATCTCGCAGGACACCAGCGCCTACGGTGTCGACGTGCGCTACGCCGAACGCGAATGGCGCGGCAAGTCCTACCGCACGCGCATGACCGAACTGTGCGAAGGCCTCGCCGAGCTCGGCGTGTGGACGCGCCTGCATTACGTCTACCCGTATCCGCACGTGGACGAGGTGATGCCTCTGATGGCCGAGGGGAAGATCCTTCCCTATCTCGACATCCCGTTCCAGCACGCCAGCCCGCGCATCCTCAAGCTGATGAAGCGCCCTGGCAACGTCGACAAGACCCTCGAGCGGATCCAGAACTGGCGCCGCCAGGTGCCCGACCTCACGATCCGCAGCACCTTCATCGTCGGCTTCCCCGGCGAGACCGATGCCGAGTTCAACGAGCTGCTCGACTTCCTGCGCGAAGCCGAACTCGACCGCGTGGGCGCGTTCGCCTATTCGCCGGTGGACGGGGCCAAGGCCAACGAGTTGCCGGGCCAGGTCGACGAAGAGCTGAAGGAAGACCGCCTCGAGCAGTTCATGGCGGTGCAGGCGGAAATTTCCGCCGCCAAGCTCCAGCGCAAGGTGGGCAAGACGATCAAGGTGCTGGTCGACGAGATCGACACCGACGGCGCGTGGGGTCGTTCGAGCGCCGATGCGCCGGAAATCGACGGTGCCGTGCGTATCGACGACGGCCAGCTGCTGAAGCCGGGTCAATTCGTCGACGTGCTGGTCGAAGAGGCCGACGCGCACGATCTCTACGGCCGCCTGGCGTAATCGTCATGCGCTATGTGGCGCCGGCACGCGATGCGTTCGATCGTGGCGTGCTGGCGTCACCGCCGCTTTCCCTTTGGTCGGCGTTCGCTTCGCTGCTCGAAGGGGCGACGTGGCCGGACGTGCAACGTCTCAACGACCTGCTGCCCCGCGATGACGACGTGCGCTTCGTGGCGCAGGACCGCGACCTGTTGGCCGACGGTCTTCACTATGAGGAGCGCATCGCGCGGCATGGGCGTATCGCCACGCGGCCCGACAACTGGCACGACCTGTTCAATGCACTCGTATGGGTTCGCTACGGTGCCTTGAAGCGTGCGCTCAACGCGCGACAGATGGCCGAGATCGAACGGATGGGGCCACGCGAACGGTCGCGGCCGCAATGCGCCCTCACGCATTTCGACGAGGCGGGCATCGTGGTGTCCCTGCGTGACGGGGCGATGCTCGACGCATGGAATGCACACGACTGGCATGCGCTCTTCTGGACGCATCGCGCGGCGTGGAGGAGCGGCGAGGCGCGCGTGGAGCTCTTTGGCCATGCTCTGCTGGAGCATGCTCTCACGCCGGACAAGCTTCTGGTGGGCAAGGCGTTGGTGGTGATGGGCGACGGCGACGCGATGGCGCGATGCGCCGAGGCGATCGCCTCGGGCGCGATCCTCAACGATCCGCAGGAATTGCGGCCGTTGCCCGTGTCGGGCGTACCCGGCTGGCACGAGCGCACGGCCGACGAGGCGTTCTATGCGGAGGCGCCGTGCTTTCAGCCGTTGAGGGTGGGACGGGTTTACCCGGAGCCCTTGCGGTACGGGGCGTAGGTCCCGCACTGGGCGTCGATCTGCGCCGGTGCGGTGGTAGGGACGTCAGATCAGATCAGGCCGAGATCGCGCGCGGTGTCCTTCAGCAGGCTGTCGTGGTTCACGCCCAGCTTGCGCATGGCGTCGCGTTTCTGCCGGCTGATGGTCTTCACCGACTTGCCTTCGAGGTCGGCGATTTCCTGCAACGACATGCCTTTGACGAAGGCCTTGAGTACTTCCGTCTCGCGCAGCGACAGAGGGGCGCCCGGCATGGCCACGGAGTTTTCGTCGGCCTCGTTGAGGATGTCGAGCAGGGTATCGCTGAGATAGGTTTCGCCCGAGTGCACCGCTTTCGCGGCCAGGGCCAGTTCGTCCATCGATGCCCGCTTGTCGACGATGCCGCGCGCGCCTTTCTTGAGCATCGAATTGAGTGCGGCGGCCCGGTTGATCATCGTGAGGACGACGACGGCCACGTCGGGATGCTCCTTGGCCAGCCGGTCGACCAGGGCGAGACCGTCGTCTTCACGCTCGCTGGGCATGAGAAAATCCGTAATCACTACGTCGCATGGCGTGGTTTTCAGCAACGCGAGCAGTTCTTCGGCATTTTTGGCCTCGCCGACGACATCGATATGCGCATTCCTTAGCGCCAGGCCTCCTCCGACCAGAACGAGCGGATGATCGTCTGCCAGAATGACTTTGAGTGGCATGCCTGCATTCTCCTTGCTTACATTTGCGGCGTGTCGAGTTCCGGCCGATTATGCCCATTAAGGTTCACCTGACGAAGCCCGCGACGTGCTCAGAGCCCTCCTGCTGTTCATCCTGCTGATATTGCCGCGAGGGGTCTGGGCGCTTCCGGAAGGGCCGCTGTCGGCGCAGGACGCCGAATGGTTGAGAAAACATCCCGTCTGGACGGTGGGCACCTACCGCGAGGGCTATCCTCCTTTCGAGGACCTTCACGACGGTGATCTGGAAGGGCTGGGTCCGAATTATCTCAAAGAGATCGCCAAGCAGTTGGGAGTGACGCTGCAGACGCGAGCCTACTCCGACTGGCCAGCGCTGCTCCAGGCCCTGTCCCGGGGCGACATCGACGTGGCCACCACGGTGACGCCCATGGAGCAGGGCATGCCGGGCATACGGGTGGGCGCGACCTATTTCGAATCGCTTCCCGCCCTGGTGGAGCGCAACGACGGCCCACCCATCCATCGGCCGGGCGACCTGCGCGGCAAACGGCTCGCCGTGCACGCCGGCTATTTCGACATCACGGCGTTGCGGCGTGAATTGCCCGATACCACCCTGGTGGAGACCCAGTCCACCGCCGAGGCGCTGGCACGCGTGCGCTCGGGCGACGTGATCGCGTATCTCGACAACCCGTATTCCGCGCGCGAATTCGTCTTTCGCCAGGGACTCGGCGACGAACTCTCGGTCGGGGCGCCGCTGGCGCTGCCCATCAGCGCCTTGGCTTTCGCCGTGCCGGAAGGTCGCGCACCCATCGGCCGGGCCATCGATCACGCGCTGGGCGAACTCACCGCGGCCGACCACGGCCGCCTTCGCGCCCGCTGGGTGGGAAGGGACATCGCGCCACGTCCACGCCTGGGTGGCATTCCACTTAGCGAAAAGGAGAAAGCGTGGCTGCATGACCTGCCGCCCCTGCGATTGGGCGTGGACCCCAGCTACGCCCCCTTCAGCCTGTTCACCGAGCAGGGCGAAGCCGAGGGATTGGCGCTGGATTACGTCCGGGAGATTGCCGCCGAACTGGGCCTGAGGGTCGTCCAGGTGCCCAGCGACGACTGGACCGGCACCGTGGCGCGAGTGAAGCGCGGCGAGGTCGACCTCGTCGGCGCGATCAACCCGCAGAGCGCCACGCTGCCCGATCTGGAAGCCAGCGTGCCTTACCTCGACTTTCCGATCATGATCGTCACGCGCGAAGGCTCGCCTACCCTGGCCGGCAAGGACGACCTCTCGGGCAAGGCCGTCTTCGGCAATACCTCGCGTGCCCCCATCCGAAAGCTGCTGGAGGGCATTTCCGGCGTGCGCGCGATCGGCGTGCCCACCGAGGCCGAAGGCCTGCAACGGCTCGCGGCGGGCGAGGGCGATGCCTTCGTCGGCAACCTCGCCTCGATCGACTACCTCATACGCGGTCATTACCTCGGTCGACTGAAGGTGGCGGCGCCCACGGGGGAAAACGAGGCGATCGCCGTCGGCGTGCGCCGGGATCTCGCCCCGCAGCTGCTGCCGCTGGTCAACCGCGTGCTGGTGAACCTGTCGACGCATCGCCAGCAGGAGATCCGCAACACCTGGTTCGCCTCGCATTATGTCGTCGGACCCACGTGGCGCGAGATCGCCGGGCGCGTGGCGCCGTTCGTCGCCCTCCTGCTGCTTTCGCTCATCGCGATCAGTTACGCCTACCTCAACCTGCGGCGGGAAACGCGCCGTCGCGAGCATACGGAACGGCGCCTGGCCGAGGTGACGGCGCACGTACCGGCGGTGGTGTACGAAGCCGTGCGCGGTACCGACGGCTCGTACGCGATGACCTACGTGGGCGGCAATCCGCACAGCATCCTCGGCGTCGAGCCGGGCCAGTTCTTCGGTGGCGGTGAATCCCTGCGCGTGCCGGTGCAGGCCGAGGAACGCGCCCGCATGCATGAGGCTTTCGAGCGTTCGGCGCGTGAATTGACGCCCTTGCACGTCACCGTCCGGGCCAAGGTGGGAGGACGCGTGCGTTACCTCAGTTCCGACGCCGTCGTGCTGGCGGCGGCGGACGGCACCGTGCATTGGAACGGCTACTGGGTGGACGTGACCGCCCAGGAGCTCGCCGCGCGGCATCTTGCCCATGCACGCGACGAAGCCGAAGCGGCGACGCGCGCCAAGAGCGACTTTCTCGCCACGATCAGCCACGAGATCCGCACGCCGATGAACGGCGTGATCGGCTTGCTCGACGTACTGGAGCAGACGCGGCTCGACGACGAGCAGCGGCGCATGGTCGCCACCATCGAGCATTCGGCGGAGGCCTTGCTGCACATCCTCGACGACGTCCTCGACTTTTCCAAGATCGAGGCGGGACACCTGGCGCTGGATCCGCGCTCCGCCGACCTTCGCGCCATCGTCGAGGGCGCGGTCGCGATCATGCTCGGCCAGGCGCACGGCAAGGGCCTGCGGATCGACGTGCGCCTCGACGATGCGCTCGCACCCGCCTTCCTGATCGACGACGGGCGGCTGCGTCAGGTGTTGCTCAACCTGCTGGGCAATGCCATCAAGTTCACCGCCGAGGGCGAGGTCGTCATCGCGGTGGCGGTCGCCGAAGACCTCGGCACCCGGCAACGCCTCTCGATCACCGTGAGCGACACGGGGATCGGCATCCACGCGGCGAAGTTGCGTCATGTCTTCGCGCCGTTCAGCCAGGCCGAGTCGTCCACCACGCGGCGTTTCGGAGGCACCGGCCTGGGCCTGGCGATATCGCGCCGGCTCGTGGAACGCATGGGCGGGCATATCGCCATCGACAGCGAGCCCGGACGTGGCACGCGGGTCACCGTCACGATCGAACTCCCCGTGGCCGACGCGCCGCCAGCTCCCGCGGCGGTACCGGCGGCTGCCCCTGGCGATCGGCCGGTTCACCCCGAAGCGCGCATCCTGCTGGCCGAGGATCACCCGGTGAACCAGGAACTGGTGCGCATTCAGTTGGGCCTGCGCGGCTACGTTTGCGACGTGGTCGACGACGGCATCGCCGCCCTCGAGGCCCTCGCGCATGGCCGATACGACCTGCTGCTGGTGGATTGCCACATGCCGCGGATGGACGGTTACGAGGTGGCGCGCGAGGTGCGGCGTCGCGAGGCGGGTGGCGCGACGAGGCTTCCCATCGTGGCCATGACGGCCGATGCCCGCGCCGACCAGCGCGACGTCTGCCTCGCCGCGGGCATGGACGATCTGCTGAGCAAGCCGATTCGCCTGGAAACGTTCCATGCGACGGTCGAACGCTGGTTGCACCGGCATGAGCCGCCGTTGCCGGTCATCGACATGCTCCGCATGCGCCGGGCTTTCGGCCCGGACGAGAACGTGGCGAGCGTGATGCGTGCCGGCGTGAGCGCCACGCGGGAAGCGTTGGAGCGTTTGCCGCATGTGCTCGAACGCGCCGACGCAAAGGAGGCTGCGGGATGGATCCACCACGTGCTGGGCGGGGTGAACGTGTTCGGCACGTCGGAGGTGGGAACGGAGGGCGAGCGGCTGGAAACGGCGCTGCGGGACGGTGCGGCGTTGGATGTCGCCGCCGTGGAGGCGTTCGCGGCGTCGGTGCGGGCGTTCACGGACGGCCTCGAGCGGTTTGCCGAGCGGCTGGCAATAGACGTCAGCTAAACATGCCGTCATTCCTGCGAAAGCAGGAATGACTTGCGGGGAATCAGGGGTAGTCGACGGAAACCACCGCGAAGCGCACCCGCCCGCCCGGCAGCTCCGCCTCGAACTCGTCGTCCACGCGCTTTTTCAGCACGGCCCGCGCCAGCGGCGAATCCACGCTGATCCAGCCCTGCCGGGCATCGGTCTCGTCGGGTCCCACGATGCGATAGCGCACCGTCTCCCCGGTATCCACGTTCTCGAGTTCCATCGTGGCGCCGAAGAACACCGCATCGCGCTGCGAGGGCGCCGCCTCCACCACCTTGAGCGACGGAATGCGCTTGCTGAGGTAGCGTGCCCGGCGATCGATTTCGCCGAGCTGTTTCTTCCGGTAGATGTACTCGGCATTCTCCGAGCGGTCGCCTTCGGCCGCGGCGGCGGCCAGCGCCTTGACCACCTCGGGGCGGACGGTATGCCACAGGTGGTCGAGTTCGGCCTTGAGCCGTTCGAAACCGTCCCGGGTAATGATGGCGGTGGACGAGGGGGAAGGGGGGCGCCAGCGACTCATGGGAGCCTCCCCGCAAGCGTATCGAGTCGTGCTTCAAGATCGGATGTCACGGGATGCTCCGGATAGTCGCGCAGCAGCGCGCGGGCGAGCAGGGTCGCCTCGGAAGCGTCGCCCAGCCGGTCGTACATGCGAACGGCGAGCAGACCGTAATTCGGCGCGCCGGCATCGCCAGGCCAGGTATGCAGGTAACCCAGCGCCAGGTGCAGCCCCAGACGCGCCATGCCGCCATGGGCGGCGGTGTCCGCCAGGGGGCCGCACGTCGCCGGCGCATCCGGAAGAAAGGCGGGATCGCTATCCAGGGCATCGCGCACCACGCCCAGCGCGCGTCGCGTTTCGCCGCCCGCGACCAGTGCCGCGATCCATATCTGCGCATGCACCCGCAATTCGGGCGTTCGTGCCTGCGCGCGAAGCAATTCGCGATAACGCTGGTGCAGCGGCGCGGGGGCAAGGCCGTCGCGCAGTCGCTCGGTGAGGATACCGGTAGCCGCTTCGACGTCATCCTCGGCGACGCGGTTCACGTGCCTGAGCAAGGCGTCGTCGTCGTCGGGTTGCAGCGCATGGGCCAGCGTCTCGGATTCCGGGTGATGGCCGAGGTCTTCGTGTCGGTGGTGGATCAGTGCGCCCATCAGGTGGAAATTGTAGACGGTGAGGTAGTTGGCCACGGCGAAGTAGGCAAGCATCCCCAGGAAGTGGGGGCCGTGTTCGCTCATCGCGTATTGCGCGCCGCTCTGCAGGAGGCTGGTGACCACCACCACGGCGAACAGCGCCATGTACTGGCCGCCCAGTCGCGCGATCACCGCGAACCACGTGAGCGGATTGAGCGCCGTCAGCACCCCGTCGAAGGTGAGCGACATGGTGATCGCCGGCAGCACGAAAGCGAATGCCACGGCGGCGAGGAAGCCGGGAATCCCGAAGAAAATCGTCGCCAGCACCGCCAGGGCATTGCCGGTGAGCTGGATCAGCACCAGCGCCATGCCCGCGCGATCGCCGGATTCCAGCGCCAGCTCCGGCGGATCGGCGTAGCCGTCGGCCGTACGGCGCAGGCAGCCGAAGGCATAGGCGTAGATCGCCACCCAGCCGATGCCCGTGATGATCAGGCGCGCACCGGGAAAGAACGCGATCGCCTCGAACAGCGTCACGGCCACGATCGTCACGGGGGCCGATCCACGCAGCGGGTAGCGAAAGCCCGTGCGGATGCGTTCGCCGAACGGCGTGGCGGCATCGGCGAGCGCGAGCCTCACGATCGGCGTTTTCCACCGAAGATGCCGCCGAGGATGCCGCGCACGATCTGCTGCCCGGCACGGGTGCCGGCGGCACGGATCATCGACTTGGCGGCGGCTTCCAGCATGCCCTGTCGACGCGACGTACCGAGCACGGCGTCGCGCAGGCCATCGGTCCAGCCACCCGCGGCCGTCTTGCCTTCACGTTTCACCGGCGGTGCGTCGGTATCGGCCTTCTCGCTGGCGCGCGCGGCCAGGCGTTCCTCGGCCGATTCGCGATTGACCATCGTGTCGTACTTGCCGCCCACCGGCGAGCGCGAGCGTATCGTAGCGCGTTCCTCGGCGGTGATGGCGCCGATACGGCACTCGGGCGTGGCTACCAGCACCTTGCGCACGGGTGAGGGCACGCCGCCGTCGCCCAGCGTCGAGGCCAGCGCTTCGCCCGTGCCCAGCGTGCCGATGACCTCGGCCACGTCCAGGCGCGGATTGCGCGCGAAGGTTTCGGCCGCCGCCTTGACGGCTTTCTGGTCGCGGGGCGTGAACGCGCGCAACGCGTGCTGCACGCGGTTGCCCAGCTGTCCCAGGATCTCGCCCGGCACGTCGTCGGGGTTTTGCGAGCAGAAATACACGCCCACGCCCTTGCTGCGGATCAGCCGCACCACCTGTTCCACGCGCTGGCGCAGCGCCGGCGGCGCGTCGTCGAAGAGCAGGTGCGCCTCGTCGAAGAAGAACACCAGTTTGGGCACGTCGAGGTCGCCCACCTCGGGCAATTGCTCGAACAGCTCCGACAGCAGCCAGAGCAGGAAGGTGGAATACAGCCGAGGCTTGAGGATGAGGGTGTCGGCGGCCAGCACATTGATCACGCCGCGGCCGCTCATGTCCTGCCGCATCAGGTCGGCCAGTTCCAGCGCGGGCTCGCCGAAGAAAGCATCGGCGCCGTCCTGCTCGAGCTTGAGCAGCGAGCGCTGGATGGCCGCCACGCTCTGCGAACCGATCAGGCCATAGCGCGACGAGATGTCCTTGGCGTGCTCGGCGGCGAAGCCGAGCATGGCGCGCAGGTCGCCGAGGTCGAGCAGCAGCAGGCCTTCGTCGTCGGCCACGCGAAACACGACCTCGAGCACGCCTTCCTGCGTGTCGTTGAGTTCGAGGATGCGCGACAGCAGGGTGGGGCCCATCTCCGAAACGGTGGCGCGCACGGGGTGGCCGAGTTTGCCGTAGATGTCCCAGAACACCACGGGGTTGGCCTGCGGTTTCCAGCTGACCAGCCCGAGCTTGTCCAGTCGGGCCTTCAGTTTTTCCGAGGGGGCGCCCGCCGCCTGCGACAGCCCGGCGAGGTCGCCCTTGGCGTCCGCGAGGAAGCAGGGCACCCCCAGGCGTGAGAAGCCCTCGGCCAGCAGCATCAGCGAGACCGATTTGCCCGTGCCGGTGGCCCCGGCGATCATGCCGTGACGGTTGCCGTACCGCGAATCCAGTTCGACGGCGGCCTCGTCGTCGCGTCCGATCAATATGCCCGGCATGGCTGGCTCCTTAAGAAAGTACTGAACAAGTGTACGCAACGATATGCGTATGCGGAGAAAATCGGCGAAGAACCGCTTGAGTTGCAAGGGGGTGCGGATTAACGTGGCGGGCATTGTCCGACCTGGCCGAGCCACGAGCATGCCCTTTCGCATTCCCCGTTCCGTCGTTTTCCTGCCCCTGGCGATCCTGGCCGGTTGCGCCTCCGGTGGCGGCACGAAGTCCGGGCCGGTCACCCCGCAGGTGAATGCCTTGTACGACCGGATGAACCAGGCAAGCAAGGGCTACGAGGATTCGATCGAACAGGCCCGTCGCGGCGACACTCCGCAGGCCGCGCAGACCCGCAAGCGGTCGCTCGACCAGCTGAAGGATGCCTCGGCTCGCTGCGGCCTCACGCCGGGCTGCGATCCGCAGCGCTTCGCGGCCGTGTTCGATCGCCTGCTGCGCCTGAAGGACGGCAGCTTCATCGAGGGCGAGGACGCCGACGATACCGAGCAGGGGGCCGAGGTCGGCGCACAGCCCGGCGACGCGGCCGGCTCGGTGGCGGTCGGGGCGCTGCCGCAGGCGCAGCGCAGCGTCACCCTGCTGAAGGGGCAGAAATTCGCCGACATGATGGTGATGAACGGGCCCGTGAAGGCGGCGCTGGAGATGTGGCTGACCCAGCTTCGCCCGAACCTCATGGACGCCTACGTCAACTACCAGATGATGCGCTACAAGATGTGGCCGGCCTACCAGAAGGCCGATCTTCCCGAGGCCCTGCTGTTCGGCATCATGGCCAAGGAGTCCGGCGGCAAGGTGCACGCCGTGTCGCGCTCGGGCGCGTCGGGACCCTTGCAGTTCATGTACGCCACGGGCCTGCGTTTCGGCTTGTCCAGCGTCGACGGGTTCGACGAGCGCTTCGATCCGACCATGGCCGCGCAAGCCAACGCCGAGTACATCGACGAACAGCTCGCCGCGTTCAACAACAACCTCGAACTCACCCTGGCCGCCTACAACGGCGGCGAGGGCCGCATGCGCCGCATCGCCGCCTCCAGCCCGGGCGCGGGCTTCTACGATCCGCAGATCTACGGGCAGATGTCGGCCGAAACGCGCGATTACGTACCGATGGTGCTCGCGGCGGCGTGGCTGTTCCTGCATCCGGACAGCTATCACCTGAAATGGCCGAAGATCGACGGCGAACCCGGCCAGATCGTGCTCAAGCGCCCGGCGTCCATCTCCGAACTCACGGTCTGCCTGGGCTCGGCCGAAGACATGCCCGAGGGTTGGTTCCGCACCCTGCGCAATCTCAACCCGCGCCTCGACCCGCAGATGAGCCAGCCCACGGGCTCGCGCCTGGAAGTGCCCAGGCAGCTCGAGAAGGCCTACGCCTCGGCTTGCGCCGACGGACCCTGGCCGATCCTCGCCAGCGACCTGCACAACGCGGTGAAGATCGTGGCGCCGCCGCCGCCGGCCGCGACGTCCGCGGCCCTCGCCAACGGGTCATCCGTGGGGAGCGGCTCACGCCCGTCGAGCACCACGTCGAAGAGCTATACGGTGCGTCGCGGCGACACCCTGGTGAGCATCGCGCGCAAGAGCAGCTGCGCCGACGTGGAAGACATCGCGAAGATGAACGGCCTGAAGGGCCATCAACTCAAGGTGGGGCAGTCGCTCCGGGTGCCTGTCTGCCGCTGAAGCGGGTCAGATCGTCGCGCGGCCCGATGCCATCCAGTCCGCTTGGGCCTCGCGGCGGTCGGACGCCGAAAGTTCCTTGATCTGCCGCATCAGGCGGAGGATCTGCCGATGCAGCTCTTCCATGCCGGGACGGCGGGAATCCAGCGTCTCGTGGTAGACGGAAGCGACCCACAGGGCCACGCCACGCGTGGCGATGAGCGGGTTTTCGGAGCGTGCCTTGGCCAGGCCGATATCCGGACCATGGCCATAGGTGCTGTAGCGCTCTTCCGGCGGGGTACCGTAGAGATGGGGGAAATCGCATGCGGCGGCCTGCTCCATTTCACGGCGAACCAGCTGCTGGAGATCGGCATGCGCACGCACGGGCAGGTCGAGCACGACACGCTCGATGTCGGCCAGCTGGCGGCGGAGGCGGATCTCGCGGTTGAGCGCGATGAGATGGGTGACCAGACGCATGGACGACTTCCCCTAGTACGGATGCTTCTCGGTGCGGCTCTCGCCTCCTCCCCCGAAAGAGGTGGCGAAGGGGCGCAGCATACCCCCGGTTCGTGGGGAATGTAAGTCGCTCGCGTCACATTGTGACGGGAATGGTCACGTGGTTGCGTCACTCCAGCGCCCAAGTCGTTGACCCACCAGCACCTGTTGCTGGGGCGCCAGGTCGTCCAGCACGTAGCCTTCGGGCAGCAGCAGGATCACGGTGGAGCCCATGTTGAAGCGGGCCATTTCGGCGAAGCGTTCGAGCTTGACGTGGCGGTCGCGACAATCGACGCGGCGGATGTCCGAGGCGTAGGGCGGGATGGCCAGGCCATCCCAGACCGTGGCCACGCTGGACACGAGGATGGCGCCGACCATCACCGAGACGAAGGGGCCATGTTCGCCGCGAAAACGGCACACCAGGCGCTCGTTGCGGGCGAACAGGCGCGGAATGGCCTCCACCGCGAACGGCGCCACGCTGAAGATGCGGCCCGGCACGTGCGTGGTGCCGTCCAGTTCGCCGTCCAGTGGCATGTGCACGCGGTGGTAGTCGCGCGGGGACAGATAGATGGTGACGAAGCTGCCGTTGCGGAACGGCGCGGCCGCGGCCTCGTCGCCGAGCAGCTCGGCGGCCGTGAATTCCTGGCCCTTGGCCTGGAAGATGCGGCCGTCGCGGATGCGCCCCGACTGGCTGATGCGGCCATCCGCGGGACACAGGAGCGTGTCGGGGTCGGTGTCGGCCGCCGAGCGCGCGCCCGCCTTCAACTTGCGCGTGAAGAACGCATTGAAGTGCTGATAGGCCAAGGGGTCCGGCTGGGCAGCCTGGCTCATGTCGACGTCATAGCGCTGCACGATCTCCCGGATGAGGAAGTTCTTCCAGGGCGTCCACTCCCAGCGGGTGGCCTGGTAGACGATCCGCGACAGGAAGCGATGCGGGAGGATGTATTGCAGCAGGACGTTGGCTTTCATCGGCGGGAGTATAGGGGAGGACGCCGCCGCCACGGACATGCCGGTGGCATGGCGCCTGGTTGCACGCTTTCTTCACCCATGCCAAGGGCCCGCCTCCAAAAGGTGGGGCACGAGTTTGGCTGGCCGGCAAACGTGGCCCGGGCTGAGGTTATCCGACCGTGCCATGCGGTTCGACGAGCCATGCCACGAAAGCGTCGACCCAGCAGGAGCCTGGAGACGGGTTGCCCATTTCGCGTGTCGTTCGTCTCCATGTGTCCATTGCAATCCGGCTTTCGGCATAGCAGCCTGACCGAGCGCAGGACGCGCCGAATGGACGAGGACCATCATGAAACGGATTTCGATATCGCTGCTTGCGCTGTTCCTGGCGGCGTGCGCGCAACAGCCGCCGCACGCGCCGCGCGTCATCCCGGCCGCCGGAGCGGTCGACCCGCTGCCATCCTCGATGGCACGATCCGCGCTTCCTCCCGCGGGACGGAACGTGTCTACCGCCGCGACACGCATGGAGGGAGAGGTGGCGCTTGGGCAGATCCAGGCATGGTATGCGGACGCACGCAACAACTGCGGAGGCCAGCAGAAGCCTGCCTACCTATGCAGCGGCGTGATGTTGCGCGCCACGGAGACGAACAGCACTTTCCTGCCGTGGAATCCCAACCCCAGTTCATCCGGCGTGTCGTTCTCGTGGATTCGCCAGGACACCAACTTCAGCAATCTCGTCTTCGACTACTGGAACGGATTCATCTTCTATCCCCGGGACGAAGCACCACGGGCGGCGTCCGCGATCGATGTTCTGTGCGTATTCCCCATGGATTCGGATACCACCCAGCGCGGCGAGAACGGGTGCGGCGCTCATCGCAGCGCTAGCGCCACCAGCAAGCCATGTGACGACCAGGGTATCGTTACGTCGCAAGACTGGACTGCGCATTTCGCGAAGCTCGGGAACAAATACGAGGGGCAGTGCGGCTGGAGCATGAAAGGCTCGTCGCCCGCGAATCGCTTTCGCCAGGCGACGCTCGCCAGGCAAGGCATGGAGCCCCAGTGGTGGGCCATCCAGAACGAAGTTCGCATGGCGAAATGGGGGCAGGACACGGAGGTACCCATCCGGGCGTTCTTCTACGTGCCAGGACATGCCGGCGCCTTGGACAAAGCCAGGAACGATCAAGCCCGGTACGAGGCCACGTTCCATGCATTCGTTCCCGTGATCGCGATGACCTTGCCTTCGGCCAAAGGCGGGCAGGCTTCTTTCGCCTATCTGCCGTCCGACCAGGCCGTACGGGACCCGGGAGACGAGGGCGAACGTGTGCCGGGCGAAACCTTCGAGGGGGCCCCGCTCGGCGATGTCGCGGGCTCGCTGAGCCTTCCCAGCATGACCGTCGAGGTCATCAACGGCACGGCGACCATCACCGACGAGCCGGGGAACGCGGTCAAGGGGCGGCACATGGTCGTGCGGAACACGCAGGGCACGCCGTTCAATATCGTCCTGCACCTGAAGTATCCGGTCTCTGGAGTGACGTTCGCTATGAGCGGCACCTGGGGACTGGCCCCGGTGATCATCGCGACGGACCGCAACCCCTTGAACGGAGAAGATCGCGTCGTGGCATTGGGTAACCCGCCGAAGAACGGCAAGGTAACGCTCACGTCGCTTGCCGGCCACAAGATCGAAAAGATCCAATTGGGTGCGACCGAAGCCCGCTTCGACGATTTCGACTTTACCTACTAAGCGTGGTCGTTCGCGCAAGAAACTTTCGGCTTCCGTTTCCCCCGGCGCCTGGACTTCGGCAAGGATGTCGCCGACGCCATCGCAAGGCCCGGCTGGGGGAACGGCACACGGGGGAACGGGGAGGCTCGCCGCCTCGTTCCATCCGCACGGAAAAGAAGGGGCGCCGTCGTGCACGTCGGGCTACGTGTTCCGTTTCGCCGGCCTCTCCACCGTCGACGCTGCTCCCCTGTAGCGGGTGCCATGCGAGGTCCGCCTGGCTGCACTGAGCATTGTCGTATAACGCGCGTCGGTGCGTGGCTGATGGAGCATAGGGAAAAACGTCACATTCGGCGTGGAATGTTTGTCGACAGGCAATCGATGAAATGGTCTGTGCGGCAGTCGTGGCAATAGGCGCTTTTCTGAAAACTTGAATGCCGTGCGTCATCGGATCGGCCCTGATAGCGACGCCGACTTGTAGGCGTCAGGCCGTGGAAGGCACCTTCGATCCCGCATCGCCAAGCGGGCGATGCGAGAACGCATCAAGGAGCCTTCATGAAAAAACTGCTGATCATGGGAATCGTCGCCTTTCAGGCCCAGGCTTTCGCCTCGACACCAGCGCAAGTCGCCGGAACGATCGAGGACTTCGAGAACGTCGCCGTGCAGCCGCCAGCGCTATCCCTCGACCTTCCAGGCATGACGATCGACAGCTACTACAACGGTAACGTCGACGCCCAGCGTCCCATGCTGGCCGTCGAAAGCGATTCCGCGTCATCCATGAAAGGACACCATCTCGTGGTGCGCACCGAATACCAGCCCATTTCCAATTGGCATGACGGTGGCTTCTGGCTGAGGCCGAAAGTGGCCGCGAACGGCATTCGTTTCAGGATGGAGGTCAATCAACAAAAGGCCCAGCGGATGACGCTTTCGTGCGATTCCAATCAGGCAGGCGGCGATTTCGAATTCGTAAACGTCTGGCTGCCGGATCATGGCGAAGTGTCCGCTTACTGCCCGGCGTCCATGCATCTCTCGTTCATCCAATTTTTTACGGTGGGAGAAGGTCTTGCCTTCCGGTTCGACGATATTGAGCTGAGGTAACGCGTCGGTCTGTCGAAAAGGACGGGGCGCCGCCCGGCGCCCCGTCTTATCCCCAGGCGCTGACTGGCGTCCCGATCCCATACCGTCAAGACGACGGTGCAACACATCAAGGAGTCTTCATGAAAATGCTTCTGGCCCTCGTTGCCGCACTGGCGGCCACCGCGCCACACGCTCATGCCGTAGAGGCCGTTCGTGCGTGCCAGCCGCCTCCGGCGCAAGCCTTCACGTTCGAAGAGGTGGCGACGGGTGACTACGAATCGTTGTATGTGCCGGGCGGTATCCTGATTCCGCATTCGGCGGGAAGGGTTTTTTCCGTCGAAGATACGCTCGATCCCGGTGCCTGCCCCGTCGAGGGACGTCATCTGGCCGTTCGCGTCACCGATAGCAAACGGAAGGTCATCTCGTTCCACAAGACGACGGGCCGTGCGGGGACGGTATCCTTCGATTACGCGATGAGCGGTGATGTGCACGCGGCGGTGATTCCGATCACCGACGGCCTGGTGGGTGGATCGATCACCCTGGAAGGCCCGTCGGGCCATTTCGAGTATGTGAGCCCTCCGGGCAAAGAAACGCCCAATCTCGGTATTTACTACAGAAGCGATACCGGCGACGGGATACTTCGCGTCGATAACGTATCGATGCGAGACGACACGTAACGGCGACAGGAAGATGGGTGTTCATCGAACACCCATCTTCCGTGCCCCGCCATGCGACGCGTGCCGGCACGACGGATGTGCCTCACGGTGACGCCGCCTTACGGCGAGCGTCGCGCCTCCCGCGAACACCCGGCTGCCAGGACGATGGCGATACAGTTTTTTCAGCGAGTCACGGGCAATTCGACCCAGGTACCGTTCGTCCCATCGCGCACGATCTTCTGCGTCGCCTTTCGATAATCCCCCGGCTTCGCGTTGAAGATGTTCGGCACGAAGGTCTGCGGATTGCGGTCGTACAGCGGGAACCAGCTCGACTGGATCTGCACCATCACCCGATGCCCCGCCTGAAACACGTGGTTCACGGTGGGTAGCGGAAAACGATAGTCCAGCGGCTTGCCCGGCGTGAGCGCCATCGGCTTGTCGTAGCCCTGGCGGTAACGCCCGCGGAAGATTTCCATCGCCACCGGCAGCTCGTAGCCACCCATCGACGGTTTCTCTTCCACCTCGTCGGGATACACGTCGATGAGCTTCACCACCCAGTCGCTGTCGGTTCCGCTGGTGGATGCCAGCAGGTGCACGAGCGGTTCGCCGGAGACGCCCAGCGGACGGTCGAGTACGGGAGACACGTAGGAGAGCACGTCGGTGCGCGTGGCGAACTGGCGCTGGTCGTCCACCAACCACTCGGGCCAGCTGTCTTCGCGGTCGGCCACGCCATGCGACCATGACTGGATGGGACGCACGCGATACGGCACCGGCTTGGCCGGATCGGATACGTAATCGTCGCTGCCGCTCGCGGGTTCGCCCGTATCGAAGCCACCGTTCGCCTGCACGTACCAGCGCTGCATCGTCGGCGCGCAGCCCGTGCGACACGACGACGGCCACGTATCCAGCTTGCGCCAGGTGTTCTCGCCGGTAACGAAGGCGTTGACCGGAGCGACGTCCGCCTTGGGTGAGCCATCCTTCAGGTATTGCGCGAGGAAAGGGCGGAGCATCGTCTGACGAAACGTCTTGCCCGTATCGCTGCCCAGTTCGATGGCGCCGATGCGGCTGGCGTTCTCCCAGGTTTTCGCGTGGCGCCAGGGACCCAGCACCAGCCACAGCTTGTCGTGATTCGGATCGCGCGGCGCGAGGGCGCGATAGACGGCCATGTCGCCGTAGTTGTCTTCCTGGTCCCACAGGCTGTGCACGAGCATGGTCGGCACGGTCATGGGCTCTTTCGCCGCGATCCTGTCCAGTGCCTGCTCGGACCAGAAACTGTCGTAGGCGGGGTGGGCGAGTACCTTCTGCCAGAAGCCGAGGGCCTCCATGCCGTAGGCGCGACCGATGTCGCCGGCCGAGCCGCCCTTGAGATAGAGGTCGTAGTCGTCTCGGTAGCCGGTGGTCCAGCCGATGTTGCTCTGGCGCGAGTTCACCATGCCGTAGATGTAGGGGATCATCTGCTGTCGGAAGGCGCCGCGATGGAACCAGTCGTCGCCCATCCAGCCGTCGATCATCGGGTTGATCGGTACGGCCACCTTGAGCGCGGGATGCGGACGGATGGTGGCGATCATCGCCTCGAAACCGTCGTAGGAGATGCCGATGATGCCGACCTTTCCGTTCGATTCCGGCACGTTCTTCACCAGCCAGTCGATGGTGTCGTAGATGTCGGACGATTCGTCGATGTCCGTGGGATTGCCGTGGCCGATCGGCGGCCGGTTCATCACGAAGTCGCCCTCGGAACCGTTCTTGCCGCGGATGTCCTGGATGACGCGGATGTAGCCGTCCTGCGCGACGATGTCGGCGGGGTTGTCGTAGCCGCGCAGCATCGTGTCCATGTGCGGGCTGTCGGTACGGTGGCCCATCCCGTCGGCGCCGTAAGGCGTGCGGGTGAGCAGGACGCCCGCGTGCTTGGCGCCCTTGGGCACGACGATGACGGTATGCAGCTTCACGCCGTCGCGCATGGGGATGTCGACGGTGCGGCGTTCGTAGTCGAAGCCGGGGTTGGTGGGCGTGAAATGCGGCGGGATCTCCGTCGGGAGATTGGGGTAGGTGCGTTCGTCGCCGACCGCCGGGGTCGCGAGGACCCCGGCGGCGAGCGCGATGGCACCGATTCGCAGCAAGGTGCGCATCGTGGTTTTCATCAGAAGTCGTAGGTGATGCCGAAGCGGGCGTAACGCGGCGTGGTGTAGGCCCCGACGCGTTCGAAGCCGTCGGCCACGACGTTGTTGCTTCCCGATACCGGATCGGTGATGTCCGGACGCTGCTGGTTGAGCAGGTTGAAGATCGACGCGCTGAAGGCGAGCTTGCGTTCGGCCCACAGCGGACGGTATTCGATGCTCACGTCGACCAGTTCCTGCCACGGCTGGCGACCGGCGTCGCCCGGACGCGACGGCATGTTGTTGCAGAAATGGTAGTACGAGCCGTAACCCGCCGGATCGGTTTCCATGCCGTTGGAGATATAGCGGCCCAGGCACTCCTTCGGACGGCCGGACTGCACCGTGATGTTGCCCGACACCATCCACTCCGGCGCGATCTGGTACGAGCCGTAGAGCTTCAATTGGTGCTTGCGGTCATTGGGCTGGTAGCCGTTGGCGTAATCCATGAGCGAGGCATAGTCCCAGTCGCGCGACGCCGCCACGGAACCCTGGTTGGTGTCCGAACGCACCTGGCCCTCGGTGTTGCCGTAGCTGCGCGAGTACAGGTAATCGACCTTGCCCGACCACTTGCCATCGAACGGATGCGACAGGTAGATGTCCAGGCCGTAGTAATTGCGCTTCAAGTGGCTGAAGCCGAAGTCGTCGTTGGTGACGGTGACGTCGGTGTAGCCGCCGTTGGCGTTCTTCAGGGAATAGACATTGGCGCGACCCGGGTTGGACAGGTAGCAGCCGGTCACCGTGAGGTCGTCGAGATCGTAGCCGTCGGCCTGGGCAACGCGCTTGATGGTGCCGTTGTCGCAGACGTCGTCCAACGCGTTGCGCAGCTTGCGTACCGTGGCCTTGGCACCCCAGACCCACGACGGGTCGAACTGGTGGTCGAAGCCGAGGATGGCTTCATCCTGGTATTCCGACTTGATGTTCTTGGAGGTGACCGTCTTGGGATCGGGCGCCTGGCCGTATTCGTTGTTCGGCGACACGCCGCCGCCGGTGGCCGACTTGATGTAGGTGATGCCGGTCGGCTGGCCGTTGGCGTCGATGCCGGTATAGGTGAAGTACTGGTTGACGGCGAGCGAGCCGGCCGAGGTGCGCAGCGCCACCGAAGCGGGCATGGCGAGGTAGTAGCGGCCCAGGTTGCCGTAGACCTTCAGCGTGGAATCGCCCCTCACGTCGAGGCTGAAGCCCAGGCGCGGGGCCCACTGCGGCTTGCCCAGGCGCAGGTAGGGCTGGCCCGAGGGATTGAAGTTGGTGAACTGGTCGTTGCGCAGGCCCAGGGAGAGCAGCAGGCGGTCGTTCACCTGCCAGTCGTCCATGATGTACTGCGCGCGCTGCTGCACGCGCACCGTGGCGAGCGTGTTGTAGTGGCGGAACCAGCCGATGTATCCCGTTTCGCCGCCGGGATAGTTCGCCGGCTTGTCGACGAGCGGGCTGTCGAGCACGTTGAGCTGGGGATCCTGGTGGCCGTACCACAGTTCGTAGCCGACGCCGCCGATGGTGGTGCCGTCCTCGTAGTCCTTGTTGTCCTGGTTGTCGATACCGGCCGTGATGGAGTGCGAACCGATCTTGTAGTTCAGGTCGATGCGCAGGTTGCGCACGGTGGACTGGTGGTCCGGGTTGTCCACCGTGTCGAGCGTCTGGTGGTTGGTGATCGGCGTGCCGCCGGTGATGGCCGGGTTCTGCTGGTCGAGGCCGCCGATGAACGGACCGACCACGCCGGTCTGCGCGGGCTCGTTGTAGTAGGTGAGCTTCGACTTGCCGTACAGGGCCGTCAGGGTCAGGTCGTCGGTGATATAGCTGGTGAATTTGCCGATATAGACCTGCGCGTGGGTCTTGTCGGTCTGGTCGACGTTGCTGAAGCTACCGGTGCTCAGCGTGTCGTAGTCGTAGTTGTACTTGGTGCCTTCGGTACGGTGCGTCTGGTTGATGCCGGTCAGCTCGAGGATGTTGCTGTCGTTGATGTTCCAGTCGACCTTGGCGTACCACTTCGGGTCCTTGTACGTGTACTTGGTGTTGTACGCGTGGTTGGCGTCGCCGACGTTGTTGCCCTCGGAGCGCTCGGCTTCGACGGCGACGAAGGCATACAGCGTGTCCTTGACCAGCGGGCCGCCGGCGTAACCGCTGACGGTGCTGGTCCACTCGCGGTTGTCCTCGTTTCGCTGCCAGATGTTGCCGGCGTTCTTGCCGTGCACGTAGCGCACGTCGCGGGCGTCGGCGCGGGCGAATTCGGGTTCCCACAGCACCTGGGCGCCGAAGTGCCATTCGTTCGTGCCGCGTTTGCCCACCTGGCTGATCACGCCGCCGTCGGAGCGGCCGTACATCGCCGAGTAGCCGCCGCTGAGGATTTCCTGCTGGTCGATGGCGCCGTAGGGCAGCGTCACGCCGCCGAAGCCGCTGAGCGGATCCGTGGTGTTGAAGCCGTTGACGTAGTACGCGTTCTCGCTGACCGACGAACCGGCGAACGAGACCAGCGAATTGCCGAACGCACCCTTGAAGCTCGAAATGCCGCGGGTGGCGCCCGGGGCGAGCAGCGCGATGCCTTCGGCGGAGCGCTCCAGCGGCAGGCGGGCCAGGTCGGCGGAGGTGATCACGGTGCTGGATGCCACGGAGGCGACGTCGATCTTGGGCAGGGCCGCGGCCGACACGGTGACGCCGTCGAGCGTCTGCGCGTTGCCGGCGCCGGCGGTGGCCGCGTCGAAGGAGACGTCGGTGGTCGCGCCGACGCGCAGGGTGACGTTGTCGCGCGAATCGACGACGTTGCCGCCGGACTTCAGCGACACCTTGTAGGTCGCCAGGGGCAGCGCCTCGGCCGTGTAACGGCCGCGGCTGTCGACACCCACTTCACGGGTGAGGCCGTTGCTGCCTTCGATGAGCACGGTTTCGCCGGCGGCCACCGGTGCCTGGCCGCTGATGCGGCCGGTGGTGGCCTGGCCGTGGGCGAGGCCGGAAAGCGACGCGGCGACCGCGGCGCACAACAGGGTCCGTCGTAGGGAAGGGCGGGAATGCATGGGAAGCTCCGGGAAGGCTTTCGAAGGTTTTGTAGGATTGGATCGATCGAAATGAGATGCGGTTTCGGCCTTCCTGGCGCGGTGTGTTTTTTCAGGCGTATTCGATGGCGCCGATCGCCTTGGCGATGGCGGCGATGGCTCGGGCTTTCTTGGATCGCGGATCGGTGACCAGCACGTCGATGCGTTCGGGCGCGCACCATGCGATGCGGCTGCGCACGCCGATCTTCGAATGGTCGGCGGCGATCACCACGCTGCGCGCGTTCGCGCACATCGCGCGGGCGATTTCGGCTTCTTCCAGCTCGAAACTGCTCGCCCCCACGCCGGCCTCGACGCCCACGGGCGAAAGGATGGCCAGGTGCGCCTGGTAGCGGGTGATCTCGGCGATGGTGGCCGAGCCGTGGGTGCGGCCGATGCGAGCGTCGAAGCGCCCGCCAAGCAGGCGCACTTCGTTGTCGTCGCGCGCGGCGAAGCGCGCGGCCACGTCGACCGAGTTGGTGACGATGGTGAGGCCGCTGCGCGTCGCCAGCGCCTCGGCCACGACGGTCATGGTGCTGCCGGCGTCCATGAAGATGGTCTGGCCGCTCTCGACCAGCGACGACACCTTCTTCGCGATGGCGCGCTTTTCGCGCACGCGGGTGGCGTGGCGCACGTCGATCGGCGGCTCGTCGCCGCTGAGCACCGCACCGCCGTGCACGCGGCGGATCTCGCCGCGGTCGGCCAGCTCGAGCAGGTCGCGGCGGATGGTTTCGCGGGAGACGCCCAGCTCCGCCACGATGCGCTCGACGGACACCTTGCCGTCGCTGCGCAGGAGGTCGCGGATGCGGGTATGCCGTTCTTCATGCCACATGGCGGCGGTCCTTCAGCAGATGCAGGGCGAGGCGCATGGCGCCCAGGGCGAGCGCGGCGGCCAGCACCACGCACATCGCGTAGGCGGCGGCCTGCGCCAGGAAGCCGTTCTCGTCCAGCCGCATCACGCTCACCGAAGCGAGGCCGAGGCTGGGCGTTACGAGGAAGATGACGCCGGACAGGGTCACCATCGAGCGCATGAACAGGTAGAAGAAGCCGGCGATCGTGGCCGGTGCGGCGAAGGGCAGGATCGCATCGCGAAGCACATGCCGTGTGCGGCCGCCAAGACTGGACACCACGTCTTCCAGGGCGCCGGGCACCCGGCGCATGCCGGCCTGCATCGTGAGGAAGGCCTGGGCGTGGTAGTGATAGAAACAGCAGGCGGCGATGATGGCCGCGCTGCCGTACAGCCAGGCCGACAAGGGCCCGTGGTTGAAAGCGAGTACGTAGCCCAGGCCGAGTACCATGCCGGGCACGGCGGCGGGCAGCGTGGCGAGGAATTGCACGGCACGTACCACGCGCGGTGGCGCGGAACGCAGCCCGGCGGCCAGCGCGAAGATCAGCGCCACGCCCACGCCGGCGGCGAGCAGCGACACGCCCAGCGACGTGGCGACGGGGGCGAAGCCGTCGTGCATGCCCAGGTAGTGGGCGAACGTGAGCGAGCGGTCGTAGGGCCACAGGCGAACGAGGCTCACGTAGGCCACGGTGGCGACCGTGGCGAACATCGGCAGCAGCGTGACCACGGCGACGATGCCGAGCACGACATCGCGCATGGGGTGCCGGGCGGGCGAGAAGGTGCGCCCCGCCACGGCCTCACCGCCGTCCTGGCGGCGCTTCGCCAGCCGGCCCAGCCAGGCCGAAAGCAGCGCGGGCAGGAGCAGCAGCACGCCGAGCGTGGCGCCCATGGAGAAGTCGAGCTGGCCCACCACCTCGCTGTAGATCTCCATCGCGAGCACGCGGTAGTTGCCGCCGACCACCACGGCGCTGCCGAAGTCGGTGAGCGTTTCGGTGAACACGAGAAAACCCGCGGCGGCCAGCGCGAAGCGGAGCTGGGGCAGCGTCACATCGAGAAACTGGCGCCAATGGCCGGCGCCTAGCGACGCGGCGGCGTCGTAATGCCGTACCGGTGTGCGCTCGAGCGCGGCCGACAGCACGATCACCACCTGGGGCAGGCTGTACAGCGCGTTCGCGATCAGCAGGCCCCAGAAGCCGTAGATATCGGTCGGCCAACCCGTGAGGCGATGCACCAGGCCGTTACGTCCGAGCAGGCAGACCAGCCCCAGGCCGAGCACGAGGGAGGGCGCAAGCATCGGCAGGAGCAGCACGGCCCGGATCAGTGGCTTGCCCGGCAGCTGCGAGCGATGCAGCGCCATGGCCAGCGCCAGGCCGAAGACCAGCGTCACCAGGGTGGTCGACAGGCCGATCGCGAGGCTATGCAAGGCGGCGCGCGGCAGGCCGGGGTCGTCGAACAGGCGCGCGTAGTTCGAGAAGGTGATGTGCCCCTGCGCGTCGGTGACGCTGCGCCAGAGCACGCTAAGCAGAGGATGCAGGAAGAACAGGCAAAGGAAGGCCAGCGGCACGGCGAGCAGCACGATGCCGCCCAGGCGCGGCCGCGCGAAGGCATGGGTCGCGGCGACGGCGTTCATGCGCTTACCCATGCGCCGCGCCTGGCGTCCACGTTGACCGCTTCGCCGCGGCCCAACGTGCTGTGGCCGGGCCATTCGGCAAGCAGGCGGCGTCCACGCCAGGCGATCGACGCGCGTGCGCAGTTACCCAGGAAGGTCACGTCTTCGACCACCGCCTCGCCGCGGGGATCGGCGGTGACGATGAGGTCTTCGGGGCGCAGGCAGAGTTCGTAGGCCGCTTCGTTGCCGGGCGGCCGGCGCTCGAGAAAACCGGCCAGCGCCTCGCGCACGAAGCCGGTCGGCAGCAGGTTGGCTCGGCCGATGAAGTCGGCGACGAAACGCGTGCGGGGGCGCTCGTAGAGGTCGCGCGGCGAGCCTACCTGTTCGATGCGTCCTTGGTTCATGCACACGATGGTGTCGGCCATGGACAAGGCTTCGTCGCGGTCGTGCGTCACCATGATGGTGGGAATGCCGAGCGACCGCTGCACCTTGCGGATGTCCAGGCGAAGCTGGGTGCGGAGGGCCGGGTCGAGCGCCGACAGCGGTTCGTCGAGCAGCAGCAGGTCCGGCTCGGCGGCGAGTGCGCGGGCCAGCGCCACGCGTTGCTGCTGACCGCCGGACAGTTCGCCGGGATACCGCGCGCCGAGTTCACCCAGGCCGACCAGGCGCAGCAGTTCATCGACGCGATGGGTGATGTCGGCGGCCGGCCGACGGCGCAGGCGCATGGGGTAACCGATGTTCGCGGCGGCGGTACGGTCGGGAAACAGCGAATACGACTGGAACACCAGTCCCATGCGACGGTCGCTCGCGGGCAGGGCGGTGATGTCGCGGCCGTCGAGCCAGACCTGGCCGCTGTCGGCCGAGGTAAGGCCGGCCACGATGCGGAGCAGGGTGGTCTTGCCGCAGCCGCTGGGGCCGAGCAGGCAGACGAAGTCGTTTTCCGTGGCGGTGAACGACACGCCGTCGAGCACGACGTGTCCGTTCCATGCCTTGGCGAGCTTGTCGATGCGAAGATGCATGCGCTTATTTGTCCCCTGGGCCCGCGTGTCAGCGCGTCAGACGCTTGAAGCGTGCGATGAGCGACGTTCGCTCGCGCGCCGCCGTGGCGAAGTCGCGCACGGGCAACGTGGAAACGAGGTCGGCGGGCAGTCCTTCGCGTTGCTGTTCTGCGGTGGGCACGCTGCCTGGCGCGGCGACGATTTCCTTGTAGCCGCGGTACAGGGCGGCGGCCTCGGGCGACGCGGTCCATGCGAGAAAGCGTCTGGCGTCGGCCGCGTTGGCCGACTTCGCCATGAGGCCGGAGCCTTCGAGTTCGTAGATGCGTCCGTCGGTGGGCAGCACCATGTCGATGGGGTAGCCCTGGCGAATCGACTGCATCGCCGCGAACGCGAACGAGACGCCGATGGGAAACTCGCCGATGCGCGCGAGCTTGCACGGCGCCGAGCCGGACAGCGTCACCTGGCCGATGTTGCCCGCGATGTCCACCATGCGCTTCATGGCCGATTCGTCCCTGCCGTTCTCGGTGAGCGCGGAAAGCACCATGTAGCCGGTGCCCGACGACGACGGATCGGGCATGGCGATCTGCCCGCGGTAGACCGGCGACGCCAGGTCGCGCCACGTGGTGGGCACCGGCAGGCCGGCTTCGGCCAGCGCCTGGCGATTCACGCACAGCGCGGCCAGGAAACCGGTGGGCGCGAACCAGCGCGCGTCGGGTGCGCGGAACGCGGCCGGCATGCGATCGATGTCGCCGCCACGCACCGGCGCGAGCAGGCCGGCGATGCGCGGGTCGAGCATGTCGGTGACCGCCATGCCCCAGATCACGTCGTTGCGCGGCTGGGCCGATTCGGCGACGAGGCGGGCGGCGAGATCGCCGCTGGACAAGCGCAGCACCTGGATGTCGACATCGGGCAGGGCCTTGCGGGCCGCGGCGAGGTAGGTATCGATTTCGTCGCTTTCCAAGGCCGAATAGACCGTGATGGAGCCGGCATGCGCCATGCCCGACGCCAGGGCGAGCGCCAGGAAGCTTGCGGCGATGTGGCGTTGTGGGCGCATGGGCGGCTGCTCGGTACGGGCGTGTCGTTACTGCGAAAATCGGCGGTGCAGGTGTCGCCAGGTGTGTGGCGTTTTGGGTATATTTGCAAACCTGTGGCGTCCGAGTCCACTGGAAAATTTTCGTTTTTGTCATCAATCCGAAACGTGCCCTAGTTAATTGCGCACGATTCTTGCCTGGGAGTGTCGCCTTGATGGGAGCGTTGCCCGCCGAAAGGCGGAAGGAGTTCGAGGCCTTCGCCTCGGCGATCGCCGACGGTGCCCGCGCGCTGTCGCTGCCCCGATTTCGCCAGCCGATGAGCGTATCGATGAAAGGTGACGAAAGCCCCGTCACCGAGGTCGATCGCGGCGTCGAGTCGATGCTGCGCGAACGCATCGAGGCGGCGTGGCCCATGCATGGCGTGCTCGGCGAGGAGTACGGCGCGGAGCACACCGACGCGGAATACGTGTGGTCCATCGATCCCATCGACGGCACGCGAAGCTTCATTTCCGGCTGGCCGTTGTGGGGCACGCTGATCGCTCTGCTTCGCAACGGCAAGCCCGTGCTCGGCGTGCTCGACATGCCCGCGTTGAACGAGCGCTGGATCGGACATGCGGGCGTGGGCACCACGATGAACGGCGCGGGCTGCCGCACGAGCCGGTGCCGTGCCCTCGCCGAGGCCACGCTCTACACCACCACGCCGGACATGTTCACCATCGACGAATGGGCGCGCTTCGACCGTACCAGCCGCGCCGCGCACGCGCGCCGCTTCGGTGGCGACTGCTACGGTTACGGCATGCTCGCCTCGGGCCACATCGATGCGGTGATCGAGTCCAACCTCATGCCTTACGACTTCCTCGCCATCGCACCGGTGGTGGAAGCCGCGGGTGGCGTCGTCACCGACTGGGAAGGGCGCCCGGTGGGACTGAACAGCGGCAAGCGCGTCGTCGCCGCGGCCACGCCGGAACTGCATGCGGCCTTGATCGAATCGCTCGCCCGGGACTGACCATGGACATCGAACGCCGCCGCTTCCTCCATGCCGCCGGTGCGACGGTGGCGGCGTCGCTCATCGCCCAGGGTTTTCCCGCGAGCATCGCCCGCGCGCTCGCCACGGCGCCGGACCGCCGCACCGGTACGCTCGACGACGTGGGGCACGTGGTGATCCTCATGCAGGAGAATCGCTCGTTCGATCACTACTTCGGCCGCCTGCGCGGCGTGCGCGGCTTCGCCGATCCGCGCGTGCTGGAGCTGGGCAACGGCGATCCCGTCTGGCGCCAGCCGGTCGCGACCACGCACACCAAATACTGGAAAGCCCGCGGCGTCGCGGACGACGTGGCCTGGGTGTATCCCTTCCATCTCGACACCCGTGCCAGCGGCGACCATCACGAAGGCACCGACCACGGCTGGAGCAGCGGCCACGGGGCCTGGAACCTCGGCCGCAACGATCGCTGGATCGAACACAAGCAGGACGTGCTCACCATGGGCTACCTGCGCCGCGAGGATGCAGCGTTTCACTACGCCTTGGCCGACGCGTTCACCGTCTGCGACGCCTACCATGCCTCGGTGCTGGGCGACACGGCGCCCAACCGCATCTACCTGTGGAGCGGCACCTGCGATCCCAGCGGGCGGCTGGGTACGAAGGACAACGGCCCGGGCACCGAAGAGCGGGGCACGCGCAACGGCTACACGTGGACGACCTATCCCGAGCGCCTGGAAAAGGCGGGCGTCACGTGGCGCGTCTACCAGGGCGGCACGGGCGATCCGGGATCGCCCACCGACAACTACACCGACAATTCGCTGGAGTTCTTCGCCGCCTACCAGGTCGCGGAGGGTGCCGATCCGAAGGGTTCACTGGTGCGCAACGGCGTATCCACGCACACCTTGCGCGACCTGCGCGACGACGTGATCCACGACCGCCTGCCACAGGTCACCTGGATCGTCGCGCCTTACGAATACAGCGAGCATCCCAAGGCGTCGCCTTCCGACGGCGCCTTCTACATCCGTCGCGTTCTCGATGCGCTCACCGCGAACACGAAGGTGTGGAGCCGCACGGTGCTGTTCCTCAACTACGACGAGAACGACGGCTTCTTCGACCACGTGGTACCGCCCACGCCACCGTTGGCGAACGGGCAGGGCGGGATGGTGTCCGCGTCGCTGGCCGAAAGCCTGCGTGACGAGGTTCTCGACCTCGACGCGCACCCGAGGACGTCGTCGCCCGTGGTGCCCGGTGCCGATCCGAAGGGGAAGCAGGTCGTGGGCCTGGGCAATCGCGTACCGATGATCGTGGTCTCGCCGTGGACGCGCGGCGGCTGGGTGTGTTCGGAAACCTTCGACCATACCTCGGTGCTGCGTTTCCTCGAAAAGCGCTTCGGCGTGCATGAGCCGAACATCAGCGAGTGGCGTCGCGCGGTGTGCGGCGATCTCACCAGTTGCTTCGATTTCGCCGGGCATATGGACACCGATGTACCGAAGATCGGCGTGCCGGGTGGTTTCCCGGGCAAGGCACCCATCGTCGTGCCGCCGACCCAACGTATGCCGGCGCAGGAGCCGGGCACGCGGCCATCGCGGCCGTTGGGTTACGCGTGGACGGTCGAGCATCGGCTCGACGGTGGCAAGAGCCATATCGGCTTCGCCAACACCGGTACGTTGGGTGCGGCATTCCTCGTCTACGACGGACTCGATCGTGACGCGCCGCCTCGCCGCTATGCGGTGACGGCGAACGATACGATCGAGGATGCGTGGACGCTGGCCCCCAGGGGTGACGCTTACGACCGGCGCATTCATGGGCCCAACGGTTACTTCGCCGCGTTGCGTGGTTTCGCCGACGATTCTCTCGACGTGGTGATACGTGGTGTGGCGGGGCAGCGCGCCGTCGAGGTGACGGTAAGCAACGCGGGCAAGGTTCCCGTGGCATGCCGTATCGCCAACGCATACGGCGATACGCGGCAACTCGTCGTGCCAAACGCACAGACGAGCACGCTGCGGCTTGATCTCACCGCCAGCGCGGGTTGGTACGACATCTCCGTCACCACGCCCACGTCCCCACGCTACCTGCGTCGCTTCGCCGGCCACCACGAAGACGGCAAGCCTTCCACGAGCGACCCGGGCCCCACGTAACTCGTCATGTCGCACCGGCGCAGGCCGGTGCCCACGGCGCGCCGCGTGGTTTTCACCTCACGTCGCTCCTGCGCACGCAGGAGCTTGGCGCCCCGGTCGTTGCAGCACCTCACCGTCACATCGGCCACTCGCCAGGCGAGTGCATGTGCCGACGCGCCGCCCCGGCGAGGAAAAGCGTGCCGACCGAGGCAAGCACCCCGACCACCTGCTCCCGTGCCCACGTAATTCGTCACGTCGCACCGGCGCAGCCCGGTGCCTACGGCGCACCGCATGATTTTCACCTCACGTCGCTCCTGCGCACGCAGGAGCCTAGCGTCCCGGTCGTTGCAGCACCTCACCGTTACATCGGCCCACTCGCCAGGCGAGTGCATGTGCCGACGCGACGTCCGGGCGCGACAGGGAGGGTGGTCGGGGTGCTGTCGGCGTGAGGGTGGCGTGTGAAAAAGCCGATGTCACGCCATTACTCATTCAGCACCCGGCTCTTGGCGCCCGCATACGCCGGTGCGACGGGAGGATGGATACCTCGACGCGCATCGAAGCGTCACACCGGCGCGGGCCGGTTCCTACGGCAAACAGCCGGTTCTCACCTCTTTCTGCGCGTGCTGGATCGTACACATGCATCGGATGCTTATCCGAATCGCCACGCTCATCACGCGCGCACCGACGCCGTCATTGGCCGTGGCGGGTCGATTTGGGAAAGATCAGTGAGCGATCGAAGGTAGAAGTGCGTTGCTCGGATGTCTACGGTTCTTGGCTGATGATGGCAGTCAGGTCATGACGGACAAGGGTGTGCAACTATGGGTTGCGTATTTTAAAAATGTTTGAGCATCACGGGTTTGCTCGATTAGATGACGAGGTTCTGTGTGGGTGAGTTGGCGGGTGGCGATTTTTCTCCTTGATGGCCTGCGTTGTCCGACGGCATGCGTGAGTTTTGAGACGATTCGCAAAAAGCGTCCGAATGAGGTTTTCTCGTGAATAGACGCTCGGTACTGGATTCCTGCGTGCGCAGGAATGACGAATCGGGGGCGGGCAGGTTGTCGCGACGATTGAAGGCTTCGCGGTGGGCACCGGCCTGCGCCGGTGCGACGAGCACTTCGAAAAATTGGATGCGCCTACAGACAACTTCGTGTTGTTTTGTTAGGGTCGCTTCGTTGCCTACGGTTTCGGCTTATGCGGTCGTAGGCGACCATCGCTGCATGCGGTGAAGAAGCGCGGCCCGAGAGTGCAGCAACACTCCCGAGCCGCTATCCACAATCAACTAGCAAGGAGTCGATCATGGGTACCCCTGATCATACGGCACTCGCCCGACCGTCGCCTGTCTGCCTTTCCCGCAGGCACGGCTGAAGCGGAATGGCGCGGGTGGTTCGATCCGGCGAGGTCACGTGCGTTGGTGGGAAACCTCGCGCCGCTTTCGTTTTTTGAGCAAGCCCGTTGATCCGTGGCATGTCGTTCGCGGCGTGCCACGTTTCGCGGTGAGTGATTTTCGAGGTACGGAGCGAGTGATGGCTGAAGGTGTGGAAGCGTCGGCGCATGAATTGTTGAACGAGGCGACCGAGTGGTTGCAGTACGCGCGCGGCATGACGCAGTTGCTGGCGGAGTGGGTGGAGGAGGTCGAGGTGGTGGATCGCGGGAAGATGGTGTTGGCGTTGGGAGCGATCGAAGCCATGACGTCGCATGGGGTGGCGTGTGCGGCGCAGGCGCATGTGCGGGTGCTTGGGGCGAGGTGAGGCGAGAACCGGTTGCTTCGCCGTAGGCACCGGCCTGCGCCGGTGCGACGCTTCGTTGCATGGTGGTATAGCCGTGTTGCTCGGGAATGTCGTCGCACCGGCGCAGGCCGGTGCCTACGGCGAAACGTTCGAGCAGGAGACGGCGCTTCCCCAGGATGAAGCCGGCCCGCACCGCCGAAAACGTCCCGGCCGCGCCCCTGTCGGCCGCGATAGGCGCCCGAGGACGGTCAGGATGAACGTCGTTTTCCGCTGAGCCATGGATGGCGCGTCGAAAAATCCCGCGTAAAGGCCCGTGCCCCGGAGGGGACGGGCGACGTGCGGCCGACAGGGCGCGCGGCCGGGGCTCCCGCCCCCATCGCCATCGCTTTTCGCGCCGAGGCGCGCCAGGCCCTCGCCAATGCGAGGTGAGCCGCAACGAAAGCGGCAAGGGGAGGGCGGTCGCAGGGGAAACCTGACGCCGTAGACGGCTATACTCCCGGGTCAGCCACAGAAAGCCCCGCACGTGACCAGCGAACTGACCTCCATCATCGATTTCATCCGCTACGGCGCCAGCCGCTTCTCGGCCGCCGGCCTGACCTTCGGGCACAGCCACGACAATCCGATCGACGAGGCCACCCACCTGGTGCTGGCCGCGCTGCACCTGCCGCCCGACCTGCCGCCGGCCTACGGCGCGGGCACGCTGGTGGCCGAGGAGAGGGAGCGCATTCTCTCGCTCATCGAGAAACGCATCGTCGAGCGCGTGCCGGTGGCCTACCTCGTGGGCGAAACCTGGTTTGCCGGCCTGAAGTTCAAGAGCGACCGCCGCGCCCTGGTGCCGCGCTCGCCCATCGCCGAACTGATCGAGAGCCGCTTCACCCCGTGGCTGGACGACCGCCACGTCGCGCGCGCGCTCGACCTGTGCACCGGCTCGGGCTGCATTGGCATCGCCATGGCCGAGTACAACCCCGACTGGCAGGTGGACCTCATCGACGTCAGCGACGACGCCCTGTCGCTGGCCAACGAGAACATCGTCTACCAGCACGTCGAGGGCCGCGTGCGGGCGATCCAGTCCGACCTGTTCGCCGGGGTGAAGGGCGCGGTCTACGACCTCATCGTCTCCAACCCGCCTTACGTCACCAACGACGAATACGCCGCCATGCCGGCCGAATACGGCCACGAGCCCGTCCTCGGCCTGACATCCGGGGATGATGGACTGGACATCACCTTGCGCATCCTCGACGAGGCGGCCGACCATCTGTCCGAAGACGGCCTGCTGATCGTCGAAGTGGGCGATAGCGAGCATGCGCTGGTCAACCTCCTGCCGCGTCTACCGTTCGTCTGGCTGGAGTTCAAGGTGGGCCAGATGGGCATCTTCGCCCTCGAGCGCCGCGACCTCGTCGCCCACGCCGCCGACATCTCGGCCGCGCGGGCCGCAAGAACCTGATACCCAGCGGAAGTACCGTGTCCTCCAATACGTTCGGCAAGCTCCTTGCGGTCACTACCTTCGGCGAAAGCCACGGCCCGGCGATCGGGTGCGTGGTGGACGGTTGCCCCCCCGGTCTGCCGCTGGAGGCCGGCGAGTTCCGCGCCGACCTCGAGCGCCGCGCCACCGGCCGCTCGCGGCACACCTCGCAGCGCCGCGAGGCCGACGACATCGAGATCCTCTCGGGAGTGTACGAAGGCGTGACCACCGGTACGCCCATCGCGCTGCTCATCCGCAATACGGATGCCCGCTCGAAGGACTACGGCAACATCCTCGATACCTTCCGCCCCGGCCACGCCGACTACACCTACTGGCAGAAGTACGGCATCCGCGATCCGCGCGGCGGCGGACGCTCATCGGCGCGCGAAACCACCATGCGCGTGGCGGCGGGCGTCATCGCGAAGAAGTGGCTGGCCCAGCGCTACGGCGTGACGGTGCGCGGCCACGTCTCGCAGATCGGCGACGTCGTGCCGCGCGGCTTCGACGCCGATGCGATCGAGGGCAGCCCGTTCTTCTGGCCCTGGGCCGAGCAGGTGCCCGAACTGGAGACCTACATGGACGCCTTGCGCAAGTCGGGCGACTCGGTGGGCGCGCGCGTTACCGTGCAGGCCGACCACGTGCCGGCGGGGTGGGGCGAGCCGATCTACGGCAAGCTCGACGGCGAGATCGCCAGCGCGATGATGTCGATCAACGCGGTCAAGGGTGTGGAAATCGGCGACGGTTTCGCCGCCGTGGCCCAGCGCGGCACGCAGCATCGCGACGAGATCACCGCCGACGGCTTCCTCTCCAACCATGCCGGCGGCATCCTCGGCGGCATCGCCACGGGCCAGCCCGTGGTGGTCTCCGTGGCCTTCAAGCCCACCTCGAGCATCCTCGTGCCGGGCCGCAGCGTCGACCGCGCCGGGGAGCCGACCGAAGTGGTCACCAAGGGCAGGCACGACCCCTGCGTGGGGATCCGCGCCGTACCCATCGTCGAGGCCATGCTTGCCCTCGTGCTGATGGACCAGGCCCTGCGCCACCGCGCGCAGTGCGGCGACGTGGGCGGGGTGCCCCCGCGCATCCCCGGCACCGTACAGGCCTGAGCGCATGAGCAAGCCCAAGGTCTGGGTCTCGCGGCCCTTCTTTCCGGACATCGTCGACCGCCTGCGCGAGCACTTCGAAGTGCATGCTGAAAACGAAGAACGCCCGTATACGGCCGACGACATCGCCGCCCGGCTCGCCGACGCCGACGCGGCCATCGTGGGCCTCGCCGACCGCATCGACGCGAACGTGCTGGCCCATGCGCCGCGCCTGCGCTTCGTGGCCAACCTCGGCGTGGGCTACAACAACCTCGACATCGACGCGCTGACCGCCGCCGGCGTCGGTGCGTCGAACACGCCGGACGTGCTCAACGAAACCGTGGCCGACTACGCGTGGGCGCTGATGCTCGCCGCCGCGCGCCGGGTAGGCGAGGCCGAGCGCTGGTTGCGCGACGGCCAGTGGAAGGGCAGCCGTTTCGACGGCTGGCTGGGCGCCGACGTGCACGGCAAGACCATCGGCATCCTCGGCATGGGCCGCATCGGCCAGGCCATCGCGCGCCGCGCCGCGGGCTTCCGCTCGCCGGTGATCTACCACAACCGCTCGCGGCTCGATGCCGCTATCGAGCGCGAGTGCGGGGCATCGTACGTCGACAAGGCCACCTTGCTGGCCCGCGCCGACCACCTCGTCCTGGTGTTGCCGTACACCCCGGCCAACCGCCATAGCATCGGCGAGGCCGAGCTGAAGGCCATGAAGCCCACGGCCACGCTCACCAATATCGCGCGCGGCGGCATCGTCGACGACGCGGCGCTGGCCCGGGCCCTGGCCGACGGCACGATCGCCGCGGCGGCGCTCGACGTGTTCGAGGGCGAGCCGCGCGTGCATCCCGAACTCATGAAACTCTCCAACATCGTGCTCAGTCCCCACATCGCCAGCGCAAGTCGCGACACACGTCGCGATATGGCGGCGCTGGCTGTGGACAATGTGCTGGCGGCGTTCGGGCATGGTCCTCACGCCGGCCGGCCACCCACGATCCTCAATCCGGGTGTGCTGGCCGACGCCAGCTGACCCTCTACCCCCCCGCCAACAAGAGCGAAGATGAGCAAGAAGACGAGTTACAAGGTGGCCATGGTGGGCGCGACCGGCGCGGTCGGCGAAACCCTCCTGTCGATCCTCGCCGAACGGGACTTCCCCGTGAGCGAACTGATTCCCCTGGCGAGCGAGCGCTCGGCGGGCGGCACGGTCGATTTCGCCGGAAAACCTTGCGTCGTCAAAGACCTGGCCACGTTCGACTTCGACGGCGTGGACATCGCCTTCTTCTCCGCCGGCGGCTCGGTGAGCCGCGAGCACGCGCCGCGTGCGGCTGCGGCCGGCGCGGTGGTGATCGACAACACCTCCGAATACCGCTACCAGGACGACATCCCCCTGGTGGTGTCCGAGGTGAATCCGCACGCCATCGCCGACTACACGGTGCGCGGCATCATCGCCAATCCCAACTGTTCCACGATGCAGATGCTGGTGGCGCTGGCGCCGATCCATCGCGAGGCCGGCATCGAGCGGATCAACGTGGCCACCTACCAGTCGGTGTCCGGCGCGGGCCGCAGCGGCCTGGAGGAGTTGGGCAAGCAGACGGCCCAGATGCTCAACTTCCAGGAGGTCGAGGTCGAGAAGTTCCCGAAGCAGATCGCGTTCAACGTGATCCCGCATATCGACGAATTCCAGGCCAACGGCTACACCAAGGAAGAAATGAAGATGGTCTGGGAGACCCGGAAGATCCTGGAAGACCCATCCATCCAGGTGAATCCCACCGCGGTGCGCGTGCCGGTGTTCTATGGCCACGCCGAGGCGGTGCACATCGAAACGCGCGACAAGGTCACCGCCGAGCGCGCCCGCGAACTCCTCGAGCAGGCCGAGGGCGTGGTGGTGATGGACGAGCGCAAGGCCGGCGGCTATCCGACGCCGGTCGGCGACGCGGCGGGCAAGGACCCGGTCTTCGTCGGCCGCATCCGCGAGGACATCTCGCACGATCGCGGCCTCGATCTCTGGGTGGTGGCCGACAACATCCGCAAGGGTGCCGCGCTCAACGCCGTGCAGATCGCCGAAATCCTCATCCGGGATCACCTCTGATGAACCGCCGCGCCGCGCTCGCCGGTTTCCTGCTGTGCACCATCGCCCTCCCGGCGCTGGCCGCGCAGGCGACCAAGGCGAAGGCGGCGCGCGCGGAACCGGCCCGGGCCACCCGCGCGAGGCTCGATGCCACGCGCGGGCAGGTCGCCGCCGAAGGTGCCCAGGTGGAAAAGCTCAAGGCGCGGGTCAATGCGCTGGAAGCCGACTCCCACGCGGCCAGCCAGTCGCTGGACGAGCGGGACCGCAAGATCGCCGAGCTCCAGCGCCAGCTGGAAGCCCGGCAAAAACCGTAACGAACCCGCCGGATGCATCGGCGGTGCATACAGGGGGCACTCGCGGGCCCGCGGGCAACTTGAGGATGGCCTCAACGTTGTCTCGTAAATGCCCGTCGGCGCTATTGTTAGTTGTTGCTGGGGTGCACTACAGTGGCGCCTTCGCGGCCATCCGCCCACAGAAGGCGAGCCGCCGGCACGGGTATATGTTCGGGGGAAGCGATCAATGAACCGCACACTCAAGCTGTCCATCATGCTGGCGCTGGCCGCGGGCGGCGGCCATGCCATGGCCCAGAACCTCGGCCCCGCCCAGGTGCGGTCCACCATCGACCAGCCGCTGCTCGCCGAGATCCCCATCACCGGGGTGACGGGTGGCACCGGCGATATCCACGTCACGCTGGCCTCGGCCGAAGCCTTCTCCCGCGCGGGACTCAATCGCGAAGGGCTTCCGGTGGCGCTGAGCTTCGCCATGGCCAGGGGCGCCTCCGGCCAGCCGGTGGTGCGCGTCACCAGCAGCGAGCCGATCCGCGATACCTATCTCGACTTCCTCGTCGAAGTGAGCGCCGGCGGCAACAAGGTCGTCCGCGAGGTCACCATGCTGCTCGATCCGCCGGGCAGCACGCCGTCCGCGCCCGGCGCGAACGTGGCTGCCGGTCCTCGCCCGTCGCGTACCTCCGAAGTGCCGGCCAGGGTGTCCCCGGAGGCGCAGCCGTCGCGAACCGAAAGTACCGCACCGGCCGCTCCGGTGGCGGCGCCGTCCCGCGCCGAGGCGCCCGCGCCGCGCACGCACGCGACGCCACGCGCCCCGGCCGCGCCGTCCGCTTCCGCCAGCCAGGTCGGTCCGGTGAAGCGCGGCGAAACGCTTTCGGCCATTGCCCGCGACCACGCGGACGGCGCCGACATCAACCAGATGCTCGTGGCGTTGCAGAAGGCCAATCCCGACGCCTTCTACCGCGACAACATCAACGCGCTGAAGACCGGCGCCGTGCTGCGCATCCCCTCCGCCGACGACGTGAAGGCGCAGTCCGCCGCCGCGGCGCTGACCGAGGTGCGTCGCCAGAACGAGGCCTGGCGCTCGGGCGCCGCCCGTTCGCCGGCCGTGGTGGCCGATGCCGCCTCCACCGGTGCCGCGCAGGGCAAGGCCCGGTCGTCCGGTAGCGACGACCGGCTCGCTCTCGTTCCGGCGAAGGAGGGCGGCGAGGCCGCCTCCACCCGCGCCGGCTCGAAGAACGGCACCGGCGATGCCCAGGTGGCGGGCCTCAAGCAGGAACTCGCCACCTCCCAGGAATCCGTGGCCTCGTTGCGCCAGCAGGGCGAAGAGCTCAAGTCCCGCGTGGCCGACCTGGAGGCGATCAAGACCAAGAACGAGCGGCTGATCAGCCTGAAGGACAGCGAGATCGCCGAGCTCCAGCGCAAGCTGGTCGAGGCGGGCAAGGCGCCCGCGGCCGTGGCGGCGCCCGCCAGTGCGCCGGCCCCTGCCGCTTCCGCCGCCCCGGCTTCCGCCGCTGCTCCGGTGGCCGCGGCCAGTGCGCCCGCCGCACCGAAGGCGGCCTCCACCGCCGGCGAGGCCACCGCGGCGACCGTGACCACCACGCCGCTGAAAGCGCCCGCCGCCGTTCCGCCGCAGGCCGTCAAGCCGGCCGCCACGCCGCGTCCCGCGCCCGCGCCGGTCGAAGAAGAGACGCCGTGGTTCATGCAGCCGTGGGCATGGGGCGCCGGCGGTGTCGTCGTGCTGCTGCTCCTGCTGGCGTTGTTCGCCCGTCGCAAGAAGACGGTGGTCGCCCCCGTGGCGCCGCTGGCTACGCCCTCGCTGGCCGATCGATTCGGCGACGAGCCGCGCTTCGACGGGCTCGAAGGCATCGATCCGGACCAGCGCGAGATCCTCGACGCGTTGGCCGAACATCCCGATGACATCGGCCTGCATCTCGAACTGGTGAGCCTCTACTACGGCCGGGGCGACGTCGATCATTTCGAAGCCGCCGCCGAGGCGATGTACGCCCACATCTCCGATCCGGACCAGCCCGAATGGCGCGACGTGGTGGCGATGGGCCAGGAGCTCGCGCCCACGCATCCGCTGTTCGGCGGCGTACCGGGTGACGTCGACGAGGACGAGTACGCGTCCGATACCTATACGGCATCGACGCCCCATGAGGCGCACGAGGCCGCCGCGCTCGAGGAATTCGACCTGGGTCACTACGTGACCAGCCCCGAAGACGACGAACGCGTCGCTCCCGCGCCGCAGAAGCACAGCGAATACCACTTCAACTTCGACCTCACGCCGGTGCAGCGCGCGGAAGCGGAAACGCGCCCGAATGCGCCGGACGTGTTCGACGTCGACGCGCCGGCATCGCCTTACGTCGAGCCGCACGAAACCCACGCCCCCGCTTTCGGCGACGTGCTGGCCGAGGAGACGACGCTACCGGAAGACCGCCAGACCTGGTCGTTCGACGACGTGCCGGAGACCCCGGTGCATCCGATCCGGACCGAATCGCATCTGGACGTGCCGCATTTTGACGAGCCGCCGCGTTTCGACGAACCGCGCTTCCCCGACGAAGAGCCCCTCACGCTCGACACCTCGCCCGAGGGCTTCAGCGACGATCCGGTCGATACGAAGCTCGACCTGGCCCGCGCCTATCTCGACATGGGCGACGCCGAAGGCGCGCGCCTGATGCTGGAAGAAGTGATGGCCGAGGGCTCGCAGATGCAGAAGGACACGGCGAAGCGGATTCTCGACGACATCGCCTGATCGCACGGCGCCGGCCGTTCACCTCGGGCGTTTCGGCGTCGAGCCCGTGTCCGAAGGGGCGATGCAGCCCATCCCCGCCAGGGTCGCCTCCACGGCGTCCTTCAGCGGGGTATGCGGTTCCTCGCCGAGGACGGCCCGCAGGCGGCGATTGTCCAGGCGCAAGGGTTCGCTCCAGAGGTAGCGCAGCTCCCGGAGTTCGCGAAGCGTAGGCACGGCGGGGGCCAGCAGTCGGGTCAGCCACCAGGGAAACGCGGAGATCGTGGGGGTCTGTCCGTGTCGTCGAGCCACCTCGCGGATGGCCTCGGCCAATGCCGTTCCGTCGGCGTCCCAATGGCCGTCCATGTGGAACCGGGCGAACGGCTCCAGCCCGTCGCGCCGTTCGAGCAGGGCGCACATCGTACGGGCGACGTCGGGAAGGTAAGCCCACTGATGACCGACGCCGGCGTCGTTCGGTACGCGGATGTGCCTTATCGGTTTGCCGGGCTGGACCAGGCCTTGGGAAAACCAGCTGTTGGCCGCCCGCGGTCCGAAGAAGTCCCCGGCACGAACCACGATCGCTCGCGCGCCCCGCAGGGTCGCGTCGTACAGGCGCTGCTCCAGTTGAACCCGGATGCGCCCCTTGCGGGTCAGCGGATTCTGCGGAGCCTCCTCGGCGATCGACGGGAACGCGTCGGGGCCGTAGTTGTAGACCGTTCCCGGCAACACGATGGTGGCCCGTTCGGCGATCGCGGCGGCGATGGTGTTATCCACCATCGGCAGCACGCGCTCGGCCCAGTGGCGGTAACCGGGCGGGTTGACCGCATGCACGATCACCTGGCAGCCCCGGGCCGCCTGCCGTACGTAGTCCGGGCTCATCGCATCGCCGCCCGACCATTCGATGCCCTCGCGTCGTTCGGGCACGTCCATGCCGCGCTTGAGCGCCTTGACGCGCCATCCGGCATCCCGCAAGTGGCGTGCGACTTCGCCACCGATGCCGCCACTGGCGCCCAGGACCAGTACCTGCTTTTCCGAACCGTTCGTCATGGCGCTATATCTCTGGCAGGAGGAAGTCGCCCATCGTCCTCGCCATGCGGATGCGCTGGAATTGCCATCGACCTATACCGGCTATACATTTTCGTATGGGCGAGCACATCGGCTGGGAACACTACCGCACCTTGTTAGCCGTCCTGACGGAAGGCTCGCTATCGGGCGCCGCCAGGATGCTGGGCATGACCCAGCCCACCGTCGGCCGACATATCTCGGCGCTGGAGGCCGCTTTCGGCCAGACGCTGTTCACGCGAGGCCCGTCGGGGCTGGTGCCTACCGACGTCGCGCTCGCGCTCCGTGGACACGCCGAAGCCATGCGGAGCACGGCCGCCGCCCTGGAACGGGAAGCCTTCAGCCAGGGGCAGGGCATCCATGGCACCGTCCGCATCTCGGCCAGCGAAGTGATCGGCGTGGAAGTGGTACCGCGGGCCCTGGCCGGATTACGCCGTGACTACCCGGCGCTGAATATCGAACTGGTGCCGACCAATCGCGTACAGGACTTGCTGCAGCGTGAGGTCGACATCGCGATCCGCATGACGCCGCCGCAACAGCAGGCGCTGGTCGCGCGCCGTGTGGGTACCGTCAAACTGGGGTTGTTCGCCCATGCCGACTACCTCGCGCGGCACGGCACGCCCGAAACGCTCGACGGCCTGGCGGCGCACTCGCTGATCGGCTTCGATGACGAAACCCCGTTCATTCGGGCCGCCAGGACCCGGTTTCCACGGTGGGATCGGGAGTCGTTCTCGCTACGCAGCGACAGCGACGTGGCGCAGCTCGCCATGATCCGAGCCGGTGGCGGCATCGGCATCTGCCAGGTGGCGCTGGCCCGGCGCGATCCGGAGCTGGTGCGGGTGCTGCCCGATGACTTCGTGTTTCCGCTGGACACCTGGGTCACGATGCACGGTGACCTGGTCGGCAGCCGGCGTTGCCGGATCGTGTTCGATGCCATGGTGGCCTGCCTGGCGGCTCATATCGATCTCGCCCCGTAAGCGTCCGCAAACGACGCGGCTCCCACGTTCGTGGGAGCCGCGAGGGGATCAACTGTCGTCACGCCACCTTCTGAACCATATCGCCGCGGCGATCATCGCCACACCGGCCAGGACACCCAGGTAGAGCGGAGGGCTGGCGAGCGCGCTGTAGTGGTAGGCCAGATCGAACTTCTCCAGCGCCGAGGCGGGATTGTCGCCGTCGAAGTGGACGAGCTTCGAGGTTTCGGTCATCCAGCCCCCCGGCGTCAGTCCGCCGAGCAGGCGTCCCACCACGTGGCGCCAGTACAGGCTGGTGAACCCGCCGTTGCCCATCATCAGGCCCCACCATCCCACGAGCACGCCGCTGCCGACGGGAAGGGCGATGGCCCAGAGGAACGGCTTGCTGCGGGCCCAGGCGGAGCAGAGCATCAGCCAGCCGACGGTGGGCAGTGCCCAGAGCGCATAGAGCGGGATGAGCAGCACGAGGTTGATCATGACCTTGATCGGATGTGCCTGCATCAGCAGCGGCCACAGCGAGAAACCGTGGAAGGTGGCGACGCCGGCGAACATGATCGTCAGGGCCAGGCCCGCCACCACGCCCACCACCACGGCCACGGCCGGGGCGAAGATCACGGCGCTGGCGAGCTTCGACAGCACGGTGGAGGTATCCGACAGCGGCAGCGACTTCCAGAACAGGATGCTGCGATCGCGTCGGTCGTCGTACAGCGAGCCCAGGCTGTAGAAGAACACCACGATGGCGGTGACGATCATCACCATCATCGTCACGCCGTAGAGCAGCCCGTCGATGACGGCACCGGCCTGGGCCAGGTTGTCGCTGTTGTAGGCCATCGAGAAATTGGTGTGGAAGTCCCCACCGCCGTAATGGCCCTCGCCGAAGGCGATGAGCATGGCGTTGAGCAGGAAGCAGATGATGCCGGCCACGATGGGCGCGGTGATGAAGCCGCCCTTGTGCTCCCAGAACTCGCGCTTGACCAGCCAGTAGAAGGTTTTCATGCGTAAGTGCCCTTCATGGTGGCGACGAAGAGGTCGCCGATCGATGGGCGTCGGACCTCGCCCAGGCGTTCCAGCTCGGGCCGGCTGACGTTGTCGAAGAGGAAAATGCTCTTGCCGAACACCTGGCGCTCGTCCAGCGGTTTGAGCTGGCGGGCGGCCGCGGCGAATTCGGCGCTGACCAGCACTTCGCTGAAGCGCTCGCCCACGGTGTCCATGTCGGCGTCGAGCACGATCTTTCCGTCGCGGATGAACATGAGGTCGGTGAGGATGTGTTCGATTTCCTCCACCTGGTGGGTGGTGACCAGGATGGTCTTCTCCTCGTCGAAGTAGTCTTCCAGCAGGCTCTGGTAGAACTGCTTGCGGTAGAGGATGTCCAGGCCCAGCGTCGGCTCGTCCAGCACGAGCAGCTTCGCGTCGATGGACATCACCAGCGCAAGGTGCAACTGCACGATCATGCCCTTGGAGAGCTGGCGCACCTTCTGCTTCGGCTGCAGCTTGGTGCGGGCCAGGAAGGCCTCGCACTTGGCGCGGTCGAAACGCGGGTGGGTGTGCGCCACGAAGTCGACGGCGTCCCCCACCTTCATCCAGCGGGGCAGCACGGCCACGTCGGCGATGAAGCACACCTGTTCCATCAGCTTGTCGCGATCCTTGCGCGGATCCAGGCCGAGGACCTCGAGCTGGCCGTCGAAGGTGGTGAGGCCGAGGATGGCCTTCAGCGCGGTGGTCTTGCCGGCCCCGTTGGGGCCGATCAGGCCCACGATGCGGCCCGAGCCGATCTGGAAGGTGGCACCATCGAGCGCGGCTTGCGACTTGTAGCGCTTGGTGAGGCCATTGGCGGTGACGACCGCGGTCATGACGGATCCTCTGTGGGGCCATCGGCCTCACGCAACAGGGTTTTCAGATCGAGGCCCATGCGCTGGAGGCGGGCGTACAGTGCCGGCCATTCCTCGCGCAGGAAGCGCTCCCTTTCACTCTTGAGCAGCGCTTCGCGCGCTCCATCGATCACGAACATGCCAAGACCCCTCCGTTTCTCAACCAGTTGTTCGTCGACCAGCTCCTGGTACGCCTTGGAGACGGTGAGCGGGTTGATCTGGAAATCACCCGCTACCTGGCGCACCGACGGCAGCGGGTCGCCTTCGTTCAAGGCGCCGTCCAGGATCATGGCCACGACGCGTTCGCGTAGCTGGCGATAGATCGGGACGCTGTCGTTCCAGGTGATGGACATGTAGTTCAATCCTTCGCCGATTGGCGCAATGCGGAGCCAAACGAATAGTAGGGCATGCTCAGCTGTGCGCCGATGAGTGCGGCGGCACGGTCTTCGGCGCTGCGCCGGATGGCGTCGGCGGCCGAATCGAGTACGTGTTGGCCGGTCGGCATGGCCTGCCGCACCTCGGCGTCGGTCGGCTTCACCACGACGGCGGGGAGGTCGACGACACGCGTGCCGTTGATGTAGTGCGGCGCGGCCGAGAGTGCGGCGGCACGGTCATCGAAGGAGCGCAGGGCGAACACGCTGGTGCCGGCGATCAGGACGGATGCGGTCAGGGCGATGAGGTTCGGCGCTTTCATGGGGTTTCGACTCCGATGACGTGCTGGGACAGTGGGTTACAGGGAAGCGACGGTGTCCGTGGCGTCGGCGTAGACGACGATCGGGGCCATGTCGGTGACGTGCGTGCCGTTGATGACGGTCAGCGGCGGGGCCTTGGTGGAGGTGCTGCTGAAGACGCCCAAGGTGGCCATGGCGATGGCGAACGAGGCGGCGACGGCGATGTAGTTGACGTTTTTCATGGTGCTCTCTCCTCTAGTGCTCTGGGTGAGTGGTGTTGTAGTGAACTATAACACCAGATTTTTAGTCGTCAACCGGAATTTCGTGAAATTCCATATGACTTATGGCCTATGCCGGGGCGGGCTGCCGGGGTGTGCTGGTGGGGTAGCGGGCCGGGCAGTCATGGGATGCGGTGAGATGCAAGAAGGTTTACATCTCGCCAGACAGGGAGCGAGTAGCGAGAGGGAGTGGGAGCGGCGTTCGTCCGGCATGAAAAAAGCCGGCTCCCTGGGGAAGCCGGCTCTTCGGGTCGGAACATGCGATGGGGCTTACAACTCCGCCCGGAACTCCACGCCGATGATCCGCGGATCATTGACGAACGCCGTGCGATTGTTGAAGTCGATGCCGCCGGTGATCACCTGCTTGTTGGTGATGTTGCGGCCATACAGCGCGATCTCGCGCTTGCCGAAGTCCCAGTTGTAACCGACGCGGATGCCGCCTTCGAGGAATGGCTTGCTGCGGAATTCCGCGGAGTCGTACAGGAAGAAGTTCACCTCGCTGCGGTAGTTCCAGTCGGTGTAGACGAAGAACTCGCCGCTTTCGCCGTACGGGATGCCATAGCGCGCGGTCCAGGTGCCGATCCACTTCGGCGCGTTGGGCAGCGCGTTGCCGTCGATGAGGGCGTTGCCGGTGGCGTTGAGCGGGTCGAGCACGGTGCAACCGCCGCCGCAGGGGGCCACGGCGAGATTGCGGTCCTTGAGCTCGGTGTGGTTGTAGCTGCCGCCGGCGGTCATGTAGAACTGCGGGGTCAGGTAGGCCTCGAGGTCGAACTCGGCGCCGTAGCCTTCGGTCTTCTTCGCGTTGATCAGCTGCGTGACGTTGGTGGCGCCGCCCACCGCCGTCAGCTGCTGGTTGTGCATGTTGTACTTGTAGACGTCGGCGTTGAAACGGATCTTGTTGTCGTCGGACGTCGACTTGAAGCCCACTTCGTACGAGGTGATCGTCTCGGGCTTGGCCGTGGAGATCGAGTTGGCGAAGTTGATGCGGCCCTGCACGCTGGGGGCGCGGAAGCCGTTGGCCACGCGGGCGTAGACATTGGCGCGATCGGACAGCTGCCAGGTGGCGGTCAGGTCGCCGCTCCAGCGCGAGTCGGTGGGATCGGACGTGAGCGGACCCACCGGGCCGGTGAAGCCGAGGAATCGCTCCGCCTTGAAGTCGCGCTTGTCGTGCGACCAGCGCGCGCCGGCGCGCACGTCGAAGGTGTCGGTGAAGTTGTAATCGGCCGAACCGAACACCGCCCAGGCCTTGGTGCGCTGGCTCTGGTCCACCCAGCCGTTGAGCGCGTGGTTGTTGAGCGTGTCGTACGAGAAGTTCGCGATGGCGATGTCCTCGTCGAAGTAATACGTACCCACCTGCCACTTCAGGCGCTCCGAGCTGTCGTTGGACAGGCGGAATTCCTGGGTGATCTGGCGATCCTTGGGCAGCGCGTCGGCCGTCTCGGAATAGAACGGGGTGACGAAGCGGTTGCCCAGGCCCGGCGTGGCCGGGGTGCCGGAGGCGTCGTAGCCGCCGTCGACGTCGCCGAGGCTATACGTGGTAGCGCGCTCCAGGCCCGTGATCGAGGCGAAGTTGAGGTCGCCGAAGTGCCAGTTCAGGTGCAGGTTGCTGCCCCAGGTGAACAGGTGCTGGTCGTTGCGGCCGTCCTGGGCGACCTTGTCGCGCTGGAAGTCGGCCACGAACTGATCGCTGCCCGGCGTGATGGCGTTGGCGCGGTTGACCATCGCGCTGCCGTCGAGCCAGCGCGCATGCACGTTGATCAGCGCGTCGAAGTCGTCCGAAGCCTTGTAGAGGGCCTGCAGGCGCACGGCGCGATCGTTGTAGCCGCCGAGCGAGTCCTTCTTGCCGTTGTATTCGTTGTCGATCCAGCCGTCGCGATGCTGCGCGATGGCGGACACGCGGCCGGCCCAGTTGCCGCCGAGCTTGCCGCCGAGCGCCGCCTCGGCGTTGGCGGTGCCGTACGAGCCGTAGGATACGCGGGCGTAGCCCTCGGTTTCCTGCGTGGGCTTGCGCGATTCGAACTTGATCACGCCGGCGGGGGAGTTACGGCCGAACAGCGTGCCCTGCGGGCCGCGGAGCACTTCGACCTGCTCCAGGTCGAACAGCGGGAAGCCCTTGAGGATGGGGTTTTCCTGCACGATGTCGTCGTAGACCATCGACACCGGCTGCGAGGCGTTGAGGTCGAAGTCGCTGTTGCCCAGGCCGCGGATGTAGAAGCGCGGAAACTCGCGTCCGTAGGACGTTTCGGCGTAGACGCTCGGCGCGCGCGAGGCGAGCTGCAGCACGCCGTCGCCGGCCTGGCCGAAGGCCTCGAGCTTTTCGCTGGTGACCACCGTCATCGAGATGGGCACTTTCTGCAGGTCTTCGGTGCGTTTTTCGGCGGTGACGGTGACCGTCTGCAGCGTGGCGGTCTTGGCCGGCGCGTTCGACGGCTGCGCGTTGGACGAGGCGTCCTGGGCGATGGCCGTGCCGCCGGCGAGGGCCGTGGCGATGGACAGGGCAATGACGAGACGTCGCGGCGTGCCGCGCGAACTTGCGAAGGACATGTTTTGGGTTCCGCCTGGGGTGGGAGAGGTGCCTCGCCATGCGTCGGAGCTGGCCCCTGGCGAGGGCGCGTCTGGCCCGCATTATCCCTGTGACACGGTGATGACGAAAGGGCTGCACTCGCGTGCAGGCGGATGCGGGCCTGTCACGAAAACTGTCATGGAACTGCAACGGGGGCCCTATACCGTGCGGCTCGGCCGTAAGGATTTACGACGTTTTCGCACGTAGGCCTCCTGATCGCCGACGTTTGAGTATTTTCTCAACCGCCTTTCCGTGACATCCGGAGCTGGTTTCGCATGAAGAAATTTCCCCTTACCGCCGCTTTCTGGACGATGTGCGGGACCGCGGCCGCGGAAGGCTCACCGCAAGCGGCCATCGAGTTGTACGTGGATAGCGCCACCCGCCAGATCTACGCCGAGCCGGGTCCGGGCCGCCAGCGCCTTGGCCGGTTCGTGCAGGCCCCCGATGCGCCCGCCCCGGCCGTGGCGCCGGTGCCGGCGGAGCGGACGGTGGCCGCACCGGCACCGGCGCCGTCGTCGAAGCACTGGTACGACCGCATCGGCATCCGCGGTTACGTGCAGATGCGTTACAACCAGGAGGTCGGCGGGGATGCAAAGGATCTCAAATCTCCGGGTGATCGCTACATCGGCCGGGAGCAGGGTTTCGGTATCCGTCGTGCCCGCGTGGTGATCAGCGGTGACGTGACCGATCGCATGTCCATCTACATCCAGCCCGATCTGGCCAGCACGCCGTCGGGCTCGAGCACCGGCAACTTCGCCCAGTTGCGCGACGCTTACGCGGACCTCTGGCTCGACCCCGAAAAGACCTGGCGCATCCGCGCGGGCCAGTCGAAGATCCCCTATGGATGGGAAGACCTGCAATCGAGCCAGAACCGCCTGGCGCTCGATCGCGCCGATGCGCTGAATTCCGCCGTACGCGACGAGCGCGACCTCGGCGTATTCCTCTATTGGTCGCCGAAGGAAGCGAAGGAACGCTTCGCCTATCTGCAGAAGTCGGGGCTGAAGGGTTCGGGCGATTACGGCATGTTCGGCGTCGGCGTATACAACGGACAGGGGGCGAACCGTCCGGATCGCAACGACCGGCTGCATACGGTGGTGCACTTCTCCTACCCGTTCAAGTTCGCCAACGGGCAATACCTCGAAGTGGGCGCCGACGCGTACACGGGGCGTTACAAGGTATCCACGGCGTCGGCCACCATCGAGGGGCGCACGTTCACGCCGACGGTGAACGAATCCGATGCGGGGTCGACGGACCGGCGCATCGCCGCGCACGTGGTGTATTACCCGCAACCGTTCGGTTTCCAGGCGGAGTGGACCGTGGGCGAAGGACCGCAACTGGACGTGGCGCGCCGCACGATCCGCACCCGTTCGCTACGCGGAGGGTACGCCCAGTTGATGTACAGGTTCGAAGGCGTGAATGGTGTCTTCATTCCGTACGCGAAGTGGCAGACGTATCGTGGCGCGGCCAAGTTCGATACGAATGCGCCGAAGATGTCGGTGGACGAGCTGGAGGCGGGTGTCGAGTGGCAGCCGTCGAATGCCATCGAACTGGCGGTGGCGTTCGCCAACATGCGGCGTACCGACGTGAGCGCGGCGCCTTATCGTCGTATCGACGGGAAACTGCTGCGGATGCAATTGCAGGTCAATTACTAGATTCGAAGGGAGCCCTTTGCTCGCTCGGACGCGACGCGCTGGGCTCCTGCGTTCGCAGGAACGACGAGTCGCAAGGTTTGTCGTTACGCACGAAAAAACCTCACGTCGTTCCTGCGAACGCAGGAACCCAGCGCCTTGCGTTCGGTTATCGCGAGGCCTCACTTCGGTTTTTTCTTTCCTTCCGCCAACGACTTCTCCCGTACCGCCTTGAATTCGCTTCCATCCTTCCACGCCGGCCATGTATCGCCGTCGGCCAGTTTTTCGCCGAGCTTGTAGAAGGCCGTGACGTTCTGCATCACGCCGGTGAAATCCCAGCGCAGGTCGAACACGTCGGTGACCTGGTGGTAATGGTTCTTCACGTAGTCGTCGGCCGCGGCCTCGCCGGCGGCCTTGCCGCCGTCGACCATGTCCACGCCGCCGCCCGCCGCGAGGGCCGGCACGCCCGCCTTGGCGAAGTTGAAGTGGTCGGAGCGGAAGTAGTGGCCCTTCTCGGGCGAGGCGTCGCCGCTGATCGTGCGGCCGTCCTCCTTGAGGACGTCGGCCAGCATGTCTTCCAGATCGTTCTGGCCCATGCCGGTGACCTCCATGTCTTTCGTGGGCTTGGTGATGGGCAAGGCATCCATGTTGATGTCGGCGACCGTCTTCGCCAGCGGGAAGGGCGGGTGCGCCACGTAATACTGCGAGCCGAGCAGGCCGGATTCTTCCATCGTCACGGCGGCGAACACCACCGAGCGCTTCGGCTTGTCCTGGGCGAACTTGCCGGCGATTTCCAGCATCGCGGCGATGCCGGTGCCGTTGTCGACCGCGCCGTTGTAGATCTGGTGGCCCTTCAGGGAGGGGTCGCGGCCAAGGTGGTCCCAGTGGGCGGTGTAGATCACGGCTTCGTCGGGTTTTTCGCTGCCCTTGACCATGCCGATGACGTTGTTGCTCAGCGAATGGCTGATGTTGCTGTGCAGGACGATGTTGGCCTTCGCATCCAGCGGCACGGCCTTGAACCCGCGCACGCCGGCCTGTTTTTCCAGGTCGTCGAAATTCTTGCCGGCCTTGGCGAACAGGCGCTGGGCCGCCTCGTGGGTGAGCCACCCGGCCACCGGCACGCGGGGCGAGGGATCTTCGCTGGCCGGCAGGTCGAGTCGGGGCGTGGCCCAGCCGCTCTGCACCACGTTCCAGCCGTAGGCGGCCGGTTCGGTCTGGTGCACGATGAACACGGCCGCGGCGCCCTGGCGCGCGGCCTCTTCGTACTTGTAGGTCCAGCGGCCGTAATAGGTCATCTCCCGACCCTTGAAAAGTGACGGATCGTTGCCGTTCCAGCCCGGATCGTTGACCAGCACGATCAGCGTCTTGCCCTTCACGTCGATACCGTCGAAATCGTTCCACTGGGCTTCGGGCGCATCGACGCCGTAGCCCGCGAAGACGATGTCGGAGTCCTTGAGCTCCACGTCGGCCTTCGCCTGGAGCGTGCCCACGACCATGTCCTTGCCGAAGGCGAACGACTCGGTGCCGCCACCCTCGGCGACGTCCAGCTTGAGGGTGTCCTGGCCGGTCAGTTCAGTGGATACCGCCGGCACGGTCTGTACCCACTCGCCCTTGTTACCCGGCTCTAGCCCCATTCGCTTGAACTGCTCGATGAGATAGTTCGTGGTCAGGCGCTCCCCCAGGGTGCCCGGTTTGCGGCCCTCGTACTCGTCGGACGAGATCACCCGCAGATGGGCCGCGAAATCGGCGGCCGTGATGTCGGGCGTGAACGTATGCGGCTCGTTCGCCACGGCCGGCAAGGGCGGGGGCGGAGCGGTGGTGGCCTTGGCGGGACCCGGGGCGGGAACCTGGGCGTTCTTGTCTTCGTCGTGGGATTGGCAGGCCGCCAGGGCAAAGGCGGCGAGGCAGGCGAGGGCGAGGCGTCGCATCGGCGGGACATTCCCTTCGTATGGTCGGTCGTCGAGTGTAGCCTCAGCCGTGGGCGGCCGGGACGTTCGAAGATCGATCCAAAGCCGCTTGCCGCGTCCGGGCGAAACGGCGTTGCCGCAGCGGGCTTTTTCCGCACCTTGCGAATTTTCTCGATCTAATCTTAAAAATGGCAATTCGAGTATTCCTGACCGTTCACGAAAGAAAATGGCCGAAACCGTGACCCAGGTACCGGTTTTAGCAAAGGGATCGTGGACTTTCGCAGTCGCTGCGCGAATTCGGCATATTCACAAAGTGCTGGCATTTCCTCGCATACACCGTTAGTTATACGCATCGGACGGTATCGGCCAAAATGGATACCATCCGGGTTTGGAGTATTCGGATTGCGTGCAGGCAGGCCTGCTGGGGACGGGGGTTGTATGGGAAGTTGGAGCGTTCGGTTCTGGATTGGCAGCGTTAGGGGCGTTGCCGGGGTTGATGGCCGTGAGGCTCATTACGTCCCGCAAGGCAGGCAGGTACAGGTATTCGAATCCATCCATTCGGAGGTTCGCGCATGAGCCGTCCATTCGACGTGCCCGGTCTGGAAGACTACGATCTGGTCACCCTCGGCGCCGCGCTCGGCGTCTGCGAAGTCGACCTTCTCACCCTGAGTCCAGCGCGCCCACGGGCCGCGATTTCCACCAAGACGCACGATGGCGTCACTTACCTCAGCGCGCACATCGACTTCGACGTGCGCGGATCGCTCACCGTTCCGGATGACGCCTGCATGCTGGTCTATCTGCATGAAGCGGGCGAGCGCAGCTGGTGCCAGGGCGTGAGCGTGGAATCGGACATGGCGGTTACCCTGCTCAGGGGCACGCCGACGGATTTCATGTTCGAGCGCGGCACGCGCTTCACCCTGGTGATCGCGCCCTATGCGAGGTTCCGGGCACGCTTCATGGCGTCGGACCACGCCGACGTCGACATGGCGGCACAGCGGCTTCGCCTGTTCTCGGTGCATTCGGAACACCTCAAGCGTGCCTATCGGCAGATTCGCGACCGCGTGAAAGAAGCCGACGAAGTGGCGTTCGGTCCGGTGGAGGACCTGCTCGACGAGCACATTCGCGTCGCGCTGGGCTCGTCGTCCGAAGAACGCCCGGTGGCCTCGCGTGGCCGTCGCGCGCACTACCAGGTGATGCGCCGCGCCGAGCGCTTCATGCGCGCCAACCTGCGCCGCGATATCTACTCGCAGGAACTCTGCCAAGCGGCCGGGGCAAGCGAGCGTGGGCTGCGTTACGCGTTCGACGACCTGCTGGGTATCCCGCCCAACCGCTACCTCGCCATGCTGCGCCTGTGCACGGCGCATCGCAGCCTGATCACCGCGGAAGCCGGTCGCCGTTCGGTCAAGTCGGTGGCGTTGAGTTGCGGCATGTGGGATCTCTCCCGTTTTGCTGAGAAATATCGGAGCGTTTTCGGCGAGCAACCGCGTGAAACGCTCACCCGCAGCGTGGCGGCGGAAGACCTCACGACCGCCGGTGAATACGACGGCTGGTGACGGAGGGGGCACGCGCCGCGTGCCGTACGACGCTCCGACGTGGTCCGCCGTGGTGATGACCCTGGCGGCCAGGGTCAACTTCGGGTTGCCTTTATGCGGGCATGGCGGTATTGGTAAGGCCGGTCCGATCCCAGCCCCCTCATGCCAAAGCGTCTCGATATAAGGCTCATTGCTCCCTCCGGATACGCGGCGGATCGCTCCGCCTGCCAACGCGGCATCGAGCGTCTGCAGGCGGCCGGGCACACCCTTTCCGGTATCGACGTGATCGATCGCGTGCATCTGCGTTTTGCCGGCAGGGATGAGGAGCGGGCGTCGGACATCAACGCGCTTGCCGATGCGTCCCAACCCTTGCCCGACGTGGTGATGGCGATCTGCGGAGGATACGGCGCCATTCCGCTACTTGATCGGCTGGACTACGACGGATTGGCGGCGCGGTTCGAGGGAGCGTCGTGCGATTTCGTCGGGCACGGCGATTTCACGGTGATCCAGTGCGCGCTTTACGCCAGGGCCGGCATCGGTTCGTTGCACGGTCCGATGCTGGTGCAGGACTTCGGCAGCAACTTCCTGCGCGAAAGTACCTGGCGGCATTTCTGGCAAACGCTGCAGGCGCCGTGCACCGAGATGGAGTGGACGTGTCTTGAGCCGCAGCACGACCTCCTGGTGGAAGGCACCCTGTGGGGCGGTAACCTCTCCGCTTTGTGCAGCCTGCTCGGCACGCCTTACCTGCCTCGCATCGACGGCGGCATTCTCTACATCGAGGAGACCGGCGAGCAAGCCTACAAGATCGAGCGCATGCTCTACGAATTGAAGCTCGGCGGCGCGCTCGAAGGCCAGCGTGCGCTGTTGCTGGGAGGCCTGGGTGGGCAACGGGTCAGCGAATACGACAACGATTACGATATCGAAAGCGCCCTCGAGCGATTCCGTCGTGTGTGCGACGTGCCGATGTTGCGAGGCCCTTTGTTCGGCCATGGCCCCGACAAGTGGACCTTGCCGTTCGGTGCACGCGGGGTACTCCAGGTGAAGAACGCCGCGAAAGAAAGACCGAAAGCCACGTTATCGGCATTCGCTCATCGGGCGGCGACAGCAGGCGACGACTCGCAGCAGGGAACCGCTTTCTAGGCCGATGTCGGCTCACGTCGCGCTGTTCATTTTCCAGCCAGCTACGAAGCGCAGTTCCCTGTAGCCTTGCGTCGCAGCCCTCTTCGCCCCGAAAAATCTCATGACAGATTCTCTTCACCTCCCGCACGACCGGGCGGCGATTCCGCTCGCCCCGTCGTTGGACCAGGCCCTTGTCGATGCGCACATGCCCACCCGGCTGCCGGTGGTGGACCGTCGTGTCGTTCGCCTCTGTCTGTGGGCGATCGGACTGGGACTTGCCGTCGGCGGCGTGGCGCGCCTGTTGACCCTGTTGATCGGCTTCGTTACCAACCTGGCTTTTTATGGACGACTCGGCACGAGCTTCGCCAGTCCGGCGGGTCATCATCTGGGACTGTGGGTGGTCCTGTTGCCGTCGTTGGGCGGCATCATCGTCGGCATCATGGCGCGCTGGGGATCGCGAGCCATCCGCGGCCACGGCATTCCCGAGGCGATGGAACAGGTACTGACCAACGAGAGCCGTATTCCGGCGCGCATGACCTGGCTCAAGCCACTGTCGTCGGCCATCGCCATCGGTACGGGCGGTCCGTTCGGCGCGGAGGGGCCCATCATCGCCACGGGTGGCGCGGTCGGCTCATTGCTCGGCCAGCGGCTGCCGGTGAGCGCGGACGAGCGCAAGACGCTGTTGGCGGCCGGCGCGGCGGCAGGCATGGCGGCCGTGTTCAGCGCGCCGGTATCGGCCGTGCTTCTCAGCATCGAGTTGCTGTTGTTCGAACGCCGTGCGCGTTCCCTGATTCCGGTGGCCCTGGCTGCCGCGGCGGGTACGGGCATGCGTTTCGCGCTTGAGGGCGCAGGGCCGGTGTTTCCGATGCCGGAACTGGCACCCGTGGCGCCGTTGGCTTTGCTGGTCTACGCATTGCTGGGCCTGGCCATGGGGATCGCCGGCGTGGGCGTTACGCGACTGACGTACGGTATCGAGGATGCGTTCGAGAAGCTGCCGATCCACTGGATGTGGTGGCCCGCGCTGGGCGGACTCGTGGTCGGTGCGGTGGGTTACGTGGCGCCGAAAACGCTGGGCGTGGGGTACGACAACATCACCGAGGTGATCTCCGGCCAACTCGGCTTGGCGGCCATGGCGTGGCTGGCGCTGGCCAAGTTGGTTTCGTGGTCGATCGCGCTGGGGAGCGGTACGTCGGGCGGTACGTTGGCTCCGTTGTTCACCATCGGCGGCGCGGCGGGCGGCGTCGCCGGCGCGTTGCTGGCGCACTGGTCGTGGTTGCATGTCGATCCGCGCATGGCTGCCCTGATCGGGATGGCGGCCCTGTTCGCCGGTGCGTCGCGCGCGCTGATGACATCGGCCGTGTTCGTCTTCGAAACCACGATGCAACCGCATGCGTTGCTGCCGTTGCTCGCCGCGTGCGCCACGGCGTATCTGGTGTCGGGCCTGATGATGCGCCACACGATCATGACCGAGAAGATCGCCCGGCGCGGCGTGCACGTGCCGACGGATTTCGTGGCGGATTCGACGGGTGGGCGAGCCCCGGTGTTGTAGGTTTGGATGTGACGTCGTCGTTCGCTTGGCAAACGTACGTCTCGACTCGACACAAAAGAAAACCCGGCGCCGTGAGGCGCCGGGTTCTTCGTCATGACGGTACGATTACATGCCCGACGTGGACGACTTCGCCGGCTCGCTGCTGCTGCCCGACGAGCTCTTCTTGGCCTTGTGATGGGCCTTCTTGTGCGTGGAGGTCATCGAACCGTTTTCGTTGCCCATCTTCGAGTCGCTGGTGTGGGTCTGCGAGCCGGCCGTGGAGGCAGGGGTCGGAGTGGCGTTCTGCGAGGCGTCCTGCGCGAACGCGGCGCCACTGAGGACGGTGCAACCGGCCAGCATCGCGAGGATCAGTTTCGTGTTACGCATGGCGAAGATCTCCTTGGAGCGAAGCGCCTGGGGTTCGTGGCGATGCTCGGCGCATTGGCATCGCGTTACCGGAAAATCCGGGAGGGGGTTTCGGGTGCTGACGCTATCGCTTTTCGCATGAACCGAATACTCATGCGGTTCCCGTTTCGCATTCTCCGTTCAGGAGAAATTCGCCTGCCCGGTGCCGCGCAACGATCATTTAATGGAAATCGCGAGAAACCGAGGCCAGGGCCGGAAGCAGATCGCTGAAGTCCAGCAGGCGAACGGCGACCAGATGGTTCACGCCGTCGACCGATTGCCAGCGGCCATCCACGGCCAACAGCACCGCATCCAGCAAGGCGTGACGGCATGCTTCGGCCACCTTCGGGCGCACCACCACGTTGACGTGGCCGGTTTCGTCCTCCAGCGTGACGAAGGTGATGCCGCTGGCCGTCTGCGGTCGCTGGCGTACCGTGACCAGTCCCGCGTGCCGCACCCAGGTCCCGTCGCGCAAGCCACCGAGATCGATCGCTGTCTTGACGCGTCGCGATAGCAAGTTCTTGCGAATGAGCGAGAGCGGATGCGCGGTCAGGGAAAGGCCGTGCGTGGCATAGTCGGCCATCACGTCGTCGGCGAGACGGGGCGGCCGCAGGCTGGGGCGCCGCTCATCCACCGTGCCGAACAAGGGCAGGGTGCGCTCGATGCCGGAGCTTTCCCATCGGGCCCGGTGGCGGTGGCCGCTGAGCGCGCGCAAGGCACCGGCATCGGCGAGACGCTCGCGCTCGAAGCGATTCATGTCGGCCCGCGCGGCGAGGTCCGCGAGGTCGCGCAAGGGCGCCCGCTCGCGCGCGGCGACGATGCGCGAGGCCAGCTTTTCCGACAGGCCGGACACCAGGCGAAGGCCGAGGCGCAAGGCATGGCGTCCGTTCGCGGCCGGTTCCAGCGTGCAATCCCAATGGCTGGCCAGGACGTCCGGCGGTCGCACCTCGCCGCCGTGCCGGCGCAGGTCGGCCACCAGTTGCGCGGGCGCGTAGAAGCCCATCGGCTGGCTGTTGAGCAGGGCGCAGGTGAACACTTCAGGATGATGGCACTTGAGCCAGGCGGAAGCGTAGGCGATGAGTGCAAAGCCGGCGGCGTGGGATTCGGGGAAGCCGTAGCTGCCGAAGCCTTTGATCTGTTCGATGATTCGCTCGATGAAATCCGGGGAATAGTTGTTGCGTGCCATGTTCGTCCGAATCTTGGCATCGAACTTTTCCAGGCCGCCGCGACGTTTCCATGCCGCCATCGAGCGACGAAGGTCATCGGACTCGTCAGGCGTGAAGTCGGCCACCACCTGCAGCAGATGCATGACCTGCTCCTGGAAAATCGGCACGCCCAACGTTCGCTCCAACACGTCCTTGACGCCCCTCTCATAGACGATGTCTTCCTGGTTCATGCGACGGCGTTCGAGGTACGGATGCACCATGCCGCCCTGGATGGGTCCGGGGCGGACGATCGCTACCTGAACCACGAGGTCATAGTATTTTTCCGGCTTCAATCGGGGAAGCATCGACATCTGCGCGCGCGATTCGATCTGGAAAACGCCGACGGTGTCGGCCTTCTGGATCATCGCGTAGGTTGCCCCGTCATCGTGTTCGATATCGGCGATACCGCGGTAGTCTTTTCCGTCGTGCTTTCGCAACAGATCGAAAGCCTTGCGCATGCACGTGAGCATGCCCAAGGCGAGGCAATCGACCTTCAGGAGCTTCATGGTTTCGAGGTCGTCCTTGTCCCATTGAATGACCGTGCGGTCGTCCATGGAGGCGTTCTCCACGGGTACGAGGTGATGCAGGGGCGTGTCGGAGATGACGAATCCGCCCACGTGCTGGGAAAGGTGGCGTGGCATGCCTTGCAGCTCGCATACCATCCACTTGAGCAGCCGCATGGTCGGATTCGAAGGATCGAAACCGCGCTCGGTCAGCCGCTGGTCGATCGAGACGTCGCCATGGGCGTACGAATAGGCGCGGCTGAGCTGGTCGAGCTGGTCTTCGGACAGACCCAGCGCGCGGCCTACGTCGCGCGATGCGCTCTTCGGGCGATAGCTGATGACGGTCGCCGCCAGGGCCGCGCGGTCGCGTCCGTATTTTGCGAATACGTATTGAAGGACCTCCTCCCGGCGCTCGTGCTCGAAATCGACGTCGATGTCCGGTGGTTCGTCGCGTTGGGCGGAGATGAAACGCTCGAACAGGGTGGAGACCTGTTCCGGGTTCGCCTCGGTGATGCCCAGGCAAAAGCAGACGATGGAGTTGGCCGCCGAGCCACGTCCCTGGCAGAGGATGTTCTTGTGCCGGGCGAAGCGAACGATGTCTTCGACGGTGAGGAAAAAGGCTTCGTAGTCTTTTCGCGCGATGAGGGTCAGCTCCTTCTCGATGCGTTCGACGTAGCCGGCCCGCTTGACGGGATCCGGCCAGCGTCGTTCTGCGCCTTCGTAGGTGAGGCGCCGCAAGTGCTCGGCCTGGGTCAATCCGTCCGGAACGAGTTCGCGAGGGTAGACGTAGTTGATCTTCCGGATGTCGAAGCCGGTGCAGCGGTCGGCGACGACGAGCGTTTCCTCGAGCAGGTCGCGCGGGTAGATGTTGGCGAGTGCGTTGCGTGTGCGAAGGTGCCTTTCCCCATTGGGAAACAGGGCATGCCCGGCGTCGGCCACCGTGGTATTGAGCCGGATGGCGGTCATGACGTCCTGCAGGCAGCGGCGATACCGCGCATGCATGTGCACGTCGCCGGCGGCGACGCACGGTAATCCGTGGCGTTCGCCGAGTTCGCGCAAC